>NZ_CALNBI010000398.1 GCF_937874145.1 uncultured Chitinophaga sp. | reverse complement strand
AACCTCCCGAACGCGAGTCCGGGAGGTTGGGGCACAAACATGGAATCTGTACGACGCTCTTATATTATTTTACTTCTATGCAATATGTTGCGCAACGCCAGATCTTTTCGTAGGCTTTGCCATTGTGGTCGCCTTTTTCTTCCTTGGTGCCGGCTACTTCTACCATGTAACGGCCGGGCCAGAGGGGGGTGAAGGAGGCTTTGCCGGTGCTGTCGGCCCAGAGCTTCTTGCCCCAGCCGTTCGGCGCGATAACTTCCACCTCCTGTCCACCGGCAGGCTTCAGTTCTTTAAGTGTATAGAAATCAATGTTTTGCCCAGTTTTCAGGGTGGCGTTGGGGGCGGTGTACACGCTCAGCACGTTCTGGTTGGCGGCGGCGTCCAGCTGGGCGGAGGTGCCAACGCGCACTACGGCGCTGGAGTGGTAATCGAGGCGGCTGCCGTGGTAAACGTCTCTTACTACGTGTTTCATGACAACGGTGTAAGCGCCGTCCTGGTCAGGTGTGAAGTAGGCTTTATAGTGATCTTTGCCGGGCGCGCTCTGCAGGGGCAGCACTTTGCCGTCGGGGGTGATCACCGAAAGGGCGTAAGATTTGGTATCGGAGAACCATTTGTCCAGGGGGGAAATGTCCTTATCGGCGAATTCGCCCCAGAACACCCGAACTTCCTGGGCCTGGCCTTTTTTACCAACCGGGCTGGTTTCTATCCAAAGTGCGTGGCCAAAGGAATTGATGGCGGCGAAAAGCGCCAGGGCCAGCATACATGTAAAACGTGATAACATAAGCTTCTGTTTTGAAGGCGTAAAATTATGGACGGAACGTTTGGGTGGATGATCGGATCGGAAATTTGATTTACGCATCCGGGAAAAATCACGGGCATGTATTTTGCGCTCCGATAGGGATATTTCCATAATTTAGTGACAATGATATGCGTTATACACGCACAGCCATATAAAATTACCCGCATGAAACGGTTCCTCTTACTGCTCGTTATCTCCCTCCCCCTTGCCGCCTCCGCCCAGAAGCTGACGGAATCCGCCATAGATGACATATCTGAGAAAATGGCCGCCACCTTTCTCAAGCTCAACGACCCCGCACTGGTGTTTGTGACGGAACAGATGAGCCGCTCGGGCGCCGGCGGACTGGAAATCGATAAAACGATGCAGGACCTTAAAAAGGACCCCGCCACCATCGACGCCGCCCTCAAATTCCTGTATCAATACAGCGATTGCGACCGGCAGACGTTCATCGCCAACCTCCGCGCGATGGATATCAAGTCGGGCAACGTTTTCCCGATCGCCACCTATACGGTCAATAAATATAAGAACGAAGCCAAGGACCTGACGGAAGAGAAAGCCACCCTGTACAAGTCCGGCGCCATCCCGAAAGCCATTACGCTCATGGTAGCGCCCCCGGCCAACACCAACCAGGCCACGGCCGCCAATCTCGATGGCGCGCCTCCCGCCGCCGCCCAGGCCGCCCAGCAGGCTGCCGGTGCGCCCGCGACCATCAATACCACCGCCGCCGGCGTGGAATCCGCCGACACCCGGAATTGGGACGTGCGCCTCGTTTTCGGCATGACCAAACCCGACCAGTTGCTCGACCTCTACGGCAAACAGAACGTGGAGCTGCGCGACGCCACTGACTTCGACGGCAACGACGCCGGCAAGGCCTGGGTGGTTTACCCGGATACCGAGAACGAAATGGCCGTGGTATTCTATAAAGACTCTACCAAAACCATCACCTTCGGCCAGGAAAACGCCAAATGGCGCGCGCCCTTCGGTATCAAACCCGGCGACCCGATCGATAAAGTGCAGAAAGTGAACGGCAGGGGCTTCCGGATCAACGGGTTCGAATGGACCAACGGCGGCACCGTACAGAGTTACGACGGCGGCCAGCTCGATAATAAGGGCGTACACCTCCTGTTCAGGGCGCTCAATACCGGAGACCCCAAGCTCTACGATTCCTTTACCGGCGAAAAATCCTTCCGGTCCGACGCATCGGGGGTTAAAAAGCTCGGTGTGATCGTGGAAAAGGTCCAATTCCGGACCGGGGAATGACCATTAGCCTACGTTTTACTAATTTAGCCGGATGGAAGGAACCGGAAACAAGTACTACAGGTTATTGGTCAAGCTGGGAAATATCAGGTCGAAATACACCTCCCACCGTAATTTTTTAATCCTCATCAGTTTCATCGTCGGCGTTATCGCAGCCCTCGCGGCGGTAGCGCTCAAGGTATCCGTGGCGTTCTTCGAGCACCGGGCGGAGTCGATGAACGACTGGATGGGAAGCAACTGGTTGTCGGCCATCCTCCCGCTGATTGGCACCGGCCTCTCCTTCCTGCTGCTCACCCGCTTTTTCCAGGGCCGGCTGAACCGGGGGATTGGTTTCATCATCCACAACATCGTCGCCAATAAAGGCCGGATCGAGAAAAGGCACACTTACGGCCACATCCTCACCGCAGCGCTCACCACCGGCTTCGGCGGCAGCGTAGGGCTGGAGGCGCCCATCGTGGCCACAGGCGCCGCCATCGGCTCCAATACCGGCCGCGACCTCCGCCTTTCTTCGAAAGATACCGTCCTGCTCCTCGCCTGCGGCACGGCCAGCGGCATCGCGGCGGTGTTCAACAGCCCTTTCGCCGGGATCATCTTTGTCCTCGAAATATTCCTGCTCGATTTCACCATCCCCTTCTTCATTCCCCTCCTGATCTCCACCGCCACGGCCACCGTGGTGTCGCAACTGATCTACCCGGGAAAATTCATCTTTACCGCCAGCGAAAGCTGGAACATCCAGGCCATCCCTTTTTACATCTGCCTGGGTATCGCCTGCGGCATGGTATCGGTATACGTTACGCATATGGTGGAATGGATAGAAGGATTCTTCCATAAGCGCAAAATGAGCTGGAAAACCTGGCTGATGGCCGGCATCCCGCTCTGCGGCATTATCTTCTTCCTGCCGGGCCTTTACGGCGAGGGCTATTCCACCATCACCCAGCTGCTGGCCGGCAATTACGCCGCCATCACCTCGCATTCCCTCCTGCAAGGGTACAGCACCGAAATCTGGGCGGTGATCCTCATGTCGGTTTTACTCATCACTTTCAAAGTGATCTGCGCGGTATTGACCATCTGCGCGGGCGGCAATGGCGGCGTTTTCGCTCCGTCGATGATTACCGGCGGGATCACGGGGTTCCTGTTCGCCTACCTTGTCAACGTAACCGGCATTTACCATCTCAACACCCCCAACTTCATCATCACCGCCATGGCCGGAGTGCTGGCAGGCGTAATGCACGCGCCGTTAACGGCCATCTTCCTGCTGGCCGAAATCTCCGGGGGGTACAAACTCTTTGTACCGCTCATGATCGTGACGGCCATTTCCTACTTCATCACCCGCAAGTACATCAAATACTCAGTGTATCATAAATCGCTGGTAGAAAAGAAAATCCTGTCCGACGATTATCTTCCCGATCACTTCTAATTTCTTCATAAAAACAGCCCCCGGCGCAGCAAAGCACCGGGGGCTGTTCGTTTTTCCGCCACCCTGGAAAGAGCGGCTTCGGTTCTATTTTTTCGTCAGTTTACGGATAGCATGATTTGCCTGGTCGGCCACGTACACGTTGCCCTGCGCGTCCACACACACGTCTGTAGGCGTGTTGAGCTGCGCGCCCGCACCGAGCCCGTCGGTGAACCCGCGCGCACCGCCGGCGATGGACACCACTTTCCCTTCCGGTGAAATCTTCCGGATTTTGTGGTTGTTCAGGTCGGCTACATAAACGTTTCCGTCTGCATCGATCGTGATCCCGTACGGATCGGCGAACCGCGCGCCGGCGGCATCGCCGTCGAGGTATCCGGAGTTGCCGTCGCCCGCGAGGGTGGTCACCACGCCGGCGGGCGTCACTTTGCGGATGCGCTGGTTGAGCCTGTCGGCGATGAGGAGGTTGCCGTCTTTATCGATCTCCAGCCCGCTCGGGTTGCGGAATTGCGCGGCGGTGCCCGTGCCGTTGGCGAAGGCGGCCGTGCCATTCCCCGCAATGGTGGTCACTTGTCCGTCGGTAGCGATTTTGCGGATACGGTGATTCAGGTTATCGGCAACATACAGGTTTCCGGCGGCGTCCACCACGATGTCGAGCGGCTGGTTGAACTGGGCGGTATTGGCATCGCCATCCGCGAACCCGGCCACGCCTGTCCCGGCAACAGTGCTCACGACACCGGCGGGCGTGATTTTGCGGATGGCGTGGTTATCGCGGTCGGCGACGAAGATATTCCCCTGCGCATCTTCCACGGCGCGCCAGGGCAGGCGGAACCTTGCCGCAGCGCCGGTGGCGTTCACGTAACCGGCGGTAGTAGCGCCCGCAATGGGAACGGCCTGCCCGGCAGTGGTGATCCGGCGGATGCGGTTGTTGCCGCGGTCGGTTACGATCACAGATCCATCGGCGCCGATGGCTACGCCCTGCACCGTGCGGAACAGTGCGTCGGCCACGGGGCCATCAACGGAACCGGCGGTGCCGCTACCCGCAAGCGTGCTCACCTGGTATTCTTCCAAAGGCGGCAGATAAGTGAAAAGCCCTCCCGTGACGGTGCCCTTCGGCGTGGCTACGGTCACCGGCCCGGTGGTGCCGTCTTCCGGCGAAACCACCTGCAGCGCGTATTCCGAGGCTTCGATCACCACGGCGGCTTTCCCGCCGAGTTGCACTTTATTGTCTTCGCGGACCGTGCTGAAGTTTTTACCCTTGATGGTGATGATCATATTCGGATGGCCCGAAGAAGGATATATGGCGATGATCGACGGCGTGACGGGCTTTTCCGCATCGTCGTCCTTATCGCATGCCGACAGCCATGCGAAGGCCGGCAGCAGTAAATAGGTGATGAGTTTTTTCATGTCTGGCAGAATTGAATCGGTTATCGGGAAATGATCATCCAGGCGTTGCCTACGGCGCGGTTGGTGCCGTCGCTGGGACGGTTGCGCACCTGCCACACGTCCGCCAGCGGATGTTTGATCATGAACGTGCTGCTTCCGCCACCGTCGACGTTGATGGCGATGGTGGAGCCGCAGGCTTTCAGCATATGTCCCAGCTGGGTGATGGTGCAGCCGTTGGAATAGTAGAAGCTGCGGCCGTCGATGACGATGAAGTACATTTTCCCCTGGGCGTTCATGCCGATGCCGGTGCGGGGTTCCACGGAAAGATCCGTTTGGGTGAGGATCTGGTTATCCCTGACCAGCATGGGGCCGCCGCCGAGGGCGTCTTCCAGGTCGTTTTGCACGGCCAGGAAATCCTGCCGGTCGCCGATATAAGGTTTCCCGTTTTTCAGCACGCCCATGAACGTGGCGCTGCGGGCGTTGGCCCAGGTGGTTTTGAGCACCACACCGTCTCTCACGTAGATGCCGCGGGGCTCGCCGGTGGAGGTGTTGAAGAAGTCCGCATTCACACCGGCCAGTACTTTGTAGCCGGGCTTCTCGATGTATTTGGCCATATCGGGCACGGTTTGCATGGCGTAGGCGGCGGCGTTATAGGGCGTGCCTGCCTGTAACAGGAGGCCTGGGTAGTTGGCGTCCACTTCGAGAATGAAGGCGCGCATGGAGTAGCCTTCGCGGCTCAGGTAGTGGATATCGGTTTCTTTGATGCCGGGCGCCACTTCGAACAGGGTGTCGCTGAACACCTGCGCCATTACGCCCGCGCTGTCGAGGATGCGCTGGGTGAGAGGGCTTTTGATCGTATAGGGCGCCTGCGCCACGGCTTCGTCTTTCTTGCAGCCGATCAGGAGGGCGTATACCAGCGTCAATCCCCAGACCAGTTTATATTTATGCAGCATAGAATTGTAATTGAAAGATTAATAATCGTCGTTTTGATCCAGGTTGGTATTCAGCGCCAGTTCATTCATGGGGAGCGGATATTTCACTTCCCGCTTCAGTATCCCCAGTTCAGACACGGCTTTGCCGGTGCGCACGAGGTCGTACCAGCGGTGCCCTTCACCCAGCAATTCCTTTCTCCGCTCCAGCAACACGGCATCGAGATATGCCGCTTCGCCAACAGGGTTTACCGGGCCCAGCCCGCGGAAAGCCCGCAGCTCGTTGAGCCTGTCTAACCCCGCCAGCCCCTGTGCCTCGGCGCTGATCAGGTACATCTCGCCCAGCCGCACGATCACGATGGGATCGGTGCCCGACTGGCCGCTGGGATACTTGTTGATGATCCGCAGCCCGGAGAATGTTTCTACGGACATAGCGGTGCGCTTATCGTCCGCCGTGAACATATCCATGGTTTCCTGCGTGGGACGGTACACGTAGCTGCCTTTCACTTCGTGGGCATAGGTATAGAAAAGCGTGCTCACCCGGATGGAGGATTCGATGGTCAGGTTCTTGAAAGAAAAAATCTCTTCGGTGTTGGCCGTTGCCCTGAAGATCTTCTCAAAAGCATCCAGTGCAAACAACCCGCTTTCAATCACTTCTTCCGCCAGCGCGGCGGCTTCCGCCTTCTTCCCCTGCGCCAGCTTCACGCGCGCCATCAGCGCCTTCGCGGCCTGCGACGACACCTGGTAATATTGCCCCGTCGCATACGCCGGCGCCTGTTCTATCGCTATTTCCAGCTCTTTTTCGATAAACGCCCAGGTCTCCGCTTCCGTATTGCGCGATACTTTTTCGTTCGTGTTCCGCTCCAGCACAGGCACGCCGCCCCAGCGGGTAACGAGGTTGTAGTAAATAAGCCCGCGGAAGAAATGCACGATGCCTTCGATCTCCGATTTCCGCGTGGACGCCGGGATGCGCGCGAGTGTTTCCAGCAGGTTGTTGACCTGGTACAACGATGCATAATACCCGTTCCAGGCGTTGGACATCAGGCCGTTTTCCGGCCGCAGCACGTTGCTGATGAAGGTATTCAGCCCCCCGTCGCTGGTTGCGCCGGAGTTGATGAGGTTGCCGCCTACGATATCGAACGAGATGTACGACTCCGAACCGGGCGCATTCTGCACCCTGTTGTAAACGCCTACCAGGAAGGCTTCCACATCGGCTTCAGACAACGTGTTGGTGGCCACGGCCGAATGCGATTTCACGTCCAGCAGTTTACTGCAGGATGCAACCATGAGGCTGCCCGTGATCAGTGCTGGTATCAATATTCTTTTCATGACGATGTTTGCTTCGGTTTTAAAAATGCAGGTTGATGCCGAAATTGAAGGAACGAGGCTGCGGAAGCACCAGGTTGTCTTCCCCGATGAAGCGCGGATCCAGGTCCGACGATACTTCCGGATCCAGCCCGGAATACTTCGTCCATAACGCGAGGTTATCTGCCTGCGCATACACGCGCAAACGCTTCACATGCGCCCGCTGCAGCCAGGTGCGCGGCAATTCGTAACCCAGCGATACGGTCCTTACGCGAAGGAAGCTGCCATCTTCCAGCCAGCGCGAGGAGTTGGCGATATTCTGCGCCTGGTTGTAGATCGCACGGGGAACGGTGTTGCTCGTGCCGGGGCCCGTCCAGCGGGATTCCGCTACGCGGCGGAAATTGTTCGTCCCGTTCTGCCCCAGCCTTTCCACCATGATCCGCGAAGTATTGTATACGTCGTTTCCGTAAGTGTAATTCAGGAAAACAGTCAGGTCGAAGTTTTTATAGCGGAAAGTGTTATTCCATCCACCGAAGAAATCCGCGTTGGAACTGCCCACCACCTGGCGGTCGTTGATATCGATCACGCCGTCGCCGTTGAGGTCTTCATAATGCACATCGCCCGCGCGAACGCCGGTGTTGTACTGCGGCAGCGGCACATCCTTGTCGTCCTGGAAAATGCCGACCATCTTATACACCCAGATACTGCCGATGTCTTTCCCTACTTGCAAACCCCGGTTGCTGCCAACCGACAGCAAATCGTTGTCCCCGATCAGGGAGGTAATGCGGTTGCGGATGAAGGAGATGTTGAAGTCGGATTGCCATTGCAGCTCACCGAAGCTGTAGTTCCCGTTCAGCGCCAGTTCCAGCCCTTTGTTCCGCATCGATCCGATGTTGCTCGTGATGCTGGTGAAACCGGAAGTGGCATGGATGGGCATGTTATACAGGAGGTTCGTCGTGTTCTTCACGAAGTAATCCACCGTGAAGCTGAGCGCGCCTTTCCACAGCGACAGTTCCACGCCTGCGTCGAGCTGGTTGGCCTTTTCCCAGGTCAGCGCTTCGTTGCCGAACCCTGTGATCGCGATACCGCTTTTGCCGTCGTAGTTGTAGCCGCCGCCGGTCAGCGCCTGGTACGCGTAATTGCTCACGCCTTCCTGGTTACCGGTAGAACCGTAGCTCATCCGCACTTTCAGGTCGGTGCCGGGCTTCGTCCACCAGGGCTCTTTCGATACCTGCCAGCCGGCAGACACAGATGGGAAATAACCATAGCGGTTGTTGGGCGAGAAGCGGGAGGAACCGTCGGTACGGATGGAAGCCCCGAGGAGGTAGCGCTCTTTATACGCCAGGTTGGCGCGCCCGAAATACGATTCCATCGCGTTGCCGTACAGGTTCGTGCCCGCGCTCGTGATCACCGACGCGGCATTCAGCACGTCGAACGAAGGCGCGGGGAAACCATTGCCGTCGATACCGCTGGTGGACGTCATTACCCGCTGGAACGAGTGGCCCGCCAGCACATCGAGCTTCAGCTGGCCGAAGAGCTTGCTGTAAGTAAGGGTGTTTTCAAGGAGGATATTGGTCATCCAGCGGCGGTTGTCGGCGATGCGGCCGTTGCCCGTTCCGTAAGGATGCCTGGCGTTGTAATAAACGTAATCGTTGGTCAGCCCCACATCCGAACCGAAGGAGGTTTTGTACGCCAGTCCGGGCATGAGCCGCAGCTCTGCGAAAGCGTTGCCGATCATGCGGTAATTCTGCAGCTGCGCCACTTCTTCTTTGAGGATCTGGATGGGATTGTGGTACACAAGGTCGGAAGTGCCGCCTACGTAGTACGATCCGTCGGGCTTGTACGGCCGGTCGAACGGACGGTGCGGCAAGCTCCTTCCCATTACGGTGGAACCGAGGTTGGAGCCGGGCACGCGGTTGTTGTCGGAATAGCTGAAGCTCACGTTCACGCCGGTGCGCAGCCAGCTGAGGGGCTCGCTGGCCAGGTTGATGCGGCCGGTATATTTCTTCAGGTCGTTGTAGATGATCGTGTCCTGCTGGTTGAGGAAACCGCCGGAAATGTAATACGTGGTTTTATCGTTGCCTCCGGAAACGGACAGGTCCACGTTCTGCGACCAGGCTTTGCGGAGCACCAGGTCCATCCAGTCGGTATCGGGAAGCCCGGGATATGGATTATCGATGCCCTGGATGAACTTGCTGTTGCCGGGTTCGTACCCGTATTGTTTGTTGTAGTTGTCGATGGCTTCGTTGGCGACTTCCAGGTAGAGTTTGGAATCCGCCATTTCGATTTTGTGCAGGTTCATTACTTCCGACATGCCGGCCCAGGCGTTGAGGCTCAGCTGTCCTGCGCCTTTGCGGCCGCTTTTGGTGGTGATGAGCACTACGCCGTTGGTGGCGCGGGACCCGTAAATCGCTGCGGACGCTGCATCTTTCAGCACTTCGACGGACGCGATGTCTTGCGGGTTCAGCTGCGCGAGGGGGTTCATCCTGCCGCCGAAATTGAACATGCCGGCGTCGTGCGGGATGATGGGCACCCCGTCGATCACGTACAGCGGTTCGTTACTGGCGCTCAGCGATCCCGTTCCGCGAACGCTCACGCGCAGCCCTGCGCCCGGCATCCCCGAAGAAGAGGAGATGTTCACGCCGGGCATGCGGCCCTGCAGCATCTGGTCGGGCCCCAGGACCGGGCGGGCGTTCAGTTCATCCGGCCGGAAGGTGCTGATCGAGCCGGTGAGCTCCGTTTTCTTTTGGGTGCCGTATCCTACCACAACCACCTGCTGGATATTGCGGGTTTCGCGCTGCAGGAAAACCTGTACGGGCTTATCGTCGGTTACGACTACGGTTTTAGCGGTATATCCGATGAAAGTGAACACCAGTGTAGCCGGCACGTCTGCGTTTTGCAAGGCAAACCGGCCATTGGCATCCGTTACGGTACCGCCGGATGCGCCTTTCACGGCAACGGACACACCGGGCAGCGGTTCCCTGCTATCGGCATCGGTTACTACACCCGTGAGTTTCACGGCGGCTTTGGCGGGCTCGTCGCGGCTCATGAGGATCACCGTTTTGTCTACGATGCGGTAAGTGAGCGGCGAACCGTCGAGGCATTTGTCCATCACCTCGCTGATCGATGCGTTCTGCATTTGCAGGGTGATGCGGGTGTTGATGCGCGCGAGGTTCTCATCTTTGAAAATGAACAGATAATCGCTTTGCTGGCGGATGATTTTAAAAATCGTTTCCAGTCCCGCGTTACGAACCTGAACGTTCAGCGGAACATCCTGGATGCGGGCGCCGGCATGGGAAGGGAGGCCGGCAAGGATCGCCAGCAGGAGGAACAGGTGCAGGGCCGGAGGGGCCTTACGCCTCCGTATGCCCGCGCCACCGGGATGCGCCGCGGGTTTCATGCATTTCTTCATAACAGCATTTGTGTGTTTAATAATTCTATTGTATGCTTAGGGGCATGGCACGGCAATCCGGAAGGCGTCCCTTCCGAATGGCCATTGGCCTGCCTTTCATTTACTATCGGGATACTTTGACCGTGCGCCCTTCCACCTCAAAGTGGACGCCGGCCGTCAGCTCGAGAATTTTCAGCGCCTGCGACAGGTGTTCCTGTTTGCGCATGGCCCCTGTTACATGTATGTGGCTGTCCAGCCCCGGCTCATACGCTACATCCACGTCATACCATCTTCCCAGGTCGCGCATGACGGCCGAGAGCTCGTCGTTTTTAAATGTGATGATGCCGTTCTTCCAGGCCACGGCGCTTTCCATGTCGCCGTCGTATTGTTTCAAGGATCCGGATTTCGGGCTGAAGGCGGATTCCTGTCCGGGTTTCAGCGTTACATGCTTGCCGCTGCCCGTTATGCGTACCGCGCCTTCGAGCAGGGCGGTGGTGAAAAGTTTTTCTTCAGGATAGGCGTTGACGTTGAACTTCGTTCCCAGCACCTGCACTTTCATCCCGTCAACCATAACGAAAAACGGCCGCTGCACATCGCTCGCCACTTCGAAATAGGCTTCGCCGGTGAGGCTGACCAGCCGTTCCTTTCCATTGAACGCCACGGGATATTCGAGGCGGCTGGCGGCGTTGAGCCACACCTTCGTTCCATCGGCCAGGCGCACTCGGTATTGCCCGCCGCGGGGCGTGATGAGGATATTGCTGCCGCGGTCTCCTTCATTTTCTTCATACAACAGTTCCGCGTCTTTCTTCTCCACATTCCCCTCCCCGATCCGGCCATCAGCCGTTTGGTCGAGCACCACGGTTTGCCCGTTATGCAGTACGAGCTGCGCTTTATTGCCGCCGGGGGCGATATCGCCATTCGGTTCGACATTGTGCGCTTTCGCCAGGTCCGCCACGGTAGCCTGTTGCCCTTGCGGCTGGCGGAGCAGCAGCGCTCCTCCGCCCAGGAGTATCGCCATCCCGCCGATGGCGGCCGCCACACGCCAGCGGTGGCTGCGGCGCATGGAGGTAACGATGGTTTCCCGTTCCGGCTGCATCCGGGCGTGAATGCCCGCCAGCAGGCGTTCCTGTAACGCGGGATCGGGCACGGCGATATCTCTTTCACGGAAAGCCTCCAGCAACAGGGTTTTCAGTTCCGTTGCAGGCGTGTGTTCCAGGTAATGCAGCAACCAGCGGCGTTCGTCGTCCGTCCAGTCCGGTTTAGCCAGCAGCTCCCGGAGATATTGTGCTTGATCCTCCAATGGCGGTCAGGTTTATAGTAAATACGCGGAAATTGAAAAAAGGGGGGTCCTGGAAGGAAGTTTTTTTTATCCCAGCAAATGCGACAGCAGCGGCGCGCCCAGCGCCAGGGCCTGCCATTCCGGTTGCAGCCGCACGTATTCGCGGATGAACTGGCTGGCTTTCTGGATATGTTCCTTCACGGTATAGTGGGAAATCTGGAGCTCGGAAGCCGCCTCGGCATAGGTGCGGCCCTGTACTTTACAGAGCAGGAAAACTTTTTTACGTTGCGGCGGCAGCTGCTCGATGGCTTTTTCCAGCATGTCGAGCTGGAGCGAGGTATGGTCCCATCCGGGCTCGCCGGGGAGGTCGGGCAGGGAATCCAGCCCTTCTATCTGCAATTTCTCGCGGAGATCTTTGCGCAGCCAGGAAACGGAACGGTTGTAGCTGACCACGAACAGCCAGTTGCCGGCGGGCTGGCCGGGCTTCAGTTGCCCGCGTTTTTCCCAAAGGCGGATGAAAACTTCCTGCACGATGTCCTGTGCGGCGGAAGGTTCGCGCACCAGCCGGCAGATGTTGGCGTAAACAGACGGGAAATATGCGCGGTACAGCGCATCGAAGGCTTCGGTGCTGTCGTTGCGCAGAGCGTCTACCCATAATATTTCATCAGACTCCTTCCAGGTCATGCGTCTCCCTGTTTAAACGGTAAATGATCCGGTACGTGGGCCGGAAATGCGCGCAAATGTTAGGCTTTTGGTTGATCGTTCATAAGGCCTGAGGGCAAATTAATAATAAAATAATACAATTCGCACTACTCCCGCGCAAGGATAGCATGGAGGGAAGGAATGGTAACGGTGACGGAAGTGCCGCTACCCTGGCGCCCGTCCCAGTCGATGGTGCCGCCCAGCCCGGTGACGTTCTGGCGGAGGATATCGAGCCCGGAGCCGGGGCGCAGCCGGTCGGGCGGCAGGCCGATGCCGTCGTCTTCGATCGTCAGCGAAATATCTTCGCCATCGAATTGCAGCTGCACGATGATACTGTCTGCCTGCGCGTGCTTCACAGCATTCTGGATGAGTTCCTGCGCCGTGCGGTATACGGTGAGCTCGGCGCCCGGCTCAAACCGGAAAGGCGTGCCGAAGCTGTAGAAATTGATCTGCGTGGGGCAGCAGGGCGCGAGGTTATGGCAATGTGTTTCGAGCGCGGAATTGAGGCCGTACTGCTGCAGCACTTCCGGCATGAGGCTGTGCGCGGTTTTGCGGACTTCGCGGGCGGCTTCGTCGAGCAGGGCGAGCGTTTGCAGGAATTCGGCCGTATGCAGCGAGGGCACCTGGTCCTGCAGTACGCCCAGGTGCATGCGCACCGCTGCGAGCGTACCGCAAACGCCGTCGTGGAGGCTCCGCGCGATGCGGCTCCGCTCCTTTTCTTCGACGTTCATGATGAGCAGCGCCTTTTGGAGGTCGTTGCTGCTCCAGGGCGCCAGCTCCATCCCGGCGTCCGCGCCGGCTTCCAATGCTTTCAGCAATACCGGGTTATAGAAGAAATTCGGGAAATCGGCGCCGGCGGGGCGGTACATCAATTGCGTATTGGCGCGGTTCCCGTAAACGGGGCACGCGAATATTTCCGCATATTGCTTTTCTTCTTCCGCGGTCAGCGCCCAGGCAAAGTGTACTTCGTAAGGATTCAATCCCGCCTGCGAGGCGTATTCCGTGCCGTGCTTGCAATACGCCATGGCCAGTTCTATGAACTGGCGGGTCACGAAAGCGGCTTCGGGCGCGTGGTGACGGGGCGTCATGATCACGCGGAACATGCCTTCGCGCATGTTTTTGCTGTACCGGTACAGCTGCCCCACGATCCCCAGCGCGTCGAGGTTCGAGATATCGCCGATGTGCAACCCGATGTAAGGATCGCCCGAGACCTTCACCGCCGATGCGAAAAAGCGCGACAGTTCTCCCAGGGTCACCGGGCGCTGGAGGCTTTCCATCGACCCCGGTTCCACACCGGCATCCTCCATGATCCGGTCTACAGGCCAGCCCAGCTTTTCACAGTAGATGAGGAGGATATTGATCGCCTCGGCGGTGGTCACCTGCGTTTCCATACATGTCGAAATTTGGAATAGGCGCTTACGTCCTGATAGGAATAATGATGATGCTGCAAGGAATAAAATTAATCAAAAACCCTTCCGCCTCCAAACCACCCGTCCTTAAAATGCCCGTGCCCGGAAGCTTGGTACTTCCGGGCAACGAACACTATCGGTCCTGAATGGCGGATCAGATTTTTTCCAGCTGCTGCAGTACGGTCAGCGTGTTATCCAGGCAGCGTACCACTTTATAGCCTTTCTCGTTTTCAAGCGTAATAATGTAAGTATTGATGCCTTCCGCCTCGAATTCGCGGATATAACGGATCTGGTAATCAGGGCATTTCTTCATGAGTTTTTTGATCACGTTGAAGGGCAGCGCCGCTTCATTGATCATGCGGGATGTTGCCAGCAGGTTGCCTTCGGCATCGTACCAGCTTTTTTCAGCAGCCAGGCGGACGGAGGTTTTGAACATCATGTCCGCACCCGGGGTAACGGCGGCGGCATTCAGGGAAATGATTACGGTGGCGATGAGTGCGATGATAGTTTTCATGTGAATAATTTTATGGGATGAACGTTGTTGTTTGTTTGACGATTCAAAAGTATGAACGGCTCCAAACATCCTAAAACGAATAGTTATCAGCGGATGAACGGCAAGCAAAACCGCCGTAAGTGTCCGTTTTTGCACAGATCGGACACGCCCGCACTTTTCACGCAAAACCTTTCCAGCACTGCATTCCAACGAAAAAGCCCGTCCAATGGACGGGCTTCCGGGCCTTCCGGCCTTCAAATTCGCAATCGGGCTAACCGGTTTCGGCGTAACGGCCGTTTGTAAAAGCGGACAACCCGGTCACAAAACCGGACATTACCCGCGGTTAAAATGCCGGATCCGCGGCAATCCAGGTCACTTCATGCGCCTCCCAGGCCGCGGGAACCTCCAGTTTCGCCGCGAGCTTTTCCAACACCAGCGCGGGCACCACGGCCTCACGGTTGCTGTTTTGCCGGAAAAGCTGCCGGTACGGTACTTCCACATATACGATCCGCACCTGCGCCTTATAGGTGAAAAACAGCTCCAATAACTGCATCCGCATCTGCCGGGTAACGTTCGTGGCGTTCCACACAAAGCCGGTCCCCTTCCGCAGAAACACCCTGGCACGCTCCTTCGCCGCCTGTATCACCTGGCCGTTGCCGGTGGCATCCGTCGGCGAAACACCCATTTCTTCCCGCAGCCCGTCCAGCGATACTACCGGCAGGTTTGGATAATGCCTGCGGATGAAGGTATCTTTCCCGGCGCCTGGCAGACCGCTCATCAGGATCACTTCGCTGACCGGCTGCTCAAACGGCACGTAATCGGGATGCGTGTTTTCATGCAGCAAGTAATGCATGCGGGCATGCGGCGTCGCAAACGGCCGCGCCGCGCCCCAGCATTGCTGCTCCTGGCACAGCGCCTCAAAGCAGCCGATGCGGTAGAGCATTTCGTCTTTATCGGCGCAAATGCGGCCAAGCACATCGGCGCGGGCGAGCATGGCCAGCAGGCGGGTATCAATTTCCTGGCTCACTTTCACCAGTTCCTTTACGGGGTCCGGCCTCTCAAGCGCCCACAGCGGGAAGCCATGATAGCGCACCAGGGCCGTTACCTGCTGGCGGATGGCGAACGGCGTGGGGATTTCGCCGTATAAGATCTGCCGCGCGGTAAGCGCGCCTTTGCGGGCGTGCCCCGGCGAGGAAATCCTTCCATCCGGCTCCGTGACCGTCGTACTGCGCTTCTCCACGTCATGCAGGAGCGCTGCGGCCCAGAGGATCTCCCGATCCTGTTCGGTTAATTCTATATACGCAGCATCAGCACACAGCGCTTCGAGCACCATGCGGGTATGCGTGGCCACGTCGCCTTCGGCGTGGTGCTGCGGGTCCTGGGGCGTAAGCGCCATGTCGCGCACCCAATCGAACGACTGCGCGAGATGATCCCAGGATTTATTAGTACTGATGGTCCACATAATTACCTCCTTCTTGTTTGAGGCGGGCACGCTTCCAGTTACGCGTCCAGTGGACGTCCGTCTGCACATGCCCTTTCCTTACATATTTAAAAACATTTTTCGAGAATTCATCGGCCGGGTACCCGTCTGCGTTACGCGTCACGATGCCTTCCATCGTTGCCGGCGCGCCGGATGCCGCGTTGTGCGGGCCAAACGCTCCGCTGCCGCCTGCCGCCGCCACCAGTTCCTTTTCAAACGCCGCGCGGTTATTAACTTCGGGCATCGAAACTTCCGGCACCACCGGCAGGTCGAGCATATGGGCATAAAAGCGCGTCTCTTCCCAGCTCAGCCATCTTCCATCTTCCCGCACAGCGAACACATAATAATGATGATCGAGTTGCCGGTACTCGAGGGAATGGATGGCGTAGAGGTTTTCCAGGAAAATCTCCAGCGGGCCCAGGTCGTGTTTCACCATTTGCCAGAAACGGCGCAGGTCTTCGGTCCACGGCGAAGTCGTGGGCGCGGCGTGCGACCGGGCGAATACGCCCAGGCGGGACAGGCAATTGTTTTCCCCGTCGAGCTTTTCGGTATGCACCAGTTTGGGGATGGCGGACAGCTGGTCCCAGTAATCATAATTAATCCGGTCGTCGCTGCTGGTGCCTGGCGAGAACGGGAAATGATAGGTACGGCCGTATTTTGTTGATATTGCCATGATTGTAGGATTTACATTTAACAAAATGATTCTCCGGCGCCCGGAAAACGGGTGCGGATGCAGCGGTTCAATATGTTAATGCAATTACATGGCGCAAGGCTTGAGGTGTTTGCGATTGGATGCAAAATTAGAAAAAAGGTCCGGCTTACGAACAGCGTTGGTCATTTTGCGGAGGGGTTCGTCCATAAAAACGAAAAGCCCGCGGCCGTACAGGCCGCGGGCTTGCTATTGCTTATCTATACTTACAAATCGAACTGAATCCCCTGCGCCAGCGGCAACCGGCTGCCGAAGTTGATGGTATTGGTCTGGCGCCGCATATACGCTTTCCACGCGTCGCTGCCGCTTTCCCGGCCGCCGCCCGTTTCCTTCTCCCCGCCAAACGCGCCGCCGATCTCGGCGCCGCTCGTCCCGATATTGACGTTGGCAATGCCGCAGTCGCTCCCGGCCACGGAAAGGAATTGTTCCGCTTCGCGGAGGTTCAGGGTCATGATGGCGGACGACAATCCCTGCGGCACGCCGTTCTGTATTTTAATCGCTTCTTCCGGCGAGGAATACGGCATGAGGTACAATATCGGGGCAAACGTTTCCGACTGCACGATGGGCATGCCGGGCTGCACTTCGGCGATGCAGGGCTTCACGTAACACCCGCTTTCGAAACCTTCACCTGCCATCACGCCGCCTTCCACCACAAAGCGCCCGCCCTGTGCCTTGCAGGCTTCGATCGCGCGCAGGTAAGCCTGAACGGCCTGCGTATCGATGAGCGGG
>NZ_CALNBI010000397.1 GCF_937874145.1 uncultured Chitinophaga sp. | reverse complement strand
CTGCGGCGAGGCTGGGGGCGGAGCACCGCGATTATAAATTCGGGACGGTGGGCGCTGTGGCGCTGGACAAACAGGGTAACCTGGCGGCGGCGACGTCTACCGGTGGTATGACCAACAAACGGTACGGCCGCGTGGGAGATGCGCCGGTGATCGGGGCGGGCACTTATGCCGATAACGCTACCTGCGCCGTTTCGTGTACGGGTTGGGGTGAGTATTTTATCCGGCTGGTGGTCGCCAAAAGCGTTTGCGACCTGATGGAATATAAAGGAATGAGCATCCGCGACGCGGCGAACGAATTGATTATGAAGAAAGTACCTGCACTGGGAGGCGACGGCGGCCTGATCGCCATCGACCGGCAGGGCCGCATCGCCATGCCTTTTAATACCGCCGGCATGTACCGCGGTGCTATCAAGGAAAACGGCGAAGTCGAGATCCATATCTTTCGGTAGAAAGTCATTGCATTGTCATGCATAGATATTTGAGTTGATATTAGATTCACGCTTTCTGATAGTATATTAAAGTACGAAAAACTCGTTTTTTCACTTTATTTTGTGTATTTTATGTAATAAATTGAAAATCAGGTTGATACATCATTTTGGATAATTGTTGAAACAGGTAAACTAATCCTGATCGAAGAAATGTAACGAGATTATCACGAATACTTGGAGGTATTTTTAACAAATATTTAAAACTTATACCTTTCCATTATACAGTTTGCAAAGAGATGTGCACATCCTTGCAACTTTTTCATCGTTACACGTTTTATCAATCAAGATTGTATGACCAAGAAGCTACTCTTTTTGTTGGTCCTGCTATGGGCAACCTATGCCGTTGCCCTGGCTCAGGACCGAAAGGTGTCCGGTACAGTGAAGGATGCCAAAGGGGAGGCACTGCCAGGTGTCTCCATCAGGGAATCGGGTACCAACAACGGTACCGCCTCTGACGCCGAGGGGAAATTCTCGCTGACCCTCAAAAGCGCCAATCCCTCCCTCGAATTTACTTTCATGGGTTACGCTAAAACGGTCGTGAAAGCCGACCGCGATGTAATCCGCGTCACCATGCAGGCCGACGCCCAGAGCCTGAAAGACGTTGTGGTGGTAGGTTACCAGACCATGACGCGTAAAACCTCCACCACCGCCATTTCCTCCGTGAAAGGCGACGTAGTGGAAAACCTGCCCGCGCCCAGCTTTGAGAACCTCCTGCAGGGGCGCGTTACCGGCGTGAACGTGCAGAACTTCACCGGCGAGCCCGGCGTCCGCAATACGTTCGTGATCCGCGGCAACTCCAGGGTCAATCTCAACCTCGACGAAGCCCGCGCCCTCAGCACCCCGCTCTATGTGATCGACGGCGTTCCCATGAACGTAGACGACATGATGGGTTTCGACGGCACGCAGACCAACGCCATCGCCGGCCTCAACCCTAACGACATCGAAGACATGCAGGTCCTCAAGGACGCCGCCGCCACCTCCATCTGGGGATCCCGCGGCGCCAACGGCGTCATCGTCATCAAAACCCGCCGTGGCAAGGAAGGCAAACCGGAATTCCGCCTGAACTATTACCATGGCATCGTTTCCCGCCCCCGCCTCCTCGAAACCGTAACAGGCACCGAGGAAAGAAGACAGAAACTCGACATCCTCAAGGAATACGGCGGATATGCCAACCAGGCGAAACTGCCCGTGGTGCTGACAGACAGCCTCAACCCCTCTTTCAACAACGCCGTAGACTGGCAGGATATGTTCCTCCGCTCCGGCAACATGGGCAATGCCGACCTCGCAGTCAGCAACGGAACCGATAAAATGAATTATCGCATCTCCGCCAACTACTACAACGAAGACGGCGTGGTGCGCAATACCGGCTTCAAACGCTACGCGCTGCGCGGCAACCTCAACTTCAAATTCTCCGACAAGCTCAGCGGTTACACCAACCTGAGCCTCAGCCGGATGGACCGCAAGCGCGGCCTCGGGAAAGACCGCTACGAGTCGCCCCTCCCGATCGATCTTCACGCATTGCCTTCTTCACTGCTATACATTACGCCCCAGAAAGCCAAAGCGTATACCGATCAGTACGACAAGCTCCGCGACGTGAACATCAACGACCAGATCGTTGCTTCCCTCGGGCTGACGTATAACATCGTCAAAGGACTGGAATACCGTTTCATGGGTTCCGCCAGCGTCAACAACAACAAGCGTGAATATTTCATGCCTTCCGACCTGGATGCCGACGGTGTGAACCGGGCTACTTCCTTCAACGGCGGTTACAATACTTATTTCGTGGACAACGCGCTCAGCTATCGCCAGACCATTGCGAACGACCACCATGTATACCTGACAGCCGGGCAGAGCTTCCAGCGCGATATCGGTACCAAGATGGAGGGGACCGGTTACAACCTCCCCAGCGATGATATCAAGGTGATCGGGAACGTGGCGCAGCAGGACAAGCGCGTGTATTCCGATTACAGCGCATCCAGCCTGCTGTCGTGGATCGGGCAGGTGCAGTACGATTACAAAGAGCGTTACCTGCTGTCGGGCAGCTACCGTGCAGATGCCTCCTCGCGTTTTGGCCCGAACAGCAAATGGGGTAAATTTTATTCGGTGGGCGCCGGATGGGTGCTTTCCGAAGAGCCCTTCTTCCAGCCCCTTACTTCTGTCGTGAGTTACATGAAATTCCGCGGTAGCTATGGTACCTCGGGTGAGCAGTTCTATGAATTCTACGCGCCCTACAACCGTTTCAACATCCCGGGGTACTATAACGGCACCGCCGCTTACCTGCCTGATTATGAAAACGGGTATGGCATCACGAAGAAAAATTTCACCTGGTCGAGCAGCCGCCAGTTCAACATCGGGTTTGAAACGTTCCTGTTCAAAAACAACCGCATCAACCTGACGGTGGATTACTACGAGAAAATGGCCGGCCGCGACTTCAACACGTTTGCCATGCCTTTCTGGGCGGGGTACAACAAGCTGACGGCCAACTACGACATCAACGTGCGCAACCGCGGGTTCGAGGTAGCCGTTATCACCAAAAACCTGCCCGACAACTCGAAACTGAAATGGAGCACGAACCTGAACTTCTCCATCAACAAGAACCAGATCACCAAACTGCCGTATAACAACAAAACGTTCTACCAGACCGACAACTTCGGGATCGGGCGCGAATTCACCATCGGCAAGCCCATTTATGTGATGGCGCAAATGCTGTATGGCGGCGTGTATAACAATTACAACGAGATTCCCTTTAACCCGGTGAACGGACAGATGATCACGTACTTCAAAACATACAACAAAGTAATCCCGGGTTACCCGATCTGGCACGACCTGAATGGCGACTGGGATGTATGGTCCGATGAAGACCGCGGCGATCCCTACGGCGACCTGGCGGCTACCGGCAATCCGAACCCTTACCTGACGGGCGGTTTCGTGAATGATTTCCAGTATAAGAACTGGTACCTGTCCATCGCTACCACCTTCACCCTCGGCCGCGATATCATCAACATGCAGATGTCGAACGAATTGGACAATACCTTCCGCGGCGGCGACCAGAGCTTTGCCGCGCGCCGTTTGCCGAACCTCGACCGCCTGAACTACTGGAAGCCTTCGGAGCTGGCGCAGAAAGGGGAGGACTACAAAGCGGATTACCCGGCGATGAGCCCTTACGGTTACTTCTACCAGTACCTGCCTTTCTCGACGATGTTCAACGAAAACGGCAATTACCTGAAAGTGAAGTTCATGACCCTCGGTTACAGCGTTCCCGGCCAGGTGACGCGCAGGCTGAAGGTGTCCAACATCCGGGTTTACGGAACGGTAGACAACCTGGTGATGTTCCAGGCGGCGGATGTGCCCGATGCGGAGCAGGTGAATGTGTTCGGCGTGTACAACGGCTCGGGATTCCCGATCCCGCGCAAGTTCACCATGGGCTTGGATGTTAAATTCTAATGGCAAATCTTGAAAAGTAAAGCAATGAAAAGAATCAGTATATATGCATGTCTCCTCGCGATGCTGGCCGTAGTGCCCGGTTGCCGGAAGTACCTGTATGAATCGCCCATCAACAACTCGTACGACGAGATTTTTTGGGTGAACGAGAAGGCGGCCGACCAATCGGTGGCGGGCGCTTACCACCTGCTGCGCGAAGCAGTGCGCAACGAGAACGCTTTCTTTACCTTCAGCGAGCTCGCGGCGGATATTTATACCAACGGTGAGTGGAATTACGCATCGCTGATCCGCGGAGGCAATTTCCGGTTTGGATACGCCCCCTACCTCGAAGGTTCCCTGTGGGACTGGTCGCGCTTCTACGACGTGATCGCCCAGGCGAACCTGGCGCTGGAGAAAATCCCCACCATCCCGGAAAGCGGCTGGGAGGACATTTCGCGGCGCGACCAACTCCGCGGGGAAGCGTTTTTCATCCGGGCGTATACGTACTTCCAGGTGTTGCGCACCTGGGGTGAGCCGGTGATCCGCCTCAGGCCCCTCCAGGAAAGCGAGCTCGATAACCCGCCCAGCATCGCCCGCAGCACGGATGCGGAAGCGATCAAGGTGATCCGCCAGGATATCGACAGCGCCCTTGCATACCTCGACGATACCCATCCCGAAGGCGTGGTTCGCGCAGGCAAATATGCCGCCTACGCCCTGAAAGCCCACGTGGCCGCCTGGGCACATGATTACGCCACGGCGCTCACTGCAGCCGATGCCGTGATCAATTCCAACGAATTCGCATTGGCGAAGGATGCCGCGGAACTGAAGAAGCTCTGGGACGGCGGTTCCTCCGAATCCATCTTCGAGCTGCCCATGCTCTTCAACCCGACTTTCGACGAGTCTTCCGGGTTTTTCAATTCCATCCTGCAGGTACCTGTAACAAAAGACCACAACGGCATCAACAAGCTCATCCTCGCCAGGGTGGTAAAAATGACGCCGGAAGTCGATTTCTATAAAGACATGACGCCGCTGTTCCCGGATACCACCACCGACCTGCGGTTCCGCGATCTCATCTTCCGGGATTACCTGATCAAGGTGAATCCTGATGATATTACGGATACGACCTGGACGCCCAATAAATTCATCCTCACCAAATACAGCAACGTCAGCTTCAGGGATCCGAAAAACGAAGTGGGCCTTTATGCCAACAACAACCTCGTTTTATTCCGCCTCGCCGATATCGTGCTGCTGAAAGCCGAAGCCCTCGCCAATCTCAACCGCGAGGCCGAAGCCCTCAGTACCGCGTACACCGTGGCCGACCTCCGCAAAGGCCGCCACTACGATCCGGCGATCGATGCGTCCGTGAAGGATTACCTGCTCGACGAGCGGCACCGCGAGCTCCTCGGCGAAGGCGCCAGCTTCTACGACCTCATCCGTACCGGGCTGCTGACCGAAAGGATTGCGGTGTACAAAGGCGAGCGCTGGGAGCAGAAGGGTTATTACTGGCCTATCAACATGCGCGCCCTCAAGCCGAACAACGACAAACTCACCCAAAACTATTACTGGGCCACCCACTAAAACCATGCACATGAAAAAGATCATCGGAATCATCATCATAGCTGCCGGCGTTTTCATGACGGCATGCAAAAAAGACGACTATATCGTTGGCGGCGGAACACACAACGCCAAAGTGGATATGACCACGCTGGATTACCTGCGCAAGAACCCCTTGTTCGACACGCTCTGCCTCCTCATCGATAAAGCCGGCATCCAGGACGTCGTAAACGAAAGCGGGATCAGCTTCTTCGCGCCCACCGACTATCACATCCAGAAGCAGCTCAGCGCCCGTCATGCACAAGTGCAGGCCATGGACGCCCGTAAATCGTATACCATCGACACGCTGATCAAATACCATCTCCAGGGCTTCAGGGATTCTATCCGCATCCACATCGTGAAAAGAAGCCTCCCGTACAGCGCGCTCAAGGAAGAACGGCAGGCCATGCCTACGACTTTCCCCGGCATTGATGCTGAGGTATCCTACCGCGAAGTGAAATCCGAGCAGCTCGGGTACAACCCCGCAACGGGCATCTACCCCAGGATCGTATACTACCGGATCGGCAACATGGAAACGTACTGCCAGACTTCCGGCATCATCACCAACACGGGAATGCTCTTCGTGCTGCAAAACCCAGGCGGGTACGAAAGCGGCAATCCTTCCCTGTATTTCGGAACCAATTAAAGTATGCCTGACATGAATTTACGCAAGATCAAATATATACTGGCAGGGCTTTTCGCCGCTTCGCTGATGGGTGCCTGCAAGAAAGACGAGATCGGTTACATGAGCGATAACCTCTACTACGAACTGAACCCCGTCGTGATTCCCAAAGGATGGGAATACCGCGGCATCGGCGTAAACCCCGACGGCTCCACGCGCCCGCTGAACTTCAAACTGGTGCATGTGTACGACAAGGCCACCGGCAAGAATATGGACGAGCTCTTCCTCAAACGCTACCCCATGGTAACCTGGAAAGCCGCCCTGAACTTCACGCTGGATTCCACCAAGGAAAAAATCCTGTCCAAAATGCAGATGGTGGATGCCTACCCGGTGAACATCGAGCCTACCAGCGGGCAGATCTACACCAACTATACCACTGACAACCTGCCTTCGGGGCATTACGTATTCGACCTGGAAATTTCCAACGTCAAAAGGACGAAGCTGTACCCCAGGTTCGGCGAGTTTATCCTGAAAGACACGGTGGCCTTCCAGGACCTGAAAGCCATGAACGGCGCCTATTCCAACCCACTGATGAAGCAGGGGCAGGAATCGGTGACCAAAGGCCAGGGCGCGGAATCTTACAGCATCGACATCAAGCGCGAAGTGTCTGACGAGTTCAACATCACGCTGTATTTCCTCGACAAGCACGGAACGCCGTTCAACCCTAAGCGCGGTGAAGTCCTGAAACGCCCCAGCGGCAGCACTTTCCTCCAGACTTTCGAGACCTATACCGTAAAACCGGATATGTTCGACGACAAGCTGGTGTATCCGGTGTTCCAGTCGCCGTTCCCCTTCGTCAGCGCCGGCAACGGTTTTAACGTTTACTACCGGATCGCGGCGGATGCCTGCATCTACGATGATCCCGCGTACAATGGTTACCATTCCAACCCGCGTTTCATCCAGCGTTTCTGGAAGCGGGGCAAGTACACGGTAACGATACAGCTGAAGAACGTGACGCGCAAACCACTGTAGACATTTTTTACTGACAATTGATAATGATGAATCGGAGGCTGCCTCTTCTGGGGCGGCCTTTTTCTATTACCTTTGCCGCTATGCCGGAATATATCCTCGTTATTGCCGCCCTTTGCGCCGGAGCCTTCGCGGCTTACCGGCTGGGCAAACTGACCCGGGCGGGCGCCGTGGCCGCGGGGTTGACGGGGATCATCGTTTTCTTCGGAAGCGGGTATTTCGGCCTGGCGGTACTTTTCGCATTTTTCGGGATGGGCGTCGTCGCCACGGCACATGGCAAAGCCCGCAAAGCGGTTGGTGGCGGCGCGCAGCAACGGCGCAACGCCGGGCAGGTGTTCGCCAACGGCGGAATGGCGGCTTTGTTATCGCTGCTGATGGCGGCGGGAGAGGGGCCTGTGTTGCCTTATCCTATCATGCTGGCCGCGGCCCTGGCTTCCGCTTCAGCGGATACGGTTTCTTCTGAGCTAGGCACCCTGTACGGCCGGCGCTTCATCAATATCCTCACTTTCCGGCGCGAAGCAAATGGCCTCGACGGCGTCGTGAGCCTTGAAGGCACCCTCGCGGGTATCATCGCATCGGCCGTTATCGCCAGTATTTATTCCGCCTTCGGCGGAGGTTTGACGGGTGGGCTGATCATCACCGCTGCCGGCACGACCGGCAACCTGGCGGACTCCATCCTCGGCGCCACGCTGGAACGGAAAGGCATTATCCGCAATGATGCGGTGAATTTCATGAATACGGCCATCGCGGCGCTCGCTGCCTGGGGCTTATGGGCGGCGGTTTAAGGTTTGTGCCAGATCTGGTAAATGGTTTCTTCGAGATTGAGGCCCTCCGGGCACTGCGGTGACCTGGTGTTGCCGCGGTTGCGGGTCATGGGTTTCCCTCTTTGCGTGGTGATTACGCGGGAAACGGGCATTTGCAGGAATCCGTTGCTGTCATTCTTTTTCAGCCAGTCGTATGCATATCGCAGCCATTGCTGGCGGTATTTTTCGGGTTGAAGGCAGAACCACGAAATTTCATCGTACCCCCAGATGTAATGTGAAGTGGTATCCGCCACGCCGGGCGTTCTGCTGATGCCGAAGTTGTCGAATTCCACGAGGTACGGCAGCGACGCGCAACGCCAGCCCGATGGCGTTTGCCCGCCTTTGCTGCGGCGGTACAATGCGTCGAGGTAGCCGGCTTGCAGGTAGCCTTCCATCGGCTTTCCCACCACCGGTTTGATCCGCAGCGGGAAGGAATTGAAATCGAGCAGGCTTTTACCTTTAGCCACCATTCCTCCGTCCGGCGTGTGCGCATCCAGCAAAATCCAGCCCCGCCGGGTGTTGGTCCTGGCGAATTTCCGCACCTTCACCAGGAAGGCGTCCCAGGCCGCCCAGTCCCGGTCGGCCATTCCCATGAGGCTGACCTGCCCGATATGGATCGCCTCGCAGCCCAACCGCATATATGTTCCACACAAATACAGCAACCATAACTGCGATTCGGAGCGGGAGATATCTGGAACACTGC
>NZ_CALNBI010000396.1 GCF_937874145.1 uncultured Chitinophaga sp. | reverse complement strand
GAGCCGCTCGATCGCATGCGGGGCGTTCTCGACGACGAACTCGACCGTCTCGCGCCGGTTCAGTCCGCCGCCCGCAAAGCACGCCGGGCCGCCGTCATCGGTGGAGGCCTCCTCGGCCTCGAAGCCGCCAAATCCTGCCTCGACCTCGGCATCGCCGACACCACCATCGTCGAATACGCCCCCAGGCTCATGCCCCGGCAAATCGACCAGAACGGCTCCGACATCCTCCGCAAACAACTCGAATCCATCGGCCTGAAAATCCGCACCAACGCATACACCACTTCCATCCTGGGCGACGGCGTAGCCAACGGCATCGGCTTCGAAGACGGCTCCTCCATCCCCGCGGATATGATCGTCATCTCCGCCGGCATCCGCCCGCGCGACGAGATCGCCGCTTCCGCCGGGCTCGAAACCGGCTCCCGCGGCGGGATCGTGGTGAACGACAAAATGCAGGCCTCCCATCCCAACATCTACGCCATCGGCGAATGCGCGCTGTACCAACATACTATATATGGACTGGTGGCGCCCGGCTACGAAATGGCCGACATCGCGATCGATAATATCCTCGGCGGCGACCGCACCTTCGGCGGGTTCGATATGAGCACCAAGTTGAAACTCGTAGGCGTAGACGTGGCCAGCTTCGGCGATCCCTTCCCGCCGGCGGACACCTGCCGCGTGATCGTTTTCGAAGACCAGGTGGCCGGCGTCTACAAGCGCATCAATATGACCGACGACGGCCAGTACCTGCTGGGCGGCATTCTTATCGGCGACGCATCGGCCTACAACATGCTGCTGCAGAAAACGAAAAACAGGATGAAGATCACCGGCAAGCCGGAAGATGAGCTCCTCGGCGCCCGTTCCTCCGGCGAAGCCGCGGCCGGCGTGCTGGGCCTGCCTCCCGACGCCGTCATCTGCTCCTGCGAAAGCGTAACCAAATCACAGATTTGCCAGGCGGTGGAAGAAGGGCACGAAACTTTCAACGCCGTAAAGAAATGCACCGGCGCTTCCTCTTCCTGCGGCGGTTGCGCGCCCATGGTGAAGGATCTCATCACCTACACCCTGAAATCGCAGGGCAAATATGTGCGCAACGTGCTTTGCGAGCACTTCGGCTATTCGCGCCAGGAACTGTTCGACCTCATCAAAATCCGCAACCTTCATACATACGATGATGTGCTGGATCATATCGGGAAAGGTGACGGCTGCGAGGTTTGTAAACCTGCTGTTTCTTCTATCCTGGCCAGTTTGTGGGGGGATATGATCCTTGCGAAAGGCAACGACACCGCGCAGGATTCCAATGACCGTTATCTCGCCAATATTCAGAAAGGCGGCACCTATTCCGTGGTGCCCCGCATTCCCGGGGGGGAAATCACTCCGCAGAAGCTCATGGCCATCGGCCGCATCGCGGAGAAATACAATCTATACACCAAAATTACCGGCGGCCAGCGCATCGATATGTTCGGCGCGCACGTCGGCGACCTGCCGCTGATCTGGGAAGAGCTCATCGAAGAAGGGTTCGAAAGCGGCCACGCATACGGGAAGGCCCTGCGCACGGTGAAAAGTTGCGTAGGGTCCACCTGGTGCCGGTTTGGGCTGCACGACAGCGTGAGCTACGCCATCCGGGTGGAAGAAAGGTACCGCGGGTTAAGAGCGCCGCATAAAATGAAATCCGCCGTATCGGGATGCATCCGCGAATGCGCGGAGGCGCAGTCCAAGGATTTCGGCATCATCGCTACCGAAAAAGGCTGGAACCTGTACGTCTGTGGCAACGGCGGATCGAAACCGCAACACGCGCTCCTGCTCGCTTCGGACCTCGACAGCGATACCTGCATCAAATACATCGACCGTTTCCTCATGTTTTATATCAAAACCGCCGACCCGCTCACGCGAACCGCCACCTGGCTCAATAAAATGGAAGGCGGGATCGATTACCTGCGGAACGTGGTGGTGAACGACAGCCTGGGCATCGCGGAAGACCTGGAGCGTGAAATGCAGTCGCTGGTAGACAGTTATAAATGCGAGTGGAAAGAAGTGGTGGAAACGCCCGCCCTGCGCAAGCGCTTCGCACATTTCGTGAATGCGCCGGAGGAGAAGGACCCATCGGTAAAATTCGATCAGCTGCGCGACCAGAAGAAAGCCGTGGAATGGAAATAAATCATCAACCGAAAAATCTCATCTTATGTCACCCATCACCAAAGAAAAAATCAACTGGATTTTTGCCTGTAAAGTGGAAGACGTGCCTGCCAACGGCGGGGTTTGCGTGAAATACAAGGACGAACAGATTGCGCTGTTTCATTTTGCCCGGCGTGGCGAATGGTACGCGTCGCAGAACTTATGCCCGCACCGCCGGCAGATGGCGCTCAGCCGCGGCATGATCGGCGCCCAGCAGGGAGAACCGAAAGTAGCCTGCCCGTTTCACAAGAAAACCTTTTCGCTGTCCGACGGCCGGTGCCTTTCCGACGAGCATGAATGTTCTATTAAAGTATATCCCGTAAAACTGGAGGACGATCGTATTTACATCGGTGTGGGCGGAAAGGAGGGATCGGCTGTAACGGCCTGACAAAAAAGTTGAAACCCGGCGGCTTGGCGGCGAACCGGGTTTCGTGACTTCAATTGCTGGAATTAAAATCGTTCAAATGTACAATAAAATGCATTCCCGCTGCGGGACGGCGCTGCTCCTTTTGATGGGCGGCCTCCCGCTGGCAGGCAAGGCCCAGCTCTCGATCGCGGCGCAATTGCGTACCCGCACAGAGTTCCGGGATGGGCAGGGGGCTCCGCTCCCGCGCTCCGCAAAGCCTGCTTTTTTCACTTCGCAACGCACCCGCCTCACGGCGGGATTTACCGCAAACCGCCTCAAATTCGGGTTGTCCGTCCAGGACGTCCGGGTTTGGGGCCAGGATGTTTCCACCATCAATAAGATCAGTACAGTGGATAATAATGGATTGATGATCCATGAAGCCTGGGCGGAAGTCCGGCTGACCGACACCGTTTCTGTGCACAACCTGAGCTTTAAAGTGGGCCGGCAGGAATTGAATTACGACGACGGCCGCCTGCTCGGGAACCTCGACTGGCTGCAGCAGGCCCGCCGGCACGATGCGCTCGTGTTCCGATACAGTTCCGGCAAATGGGCGGCGGATGCGGGCTTCGCCTATTCCCAGAACCGGGAAGCGGGTACGGGCATGCTATACAACAATACTCCCCCAGGCGCATATGCCGGCAATACCAACGGGGGCGCGATGTACAAGGGATTGCAATACCTGCACGTCACCCGCAAAAACGCTACGGGCCACATTTCCCTGCTGGCGCTCGCGGATCAGTTCCCGCAGTACCACGTGGATACGGTCGAGCTGAAGCCCGTGAAAACCTATGATCCCGGCGTCTATTCCCGATTTACCGCATCGGTTTTCACGACGCAGGCGTTCAGCGGGTTCACGCTCACCGGTAACATTGCTTACCAGGGCGGGAAATATGCCGACGGCGCGAAAGTGGACGGGTGGCTCCTGTCCGGGCAAGCCCTTTACGCTTTTACGCCCCAGCTCAAAGCGGGATTGGGCGCGGATTACACCACCGGCGGCAAAGCAGGCGCAACTTCGAAGGCCTTTGATCCATTGTATGGCACGCCCCACAAATTCTGGGGGCATATGGATTATTACTACGCCGGCAGCACGTTTGGCGCTACCGGTCTGCAGGACTATTACCTCCGTTTCCTGTTCAAGCCCCATGCAAAGTGGAGCCTCCAGGCCGACGGGCACCGTTTCTTCTCCGCCAGCGACATCACCGCGAAAAACCGCAGCTTCGGATGGGAAGCCGATCTCAATGCGCAATTCGCCCTCACGCCGGTGATCGGTTTTGAAGCCGGGTACAGTTATTACCGCAGCACGCCGGCGCTGGCGGCCATCAAACAGGTGGCGAACGCTGCGCGCAGCAACCAATGGGCGTATCTCATGATCAATATCAAACCTTCCTTTTTGCTGAAATAAATTCTTCATCACCTAAAAATTTCTACAATGGACTATAAAAAACCCGCGGAAGTAGCCGGCGCCATGATCCAGGCCGGCATCGACAAAACCCGCATGAGCATGACCGACATGATCGTGAAAGGCATCCTGTCCGGCGCGATCCTGGGCTTCGGCACCACTTTCGCACTGACGGCCACGGTGCAAACGAGCCTCCCGCTCATCGGGGCGGCGATCTTCCCGGCGTGCTTCATCATCGTGGTGCTGTTGGGATACGAACTGGTGACAGGGAATTTTGCGGTGATGTCGCTGTCGTGGTTTGCGGGACAGGTTTCCCTGAAGCAACTGGGCAAAAACTGGGCGGTGGTGTATCTCGCCAACCTCGCAGGCGGCTTGCTGTACGCAGGGCTATTCTGGGCTTCGCTCACGCAGTTCGGGAAGGTAGACGGCGGCGCCCTCGGCAAAATGATCTCTAACATCGCGGTGGCGAAAACGACCGGGTACGGTCAGTATGGTACGACCGGGCTGCTGACGGTTTTTGTAAAAGGGATTTTGTGCAACTGGATGGTGACGCTCGGCGTAGTGATGGCCATGACTTCGACTTCCACCCTCGGGAAAATCCTCGCCGCCTGGCTGCCGATCTTTATTTTCTTCGCGCAGGGATTTGAACACGCCGTGGTGAATATGTTCGTGATTCCGGCAGGCATGTTCATGGGAGCGCCCGTTTCCGCCGGCCAGTGGTGGTGGCTGAACCAAATACCTGTAACATTGGGCAATATCGCCGGCGGCGTCATCTTCACCGCATTGACTTTATACCTGATGCACGGCAAGCGCCGGAAAGAAACAGTGGTCACGCCCGCGTCGACCACGCGCACGGAGATCGCGGAAGGCGCGCCGGTGCTGCAATAATCAGTTTTTATCTTTCCGGAAGAAATGCCATTCCGCACCCGCCATCAAGACACGGCCAGGTTGCGATGGCATCAGGTAATCCGTATACCCGCCGATATTATCGACGCCCAGGTGAAGCATAAGCCTTTTTTGCAGCAGCGTTTTCTGCACACTGACGTATAGCAAAGTATATCCTTTCACGAACACGTCGTAATTGTCGATATATCCATTGTTGTCAACATCCAGGAAGCCGTATTTGCCTCTGTAAGTTCCACGAAATGAAGCCCCGAGCCCCCAGCGCGGATGCGCCCAGGTTGCCTGCATGCTGCCCATGTGGCGGCTGCGGTTGGGCAGGCCGAAATAATCCTTCGTTGTGGCAGGGCGAATACCGTCCGGCGTCCGCACGGTTGCGTAGCGGGAAGATTTTTGCCGGATGGAATCGGAAACGGCAGGATTGCGCGCGTCGAGCAGCTGGTAACCCGCGGAAACCTGCAGGTTCGGTGTGATGGCGAACTTCCATCCCGCTTCCACGCCCCGCATGACCACCCGGTCGATGTTGATGTAGGAGAAAAGTTGCTGCCCGTTCCGCATGATGCCGACCTGTTCGGTGTTGATGAGATTGCGCAGGCGGTGCATGAACGCGCCGGCCTTCCATTCCATGCGGCTGCCCGTGTTCACTGTAACACCGGCGTTGATGGAAGTGGAAGTCTCGGGTTTGAGAAGCGCGATCTGCGAAGCGTTGTCCCACACCTGCGCGATGGTGCCCGCCGCCTTCAGTTCCGCCGCTTTCTCCGCGAAATTATGCGCGCCGATCACGGTATAGCCTTGCGTGATGTTGGTGAACACCTGGTACATCTGCGCGTAGGTCGGCGGTTTGAAGCCGTTGCCCAGCGACGCGCGGAACGAAAGCCATTCGGCGGGTTTGAAAAGCGCGCCCGCACTGAGGTTAAGCCTTCCGCCGTAATCGGTGTTGCCGTCGTAGCGGAGGCCGGCCGTCAGCCGGAATTTTTCGGAAGATGCGTATTCACCCTGCAGGTAAGCAAAATATCCGCTCATCGACCTCCGGATGTCGGTCCCGGCATTGTTGTACGATTGCCTGTCTGCCCCGATACCCCCGAGAAACACCAGCGGCAGGTTATCCGGACGGTTTTCCGCCTGCACTTCCAGCCGGTGG
>NZ_CALNBI010000395.1 GCF_937874145.1 uncultured Chitinophaga sp. | reverse complement strand
CAGCGTGAAGGAAGACCTTTACGGCAGGGAGCTGATCGCAGGCACGCTCGATGTGCTCGCACAGAATTACAATATCGATGTAGTGGACAATTCCGGCTTCCGCCAGACCATGCTGTTCAACTACCGCGACAATAATTTCATCAACCGCCAGAAGGATAGCTGGTCCGGTCTTTATACGGTAGTGGCCAACAGCAACCTTATCCTGGAACATGTGGATGGTTCCGGCAATTTGCTGGAAGCATCGGAACGTGACCTGATCAAAGGCGAAGCTTTGGCGATGCGGGCCTGGTGCCACTTCGATGTGCTGCGCCAGTTCGCGGCCGCTCCGCTGGCAACGCCCGGTGCACAGGGCATTCCCTACGTGACCACCTTCTCCCGGGCAACGACGCCGGTGTATACATTGCGCCAGGTGCTGGATTCCGTGATCCGGGATCTTACCGCGGCGCGGGAGCTGTTGAAGCATACAGACCCCATCGTGAAGCCGGGTTATAAAGTAGGATATACGACGCCCGATTCTTCCACGGAAGTTTCCGGCCCGATGTTCCTCCAGCACCGCCGACACCGCTTCAATTACTACGCGGTAACCGGCACCCTGGCCCGCGTGCAGCTCTACGCCGGCAACCATGCTGCAGCGCTCGAGATGGCGAAGGAAGTGATCGAATCCAACAAGTTCCCCTGGACGCGGCAGACGGATTTCCTGAACCCCGACGATCAGCAGAAAGACCGTATTCTGTACAAAGAGTTGCTCTTCGGCCTGTATGCGCCGAACATGACCAACCCGCTGTACGACCGACTGCGGAATGGTGAAGGCACCACGCTGAACACGCCTCCCGGTGAATTGCGGACCATGTATGAAGTGGCGGGCCCCGGCGCGGAGGATTTCCGGTACAAGCAATGGTTCTCCCAGCAGAACAGCTCCACCGGCGGGTATATGCGCCTGGAGAAATACAGCCGCAACGGCGACAAAAACCTCCACGACCTCATGATCCCCATGCTGCGCCTCAGCGAGATGTATTACATCGCCGCCGAAGCTGTGTACGATGCCGATCCCGCGAAAGGATGGGAGTACCTCAATGCCGTCCGCAAACAACGCGGTATGGGCATCCCGCTGAATGATCCCTCCAAAACCGTTTTCATGAACGAACTCGTGAAAGACGCCAGGAAGGAATTCTTCGGGGAAGGTCAAATCTTCTACATGTACAAGCGGCTGAACCGCGCATACCCCGGACTGGGTGGCAATACCATCCAGCCCAACCAGCAAATATTCGTCTTCCCCTGGCCGGACGACGAGCTCGCTTACGGTAACCGTTAAACCTGCCAACTCATGAAGAAAATAACCAAAATCATCATTTGCCTGCTGGCCGCCGGATGGCTGGCAGGATGCGAAAAAGGAGATGACCTCTTATATAAATCCGACGACGGCGTTTACTTCGATTTCAGCTCCAGCGACCTGACGAACCAGCGTATCGACAGCGTGATCTATTCCTTCGCGCTGTTCCCCGATAAATCTTTCGACACGATCCTTTTGCCCGTGCGCCTTTCCGGTAACAGAACCACCGCGGGCCGCAAGGTGAAAGTGACGCTGGTGGCCGGTAAAACCACCGCGCAGTCGGGCCTCCATTTCAAAGCGCTGGAATCGGAATACGTGCTTCCCGCGGATTCGGGGAGGTTCGATATCCCGGTGATCATTTATAACACCGATCCGCTGCTGGCGGAGAAGGCCGTGCGGCTCTTCCTGCAGCTGCAGCCTACCGGCGACTTCAACACGATGTTCCCCAAGCTGGATACTGCCAAAATCATCTTCTCCAACAGGTTGGAAAAACCGCTTTGGTGGGAAATCTGGCAGAACGACCTGGGTGAATACTCCCGCGTAAAACACGAACTGTTCATCCGCGTATCCGGCACCAACCGGCTCACGGAAGACCGTACCGACTGGCAGGCTACGCCGAAAGTACTCTACCACACCCGCCGCTTCCGCGCCTTCCTCGCCAATCCCAAAACCTGGACGGAAGAAAACCCGGAAGAAGGATACGTGGTGACGCCCGGCGCCAACGGTACGCTGGAGTTCTATCACAGCGAAAACACCGCGAAGAAATACATCCTCACGCTCAACCCGGCAGACGGACGTTATTATTTCACCGATGAAGACGGAGACCCGGTCATCTAATGCTGCAAGCCATGAAAAAGATTTACCTGTTCATACTCTGCCTTTCGGCCATCGCCGCCGGTTGCTACAAGGATAAAGGCAATTACGATTATGTGGATGTGCCGGCCCCGGTTATGTCCGGGTTGGATTCGGTGTACCACGTGATGTCGGGCGACAGCCTCATCGTGGCGCCTGTCATCACCCTCAACAGCGGCCCGAACGATTATTCCTGCGAATGGAAGATCAATGTTCCCGAGCGCGCCACTACCGACGATTACTTCACCCGCGACCTCCGTATCGTGTACGGCCTCGGCGCCGCGCGCTATACCGTGTTGCTGAAGGTGACCGACAACAATACCGGGCAGAAGTATTATTATGATTTCATCATCAGCGGTCAAACCGCCTTTACCCGTGGTTCGCTCGTGCTGAGCGGCGATGCCGGCAGCACCTCGCTGTCGTTCATTAAACCCGACGGTACGCTGCAGGCGGATATTTACGAAGCCATCAACAAAACGGTGCTGCCTGGCGGTCCGCGCCAGATCGTACAGGTGCGGAACCAGTTCTACATGAACCAGATCACGCAGTACTGGCTTACGTTCGGCGGTAACGAAGGCGGTGTGCTGATTGACGCCAATACCCTCGGCAAAGTGCGCTCGCTGAAAGAGAACTTCTACCAGCCGATGGCGGCGGCCCGCGCGGATTATTTCCTGCGCAACCTCAACGGTACCACTACGGCGATCATCAACGACCAGCTGTTCATGGGTACTTTTGAGACCGCGCCTTTCGGTTCGTATTACGGCTTCTTCGGCGTGGCGGTGAACGGCGAGTACAAGCTCGCGCCGCAACTGCTGCAGGAGCTGACGGAAAACGGCCAGGCGGTTTCCCACTTCCTTGGTTTCGACAAGGAAAAGCAACGTTTCGTTCGCTTCCTGCCCGGCACTTACCTCGACACCACTTATACCGTGTTCGATTCCGCCTTTGTTCCCAAAGACCTCGGCATGGATCTCCTGTACATGGAGAAGTTCAGCGACAACGACATCTATGCGTTCTGCGATTCCCTCGGCAAAACGATGCAGCTGCGTTTCGGGTTGAACTGGAGAGACGGCAGGCAGCAGTTTAACGCCCGCGAAATGAAGAAATTCAAGGGCGACAGCCTGGTGACCGCTACCACCAAATGGGCGGTATCTCCCGTAGGCGTGTTCTATTTCAGCGGCAACGGCAAAATTTACCGGTTTAACCCGCTGAATGAAGAAATCCGTGAACTGAACGCCGCCTTCGGCGGGAAGGATATCACCCTGTTGAAGATCGAGCAGAACGGAAACGTTTTGGTGGTGGGGGTAGAAGGGGAGCTGCATATCCTGGATACTTCCGTAGGCCACTTTGGCGACCTGATCCGTAAAACAACAGGCATCCCCGGTTCGCCGACCGATATATTCATCCGCGAATAACCATCGCGCTGATTTTTAAAACAGACACCATGAACATAAGTATCGTAAGATCCAGAACCCTGGCCCTCGTGGCCGCCGCCATCATCCCGGCAGCCGCCATGGCGCAGGAAGGCAAATTTGTGCTGAAAGGCAGGATCGGCAAGCTGAACGCCCCGGCCACCGTGTATTTTGACCGTACCGAAGATGGCGAGCGCATGCTGGATTCGGCGGTACTGAAAAACGGGTCCTTCTCCTTCTCCGGCGCCACTTCGGAACCCGGCCTCATGATGATCGCCCTCAGCAAAGACGGCAAGGGCCTTCAGAACATGGGCTCCGGCATGGACCGCAAGATCATGTACCTCGAAGCAGCCACTATCACGCTGACCTCCGAAACCGACATGGCCTCCGCCACCATCAAAGGCTCCAAATTGAACGATGCCGACGGGGAATATAAAAAGCACCTGCAGCCCTACGAAGACCAGATGGACGCCATCAACAAGGTATGGGGCAGCGCCACCGACGAGCAGCGCCGCGACACGGCCCTCACCAACGCCCTGAACGTGAAGTTCCGCAAGGCGCTGGCCGATAAGCGCGCGCTGATCAAATCCTTCATCGAAAAGAACCCCGGGTCGCCCGTGACCGTGTTCGCTTTGCAGGAGCTGTCGGTACATAACAACATGGACCTGGCCGAACTGGAGCCCCTTTTCGCCAGCCTCCCCGCCAGCCAGCAAACTTCCCCCGCCGGGAAGCGCTTCGCGGAGAACATGAACAAGAAGAAGACCATCGTTATCGGCGCCATGGCGCCGGACTTCACCCAGAACGACCTGAACGGCAAACCCGTTAGCCTGTCCGACTTCCGGGGCAAGTACGTGTTCCTCGACTTCTGGGCCAGCTGGTGCAGCCCCTGCCGCGCGGAGAATCCGCATGTGGTGGCCGCCTACAAAAAGTTTAAAGAACGTAACTTCCTGGTACTCAGCGTTTCGCTGGATCAACCCGGCCGCAAGGACCTCTGGGAAGAGGCCATTAAGAAAGACGGGTTGGAAGATTTCGTGCATGTATCCGACCTGAAGTTCTGGAACAATGCGGCGGTGAAGCTCTACGGGATCCGTGGGGTGCCGGCCAACTTCCTCATCGACCCGCAGGGGAAGATCGTCGCGAAAGACCTTCGCGGCGCCGCCCTGGAGGAAGCGCTGACGAAGTATTTACCTGAGTAATCGTTCCTTATTCTCCCTATAAAGCCCTCCAAGCCCGCCGGTACGTTTCCTGGCGGGCTTTTTTTGACCCTGCGCGCTGGCATAGCAGAGGCTTAGTAGGGCTACAGTAGGGATACCGTACTATAACCATACTAAAGAGCAGATTATGGGACACCCGTAGCGGTTGCACAAAATGTGCTGATAGGAGGGGGAAATGACAAGAAAACAAGAGCCGCCCGATCGGGGCGGCTCTATCCGGTTTAGTTTGAAAGGCTATCTGTGTTAATGTGTATGCGCGTGTTCATGCTGGTGGTCGCAGCAGCCGGCGGCTTTTTCCTCTTTGAAGGCTTCGCGGGGTTTGAGGCCCAGGAGCTCGAACATGAGGTTGTCTTCCTCGAACGAAGGGTTTTTGGTGGTGAGGAGTTTTTCCCCGGTGAAGATGGAGTTGGCGCCTGCCATGAAGCACATCGCCTGTTCGGACACGCTCATTTCCGCACGGCCGGCGCTGAGGCGGACCATGGTGTTGGGCATGAGGATGCGGGCGGTGGCGATCATGCGGACCATATCCCAGAATTCCACTTTGGGCATGTGCTCCAGCGGGGTGCCGGCTACGCGCGTAAGGGCGTTGATGGGCACGGAATCCGGATGTTCGGGCATGGTGGCGAGGGTAGCCAGCATGTTGATACGGTCTTCATGGCTTTCGCCGAGGCCGATAATGCCGCCGCAGCATACGGTTACGCCTGCCTTGCGCACGTTTTCGAGGGTGTTGAGGCGGTCGTCGTACGTGCGGGTGGTAATGACTTCCCCGTAGTATTCGCTGGAAGTGTCAAGGTTGTGGTTGTAGGAGTAGAGCCCGGCTTCGGCGAGTTTTTGGGCCTGGGATTCGGTGAGCATGCCGAGGGTGCAGCATACTTCCATGCCGATGGCGTTAACGCCTTTTACCATGTCGAGCACGCGGTCGAAGTCGCGGTTGTCGCGCACTTCGCGCCAGGCCGCGCCCATGCAGAAGCGGGTGGAGCCGGCATCTTTGGCTTTTTGGGCGTATTCCAGCACTTTGTCTTTCTGCATGAGGGCATGCACATCGACCCCGGTGCTGTAGCGCGCCGCCTGGGGGCAGTAGGCGCAGTCTTCGGAGCAGCCGCCGGTTTTGATGGAAAGCAGGGTGCAAACCTGTACTTCCGCCGTGTCCTGGTACTGGCGGTGCACGGTGGCGGCGCGGTACATCAGTTCGAGGAGCGGTGTATTATAGATGTCCTTTATTTCAGGGATGGTCCAATCATGACGGATCATGCAACATCGGTTTTATATGGTTAAAGATATTGGAAGTTGGTTTTAGGGGTAATGTTGAGCAAAGTTTGGTAGATGAGGCGGATGGTATTTTCCACGTCGTCCTTTTTGATCATTTCCACGGTGGTATGCATATATCGGAGGGGGATGCTGATGAGCGCGGAAGGGGTGCCGTCGTTCGAATAGGCGAAAGCGTCGGTATCCGTGCCGGTGCTGCGGCTTACGGCGTGCAGCTGGTGGGGGATATCTTCTTTTTTAGCCGTTTTGATGATGAGGTCGCGCAGGATGTTGTGCACCGCGGGCCCGTAGGTGATGCTGGGGCCGGCGCCGCATTTGATTTCGCCTTCGATGTTTTTGTTGATCATGGGCGTGGTGGTGTCGTGCGTTACGTCGGTAATGATGGCCACGTTGGGCTTGATCCTTTTGGCGATCATCTCCGCACCGCGCAGCCCAACTTCTTCCTGTACCGCATTGACGATATAAAGGCCGAAAGGCAGGCGCACCTTATTTTCTTTCAGCATGCGCGCAACTTCCGCGATCATGAAACCGCCGATGCGGTTGTCGATCGCGCGGCAGATGAAGTAATCGTAATTCAGTTCCTCGAACATATCATCGAAAGTAACCACGCATCCCACATGGATGCCCAGTTCTTCCACTTCTTTCCGGTTGCGGGCGCCGCAGTCGAGGAAAATGTTGTCCACTTTCGGTTGGGGCTCCTTGCCATCGCCGCTGCGCAAACGGGTATGTATCGCCGGCCAGCCGAATACTGCTTTTACGATGCCTTTTTCGGTATGGATATTCACCCGCTTGCTCGGTGCAATGGCCTGGTCGGAGCCGCCATTGCGGATCACATAGATCAGGCCTTCGGGGGAGATGTAGTTCACGAACCAGGAGATCTCGTCGGCATGCGCTTCGATCACCACTTTGAAAGCCGCTTCGGGGTTGATCACTCCTACGGCGGAGCCGTAAGCGTCTACGATGGTATCGTCGATATATGGTTTCAGGTATTCCAGCCACATTTTCTGTCCTTCTTTCTCAAAACCTGTGGGAGAGGGGTTGTTGAGGTAGTTGCGGAGGAAGGTCATAGACTCTTTCGTCAGTATGCTTTTCGGTTTTTTCGCCATTGTTGTTCAGGTTAAATATCCTTCAAATGTAATGAATTCCATCTCAAATGCCGCCTGCCAGCCGCCACAGGAGGTGGATGAGGGCGGAAAAGGCCATGAGGCCGTCGAGCTGGAAATAATAGACGTAATCGGAATGATGGGTTTGTGCATAGTTTTTCACGGCCCATACCACGGCCACCGCGGCCAGCAGGCTGAACAGCACGAAGAGCGGTAAAGCGGGCGCCAGCACCAGCGCGCAGGCGGCAGACACGATGAGGGAACCGTAATACAGTTTATCGAGGTGCGGCTCTTCCAGGCTGGTGATGAGGCTGCGGATGCCCTCGGCGCGGTCTTCCTCCCGGTCGCGATGATCGAACAGGATGCAGATGGCATAGATGAGGAAAAAGCGGTATACGCACAGCAGCGCCACTTCCCGGAACACCAGCTTCGACACATCCGAGATCAGGTAAGGCAGCAGGGTGGTCACATACATCCAGACGAACGCCAGGAAGATGGTTTTCCCGATGGCGATCTTTTTCAGCCACCGGAACGTGGCGTGCGGCACTTTGGGAGCGGAATAGAGGAAAGTCAGCACCACCGCGCCCGCCAGGGGCAGCCAGTGATGGAGAAGGGGCAGGCCGTACCAGGCAGCGCCCAGGAGGCCGATGCAGCAGCCCATGAGCTGGAGCCTCCTTCGCCGCCGGCCCCACAATATCCTTTCCGAATGCTTTTCGGAGCCGGGCGTGAGGTACCAGTGGAAGTTATAGCTGCATATGGTAGAAAAGAAAACGAAGCCGAAGTAATGATCGCGGTCCATCGCGAGCCCCATGATCTCTTCCGATTCCCAAACCATCAGCAGCGCCACCAGGGCGATGTAAATAGAACTGAACAGCAGGAAATTGAAGAATCCGCGAAACATAGCCGCTAAAATAGGCATTGCGGGTTATAATCCGCATGGAAAAAGAAAAAGGGGAAACGGCATCCCGTTCCCCCTCGTATCTCAAAAAACTTTTTAAAGCATTACAACGGAATGTTCCCGTGTTTCTTCCGCGGCATGTTCACCACTTTGTTTTCCAGCATGGCGTAGCCTTTGATGAGCCTTTCGCGGGTGGTTTCGGGCACCACCACTTCATCGATGTACCCTTTTTCGGCAGCGAGGTACGGATTGGCGAACCTTTCGGTGTATTCGGCCACCAGTTCGTTCATGCGGGCTTCCGGGTTAGGGGACGCGTCGATTTCTTTCTTGTAGATGATTTCCACCGCGCCTTTCGGCCCCATCACGGCGATTTCCGCCTGGGGGAACGCGAAGTTGAGATCGGCGCCGATGTGTTTGGAATTCATCACGCAGTATGCGCCGCCGTAAGCCTTGCGGGTGGTAACAGTGATCTTGGGGACCGTAGCCTCGCTCAGCGCGAAGAGCAATTTGGCGCCGTTGGTGATGATGCCGTTCCATTCCTGGTCGGTACCGGGTAAAAAGCCGGGAACGTCTACCAGTACAAGCAAGGGGATATTGAAAGCATCGCAGAAACGGGTGAAGCGCGCGCCTTTTACCGAGGCGTGGATATCGAGCACGCCGGCGAGCACGGCGGGCTGGTTGGCCACGATGCCGATAGCGCGGCCGGCTACACGCGCAAAGCCTACGATGATGTTATCCGCGAAATCCTTGTGCACTTCCAGGAAGCTGCCGGCGTCCGTCAGTTCGGCGATCACGTCCTTCATGTCGTAAGGCTGGTTCGCATTATCGGGGATGATATTATTCAGGGCGGGACGGCTTTCGTTACCCGGTTCGTAAGGCACGGAAGGCGCGGTTTCCTCGCAGTTCTGCGGCATGTAGGAAAGCATGTCGCGGATGGTCCGGATGCATTCTACTTCGTTGGCGCAGGCGAAATGCGTTACGCCGCTTTTGGTGGCATGCGTCTGCGCGCCGCCCAATGCTTCGCTGGTCACTTCTTCATGCGTCACGGTTTTCACCACGTTGGGGCCGGTCACAAACATGTAGGAAGTATTTTCCACCATCAGGATGAAGTCGGTGATGGCGGGGGAATATACGGCTCCGCCGGCGCAGGGGCCCATGATCGCGGAGATCTGGGGGATAACGCCGGAAGCGCGGGTGTTGCGGTAGAAGATGTCGGCATACCCGGCGAGGCTGACAACGCCTTCCTGGATGCGGGCGCCACCGCTGTCGTTCAGCCCGATGAGGGGGGCGCCGTTTTCCATGGCGAGGTCCATCACGCGGCAGATCTTGCGGGCATGGGGTTCGGATAAGCTGCCGCCGTACACGGTAAAGTCCTGGGAGAATACATACACGAGGCGGCCGTTGACGGTTCCATAGCCGGTTACAACACCGTCTCCCGGAAACTGTTCCTGGTCGGTGGTCATGCCGCGGTTACGGTTATGAACGAACATGCCGATCTCTTCGAAGGAACCTTCGTCGAGCAGGAGTTTGAGCCTTTCGCGGGCTGTCAGCTTACCTTTCTTGTGTTGGGAATCGATTCGTACCTGTCCTCCGCCGAGTTGGGCTTCGGCGATTTTGGATTGCAGTTCCTGGATCTTGCTCATAATTGTAAATGTACGGAAAGCCGTGCATTCACAAATAACAATTAGTAGCGCACAACGATCTTGGGAGTGGTGATGGTGTCGCTGGAATTTCCTTTTTTATCAAGCACGAATATTTTGAGCTGGATGGTGTCGGGCCTGAAGGCGTTGGGAGCCGACCAGTTGCGGACGGGCAGGAAGTTGCCCTGGCGGAGATCGCTGAGGATGAGGATCATTTCGGCGTCTAGTTTCACGCCGGCATGCGCTTCAAGCTTGGGCAGGTCCAGCTGGTCAAACTTGTCGGGGTCCGCATAGTGGTACAGGTCCACTACGTTCCAGCTGCCTTCCAGGTCGCCGTCGCCGTCTTTGATATTGAAGGTGAAGGTAAATTCTTCCTGCTCCTTGGGCACGTCTTCCGTGGAGGCGGATTTGAAGGTCAGAATCGGCTTGGAGCCGATATCGCCATCCTTTTTGCAACCCATGAATATCATGAGGGCCAACGCGGAGAGAGGGAGGAATTTCTTCATATGACAAACGTACATTAAATTAGGCAAAAGGCAAAGTGCCCGGTTATTTAACGCTGCCTGTGCCGGGTTTGTTACATATTGGCGCCGGGATTCGTAAATTTGCCGTCTCATGACCGACGCATTAGCAGAAAGGATTTTCAGGGAAGGGGACCCGATGGCCCTGGTGACGGAAGTTTTCCGCTACCAATACGAAGGGAACGCCCTGTACAGGGCTTATGTGGATGCGCTGAAGGTAAACCCCTCCGCCGTGCATTCCCTGGAACAGATCCCGTTCCTCCCCATCTCGTTTTTCAAAACCCACCGCATTACGACCGGCGCATTCGAACCGGAGGTGGTTTTCGAAAGCAGCGGCACCACGCAAACGGTCAATTCCCGCCACCTGGTGAAAGACACGGCCCTCTATACACGCAGTTTCCTCGACGCTTTCCGCCGGTTTTACGGGCCGGTGGAAGATTTCGTGGTCCTGGGGCTCCTGCCTTCCTACCTCGAACGGAAAAATTCCTCCCTCGTTTATATGGTGGAAGACATGATCCGCCGCAGCGGCCGCCCCGAAAGCGGCTTCTACCTCTACGAGCACGAAAAGCTGGCCGATACCCTGCTTGCCCTCGAAGCCCGCCGCCAGCCCACGCTCCTCATCGGCGTCACCTTCGGCCTCCTCGATTTCGCGGAAAACCACCGCATGGACCTCCGCCACACCATCGTCATGGAAACCGGCGGCATGAAAGGCCGCCGCGAAGAATGGACCCGCGAAGAGCTCCACGCCTTCCTTTGCGAACGCCTCGGCACAGATGCCATCCACGCGGAATATGGCATGACCGAGCTCCTTTCCCAGGCCTATTCCAAAGGCCGCGGCGTCTTCAACTGCCCGCCCTGGATGAAGGTGCTCGTCCGCGACGAAAACGATCCCTTCCAACTCAGCGCCACTTCCGCCGCCGGCGTTATCAACGTAGCAGACCTCGCCAATATCCACTCCTGCTCCTTCATCGCCACCGACGATATCGGTAAAATCCATGCAAACGGCAGCTTCGAAGTGCTCGGCCGCCTCGACCGCTCCGCCCTCCGCGGATGCAGCCTTATGGTCAGCTAGTATTGAGATTTAAAATAATATGACTATTTTTCAGGCGGCATATCGCCTGAACCTATGAAGATACCTATACTCACGGCAGCCCTGCTGTTGTGGCTCGTGCCCGCATCGCAGGCGCAGCTGCTGAAGAAAATCAAGGAAAAGATCAAGCCGGCGGAGGAAGCTCCCGCGCCGGAAATGCCCGATCCCAAACTGATCATCGGCGGCGACGAAGCCGTTGCCATCGACTCCTCCTACGAATACGACTGGGCCGTGTACCAGGAAAGCGAAGCCTTCCAGGGCAACCAGCGCGTGATCGACGGCGGGGAGGAGATCGTGATTTATTACAGCTCCACCCAGCCCGCGTTCAACATCCAACTGAAAAGCCGCAGTACGGGCACCAAATATTACTTTTTCGGGGATTTTGAGAAGGAATCGCAGCTGCAGCTCGCCGGTGTGGCGGGGATCGCCAGCGGCGACAAATCAAAGCTGGAACTGAAAGGGATGGAGCCCGTATATCCCGGTGAAATCGGCTACCTGAGCGAGCTCCGGAAAACAGGGTCCAAGAAAGTGATCGCCGGCGTGGCCTGCGAGGAATATGTGGCCCAGAACCTGCGCCACGACCCGCGGGTGAAAAACACTTCCCACAGCAAAGTGACCGCCTATGTGTGGATCCCCATGGACCCGCATTCCGTTTTCCCCGGTTACTCCCTCATGCCCGAGCACTTCAAGCTGCAGATCGAAACCATGCGCCGCGCAGGGTCGTATCCGCCGGTGGTCATGCCCCTGGAGATGTTCCTGGAATACGGCAACGGGGATAAGGTCTTTACCCATACCACCCACATCATCATCAAAGAAAGAAGGAAAATTCACATCGGCGATATCAACCAGTTATAAAAAAGCCGGCTTCCAGGGGAGAAAGCCGGCTCATACGCCGCGCGTCGAATATCTTTTGCACCGGGTCAGGCGTTGCATGGGTTTTACAGGACCGTTCGTTCAGGGACTTTTTTGGGTAGATGAAAGACCGGACTGCCGTCAGGACTTAGAATGGCGGAGGGAGACCTTCGGAACGATCACGGTGCTAAAGTACCCGTCAGAATGTAAAACTTATGTGAAATGTTTGCAAAACAAATGTGAAAGTTATCTATCCTTCAGTATATTGGATCAACAAATCAAACCTACCCATAACATGCGTAAAATTGCCACCATCCTCTTTATCAGCGGCGCCGCCGTCCTGATGTCGTTCAACGCTCCCGTTTCCACCGCCCCGGCATCCGCTGCTGTTGCCGCTCCCGTGGCATTTAAAGTAGACGGTTCCAAAAGCAAGATCGCCTGGCTCGCTAAAAAAGTGACCGGTTCCCATAATGGTTTCATCAATATCTCCGGCGGCACCCTGCAGGTCGACGGCAGCACGCTCACCGGCGGTTCCTTCAACGTGGATACCCGCACCATGACCGTAGAAGATATCAAAGACGAGAAAGGCAACGCCCGCCTGCTCGGCCACCTGAAAAGCGACGACTTCTTCTCCGTGGAAAAGCACCCGGAAGCCACCTTCGCCATCACTTCCGCGAAAAAGAAATCCGGCAACACCTACGATATCAACGGCAACCTGACCATCAAAGGCATCAGCCAGTCCATCACCTTCCCCGCCGATGTGGTGGTGAACGGCAACCAGCTGAACGCCAAAGCCACCGTTAAGATCGACCGTACCAAATTCGATATCAAGTACCGCTCCAACAGCTTCTTCGAAAACCTGGGCGACAAAGCCATCTATGATGACTTCACCCTCGACGTGGAACTGGTGGCGAATAAATAGTTTTCCCTTCCGGGAAACAGCAAAAGGGCGTCTAAATGGCGCTCTTTTTTATTTTCAGCCGGATTCGGCGTAATTTTGCCGGCTATGACATTCGAGGAATTAAATCTGAACAAGCCTTTGCTGAACGCCCTCCAGGACCTGGGCGTTACCACGCCTACCACCATCCAGGAGAAAGCGTTTTCGGTGGTGATGTCCGGACAGGACGTGTGCGGCATCGCGCAAACCGGTACGGGTAAGACGTTCGCGTACCTGCTGCCCTGCCTGCGCCTGTGGTCGTTCACCAAAGAGCGTTACCCCCAGATCCTCATCCTCGTGCCCACCCGCGAGCTGGTGGAGCAGGTGACCACGGCTGTAAAACAGCTGACCGCTTATATGTCTGTCGAAACCCAGGGCTTTTACGGCGGCGTGAATATGAAGGGCCAGATGGCCGTGTCCGACGGGAAGCTTGATGTGGTGGTAGCCACGCCGGGCCGGCTGGTGGACCTTATCCTGAGCGGCGCCCTCAAGATGAAAAGCATCAAAAGGCTGGTGATCGATGAGGTGGACGAAATGCTGAACCTGGGCTTCCGCGCGCAGCTGACCCGCGTGCTCGATATGCTGCCCGTCCGCCGCCAGAACCTGATGTTCTCCGCCACCATGACGCCCGAGGTAGAAGCCATCATCCAGGATTTCTTCCACAACCCCACCGTGATAGAAGCAGCGCCGGCAGGCACGCCGCTGGCCAATATCCGGCAAACCGTATATCACGTTCCCAACTTCAATACGAAAGTCAACCTGCTCGAATATTTGCTGACGAAGCGGGAAGAAATGAGCAAAGTGCTGGTGTTCGCTTCCACCAAAGCGCTGGCCGATGAACTGTATGAGAAAATGACGGAACATATGCCGGGCACCGTTGGGGTGATCCACTCCAATAAGGACCAAAACTTCCGTTTCAACAGCGTGCGCCAGTTCCGGGAAGGCAATTTCCGGGTGCTGATCGCTACCGATATTATGGCGCGCGGACTTGATATCGCTGAGGTATCGCATGTCATCAACTTCGACATGCCGGAATCCCCTGAAAACTATATCCACCGCATTGGCCGTACGGGCCGTAAAGATGCGGAGGGCGTGGCGCTCACCTTTGTGACGGAGAAGGAAATGCCGTTGCTGGAGAATGCCGAATCGTTGATGAAGTTCGAAGTGCCGGTGGCGCAAATTCCTGAAGATGTGGCGATCTCGGATGTGCTCATCAAATCGGAGATCCCGGAAGTCATCATCCCCAATATCCAGCTCAAACAACGTAAAACCGAAAGCGGCGCGGCGTTCCATGAAAAACTCGCGAAGAACAAGAAGGTGAACGTGGTGGTGAGCCACAAGGATAAGATGATGGCGAAATACGGGAAACCCAAAAAGCGCCCGAAGAAGCGCTGATCCTACAGCTGTAACAATCCTGCTTTGTAGAGCGTGTTCACGGGCTTGTTGTCCCAGAACAGCTCGAAATCCTCCAGTCCGGCGGCGGTGTAATTATCCTCCACGTCTTTCAGCGTGAGCGGGGATTGCTGTACCGACAATTTCTCCAGCATGCCGGCGAGCCAGATGCCTTCTTCCTTGCCAACGCTGATGCTCAACGGTTCTTTCCTCGTCTGGAACGTCAGCGAAGTCACTTCCCAGGTATTGCCTTTTTTGGATTTGGTGAGCGTTTGCACCTGCGGCTTTTTGCCCAGCCATACTACTTTGGCCGTGGGCTTGCGGGCGCCGAGCGCGTCTTCCATCAGGGCTTTTTCGATATAATCCGGGGGGATTTTGGTGCGGGGAATTTTCATCTCGAACCAGTTCTGCAATGGATCGTCGAGGCAAACTCCGTGCATGAAATTGAAGAGCGACTTCTTCAACCCGAAAGCGAATTCTTCATGTTCCGCTCCTGTATCATCGATATGTTCGAGGTCGTTGTTGGCGAATGCGCCGACGGCTTCCGTCACCCGTTTCACTTTGTATTTTTCCGGCGCAATGCCAACGGGGCTGTGCGCCGTCATGGTAAACAAATGCCAGAACGCGGATTGCAGGATGCCCGTTTTGAACATCTGGCGGACCATTTCCAGCGAATCCACCGTTTCCTGCGCGGTTTGCGTGGGGAAGCCGTACATCAGGTACGCATGTACCATGATCCCCGCTTCGGTGAAGTTACGGTTGACCTGCGCCACCTGCGCCACGGTGATGCCTTTCTGTATCAGTTCCAGCAACCTGTCTGATGCCACTTCCAGCCCGCCGGACACTGCGATGCAGCCGCTGGCTTTCAGCAGCAGGCAAAGGTCGCGGGTGAAGCTTTTCTCGAAGCGGATGTTGGTCCACCAGCTGACGGTGAGCTTTCTTTTGATGATTTCCAGCGCCAGTGAGCGCATCAGGGCCGGGGGCGCTGCTTCATCCACGAAGTGGAAACCGGTTTCTCCTGTCTGCGCGATAATTTCTTCCATCCTGTCTACCAGCAGCGAAGCGGCGATAGGCTCGTAAAGGCGGATGTAATCCAGGGAGATGTCACAGAAGGTGCATTTGCCCCAGTAACAGCCGTGGGCCATGGTGAGCTTGTTCCAGCGGCCATCGCTCCACATGCGGTGCATGGGGTTAACGACTTCTATGGCGGAGATGTATTTGTCGAGATAGAAGTCGCTGTAGTCGGGCGTTCCCACCTGTCCTTGCCGATAGTCCTTGCAGGAAGCGTTGTTGATGAATTCGACTTTGCCGTTTTTCAGCAGGAAGGCGCGTTTCAGTTCGCTTTCGGGGAGTTCGCCAAGGATGTGGCGGTATAGGTTTTCGATGGGCGCTTCCCCATCGTCGAGCAGGATGTAATCGTAGAATTCGAATACGCGGGGATCGCTGACGGAGCGCAGTTCGGTATTGGCGAAACCTCCGCCCATGGCGATTTTCACCTGCGGATAATGCTTTTTGATGTATTGTCCGCAGCGGAGCGAGGCATACAGGTTCCCCGGGAATGGAACGGAAATGGCGACCATGCAGGGTTGAATGGTTTTCACCCGTTCTTCCAGGAGCTGGAGGAGGATTTCGTCGATGTAGGTGAACGGCTGATGGAGGGCTTCGTACAATTCGTCGAAGCTATTGGCGGAGCGGCCGAGTTTTTCGGCGTAGCGGCTGAAGC
>NZ_CALNBI010000394.1 GCF_937874145.1 uncultured Chitinophaga sp. | reverse complement strand
CCCGGCTCCCGGAACCGCTACGGCTGAAGGCATACGCCATTCCGTGGCCCGCGCTCCGGTTACCGGAAGGGTAACGGACGCTTCGGGGCAACCGCTCGAAGGCGTATCCGTTTTTGTAAAAGGCACGCAGCGGGGTACCGTAACCGACGCAGATGGCCGCTTCCGGCTGGAAGCCGCTAAAGGGGAAACTCTTGTATTCCGCATCGTCGGGTTCAAGGAACAGAACGTAGTGGTCGGTGATGGCAACATGCCCGTCGTAGCCCTGGAATCCAGCCTTTCCGACCTCGATGAAGTGGTAGTGGTAGGATATGGCACCTCATCCAAGCGCCGCCTCACCACCGCCATCTCCAAAGTATCCGGCGCCGACCTCGGCAAACAACCCGTTACCAATCCGGGCGACGCCCTCGCCGGCCTGGCTGCCGGCGTACAGGTGCAATCCGCCAGCGGCAGCATGCCCGGCGAAGCACCCACCATCCGCATCCGGGGCATCGGCTCCATGGGCGCTTCCAACGACCCGCTGTACGTGGTAGATGGTTACCCGCTGCCCAATGCGGCCCAGTTCCAGCGCATCAACGTGGCCGACATTGAATCCATCGAATTGCTGAAAGACGCGGCCTCCGCGGCTATTTACGGCTCCCGTGCCGCCAACGGCGTGGTGATCGTCACCACCAAACGCGGCAAGTCAGGGAAAACGATGTTCAACGTCAACGCATATACGGGTGTTCAGACCGTATACCGCAAGATGGACATGATGAACAAGGCGGAATACCTGCAATACGCAAAAGACGCGACCAAAGCGCAGAACGGCCGCTACCCCGATGTGTTCGACACGCCGGACCAGTTGGCGGATACCGACTGGCAGGATGTGATCTTCCGTTCAGCCCCCATGTCCGACATCCAGCTGAGCGCCCGCGGCGGCAGCGATAAAGTACGCTTCTCCATCTCCGGCAACTACACCAACCAGAAAGGCGTGATGGTCGGAACGGATTATAAAATGGGAACGGTAAACGCCAATATCGATGCCGACCTGAGCAGCAAGCTGAAGATGGGCGCGAGCTTCGCACCGTCCTTCACCAACCGCAACGTGAAGCCCGGCCCGGGCAATCCCGGTCCCGCTTCCTACATGCCGGTATACGCAGCGATGCTCATGCCGCCGGTAGTGTCTCCCCGTTTGCCCAACGGCGATTATGGACAAAACAACGTGCTGCCCTTCACCCAGTACGGCTTCAGCGAGCCGGGCATCCACAACCCGCTGGCGGTGCTGGAGCTCTATGAAAACGAGCAAGAGTATTCCGGCCTGCTCAGCAACGCTTACCTGCAGTGGGAGCCTGTCAAAGGCCTCATCATCAGGTCGCAGGGCGGTGTTTCGACCGGCGCAACTACCTATACTGAGTATACGCCCTCAACCCTCGCTTATGGCAGCGCGCCCCTCGCGAACTTATCGAACCCCCTGCTGACGGGCATCGCCAGCCAGGTAACGAGCAACAGGACGGTAGGCTGGCTCTGGGAAAACACCCTCAACTACCGCCGCGCCCTGAGAGGAGGCCACAACCTCGGCGGCATGCTGCTCTATTCCATGCAGCGCTTCAACGGTACCAGCACGGCTGCCCGCGGCAAGGCAGGCACCTTCATCAACGACCAGGTGCATAACCCCGCTGCTTCCACCGAACTGCTCGGAACGCTGGGATATGAGCTGAACAGCTTCCTGTCTTACGCCGCACGCGTGAACTACGATTACAAGAATAAATATCTCCTTACCGCCTCTATCCGTACCGACGCGTCTTCGCGCTTCGGCCCCGATAACCGTTACGGCGTCTTCCAATCGTATTCCGCCGCATGGCGCGTTTCTGAAGAAGCCTTCATGCAAAGCCAGCAGCTGTTCGATGAACTGAAGATCAGGGCCAGCTATGGCGAAACGGGTAACGCCAACATCGGCGACTTCACCTGGATGAGCGGCATCGGCTATTCCAACTACAGCCTGGGCGACCAGCGCGTATCCGGCGTATTCCAGAACGGGTACATGAACCGCGAGCTGACATGGGAGAAGAACAAACAGTTCGGCATCGGCCTGGAAGCGGCTTTCCTGAAAGAAAGGATCTACCTGACCGTGGATCTCTACAACAAGGAAACCGATGGCATGCTGTTCTCCAAAGACCTCCCCGGCGTACTCGGCTATGCCACTTCGTTCCAGACCAACATCGGCAAGCTGCGCAACAAGGGATATGAAATCGAGCTGAACACCCGCAACATGGTGGGCAAGCTCAAATGGAGCACCAACTTCAACATCTCCTACAACCGTTCCGAAGTGATGGACCTCGGCGGCCGCAAATCTCTCAACCCCTACGATGGTATCGGCGGATGGCCGAACGTATACCGCGTGGAAGTAGGTAAGCCCCTGGGCAGCTTTTATGGCTTCGTGATCGACGGTGTGTTCAAGAATGCGGATGAACTGGCGAAGAGCGCCAAATGGGCCGGCTCCGGCGTGGGTGATTACAAAATCCGCGATGTGAACGGCGACGGGCAGATCAACGAATCCGACCGCACCTATCTCGGCAACGGTTTCCCGGATTACGTGTACGGAATCACCAATAATTTCTCATATAAGAACTTCGACCTGAGCTTCCTCTTCCAGGGCCCCCTCGGCAATGGCATCATCAACGGCGCCGCACGCCACTCCCAGCTCTGGATCGGTAAATTCAACGCCGTAAAAGAAATGGCCAACAATTACTTCCGGCCCGAAGAACCCGACAGGGACGTAAAGTATGCCCGTGTAGGCCCCCGCGCCGGCTTCAGCACCGCCGGGCAGCTCAGTTCCTATGCCGTATACAGCGGCTCCTTCCTGCGCCTGCGCAACGTGACCCTGGGGTACAACCTGCCGGAAACGATCACCAGGAGGCTCACCCTCCAGTCGGCACGCCTCTACCTCACGGCGCAGAATCTCTTTACCCTTACCAAGTATCCCGGTTTCAATCCGGAACCCAGCCAGTACGGTACGTCCGTTTACCAGCCCGGGGCCGACCAGGGCAGCTATCCGCTGGCAAAAAGCGTAATGGTAGGTATCAACATCGGGTTTTAATTGATCAAGCACAAAAATCTAGCGCAGATGAAATCGCATACATATAAACTGATGGGTATGGCCGCAATGGTTCTCGGCCTCGCGCAGGGATGCACGAGCTTCGTGGACCTGAAATCCCCCACGGTCGTGAACAGGGACGATTACTTCAACCGCGAATCGGATATGACGGCTGCCGTCAACGGCATGTACGCCAGCCTCCGCGGTTACTATAACAACTACTTCGTAGTGGCGGAAGTGCCGTCCGACAATACCGAAGCCAACAACGGCAACCTCGCCTATGCAGAGGTAGACCAGCAGACCTGGCTCAATAACAATTCCTATTTCCAGTCGCTCTGGCTCAACTCTTACAATACCATCGGCCGGGCCAATATCATCCTCGACAAGATCGATGGCATTGCCATGAGCGATAACCTGAAAAAGCAGTACAGGGGCGAAGCCCTCTTCGTGCGCTCGCTCATGTACCTGCAGCTGGCGCAGTTCTTCGGAGATGTGCCCCTCATCCTCAAAGAGGTGAAAACGGAAGCCGAAGCCTACAGCTACCTCCGTGAGCCGATTGCAAAGGTGTACGCGCAAGTGGAAACGGACCTCCTGGCTGCCATCGAAGCGCTTCCCCCGGTGTATACCGGCGCCAATGTAGGCCGTGCTCCCAAAGCCGCCGCACAGGCCCTGCTGGGGAAAATGTACCTGGTGTCCAAACAATTCCCTAAAGCCGTACCCGTGCTGAAGGCCGCGAAGGAAGACGCCAATTTTGGGCTGCTCGACGATTACGCACAAGTGTTCAGTGTCGAAAACCGCAATAACAAGGAGATCCTTTTTGCCGTGCAATATATCGCCAACGGTAACGGCGAAGGCAGCAGCTTCTGCATCCGCTTTGCACCCTTCGGCTCCGGCACCGAGATCACCACCGGCGCATTTCCGACAGGCTCCAACCAGGGCACCGAAGACCTGAACGATGCCTTCGAAGCCGGCGATGCCCGCAAACCCGTAGCGATCGCCAGGTATACCACCACCAACGCCCTGTATACCCGCAAATTCCTGGACAGGCCCATCGCCAATAACGAAGGCAAAAACCTCTGGCCGGTGATCCGGTATGCCGATGTGCTGCTGATGTATGCCGAAGCGCTCAACGAAACCGGCGCTACCGGCGAAGCCATCAAGCCCCTCAACGATGTCCGCTTCCGGGCGGATCTGGAAGATGTGGAAGATGAAGGCCAGAATGCCCTGCGCGATATCATCCAGCGCGAACGCCGCGTGGAGCTCTGCTTCGAAGGGCACCGCTATCTCGACCTGCTCCGCACCGGCAAAATGCTGGAAGTGATGCGCGCATACAAGGAGAAATACAAAGGAGTGGGGTATCTTGTGGAAAACTACGACATCCGGGACCGTAACGTGCTGTTCCCCATCCCGTTCCGGGAAAGAAGCCTGAACCCGGAACTGTCGCAGAACCTGGGATACGATTGATTATTTAACAGCAAGCAACAGATATGAGGTTTATATCATTGTGTATTTACCTGATGTGGTCCGCCGCCGCCATGGCGGATCCCATCACGCCGAATGATTTTAGGAAAGGATCCGACAGCGACCGCATCGAAGCCGCCATCCGCGAAGCCCTACGCACCGGCGCCAACACCATCGAAATCCCGCGCTGGAACCAGCAACGGAAAGCCGCCGAATGGCTCATCGACCGCGCCATCCTCGTGCCGTCAGACTTTACGCTGGTGCTCAACGATTGCCTCGTGCGCCTCTCTCCCGGTACCGCGGATAACATCATCACCAACGCCGGGGCACGCACCCAGCCGCTGTCGGGCAATAAAAACGTCCGCATCACCGGCAAAGGCAACGCCGTGGTGAGCGGCGGGCTGGAAGCACACTTCAACCCGCCCGGCGATAAAAGCGGCTATCGCACCATCGGCATCCTGCTGTACGATACCCAACACTTCACCATCGAAGGTTTTACGATGGAAGAAACGCAGGCCTGGGCTATTTCCATGGAACATGGCTGCGCCTACGGCAGGGTGGCAAATATCAATTTCGCCAACACCAACAAATTCCCGAACCAGGACGGTGTGGACGTCCGCAAAGGCTGTCACGACATCATCATCGAAAACATCACCGGCATCACCGGCGACGATGTCATCGCCCTCACCGGCCTCGCCACCCCCAACGATACCGCCAGGACCAGCATGCAGGTCGGCGGCCGCCTGCCCCGCGAAAACGACGATATCTACAACATCACCATCCGGAATATTCAAGCCAAATGCGTAGGCGGCCACGCCCTCGTGCGCCTGCTCAACCAGGACGGGATCAAGATGTACAACATTTTCGTGTCGGGGGTTTTCGATACCTCGACCGACAAGGAAATCAGGCCCGGGGCGGGTATCCGGATCGGGGAGGAACATTATTGGTCGTCCCGGATGAATGTGCTTGGCGAAACCTATAATATCCAGGTGGAGAATGTGCGGACTAGGGCCAAAGCGGCGGTGAAGATCGTGGGAACGCTGAAGAACGCCACCTTACGGGATATCACCGGCCTGGGC
>NZ_CALNBI010000393.1 GCF_937874145.1 uncultured Chitinophaga sp. | reverse complement strand
CGAAATGGCGATCGCCTTGCGCCCGCCTTCGTGCTGCATGGAGCCGGGGAGGATCACCGGGCCGATGTACTCCGCTCCCACAATGCAAACCGCCGCTATGGAAGCGGCGTTGGAGATGACGAGGGTCCAGTTGATCATGAACGAATAGGCGGGGTGGAAGCCGTGCGACAGCACTTTGTAAAAACCGCCCGCTACCGGGAAGCGCGAGCCGATTTCGGCGTAGGTCAGGGCCCCGCACAAGGTAACGAGCCCTCCCAGCACCCAAACCATATAAAACAGCGCGGGGGTACCGGTTTCCCGGGCTACGCTTACCGGCGTACGGAATATCCCCATCCCGATCACCAGCCCCACCACGATCATGGTGAGGTCGAAAGGCCCGAGTTTCGGTTTGATGCTCATATCATACAAGATAACCGATTAACGCCTTATTTACCAAAATATCCGTAGGTTTGCCGCCGGTAAACGGTTGCCTTGCTCCTGACCGGGGCTGGCATTAATAGGGAATCCGGTGCAAATCCGGAGCTATCCCCGTAGCTGTAAGCCCGCATTCAAGATTTTCAGGATCCCCAGCCACTATTCCGGTGCACCGGAACGGGAAGGCCTCCTGAAAAGCGGGCGAAGCCAGAAGACCTGCCGCATACCTTTTGATTTATCCGCGCTTTCGGGTGAAAAGCGGAGGGCATATGCGGCATAGCCAACATACGTACTTTTCAATTTCCCCAGGCGCCACTGATTTTTTTATAATCTATGGCCTACATGAAAAAAACATCACTGATCCTGACCGCCGGCGTCCTCGCCGCCAGCCAGATCGCATGGGCGCAGGACTCCGTCCGCGTCTCCGAGCTCAGCACTTACACCGTTACCGCCACCAAATTCGCCAAGAAACTCAGCGAAACCGGTAAGGTCCTCACCATCATCGGCAACCGCCAGATCGAACAGAACCTGGGCCGCACCGTGGCAGATGTGCTCAACGAATCCACCGGCATCGTGATCGGCGGCGTCTATTCCAATCCCGGCAAAAACCGCGAAGTCTACTTCCGCGGCGCCACCTCCCAGTACACCACTATCCTCATGGACGGCATCCCCGTTGCCGACGCCACCGGCCTCACCGGCAACGCCATCGACCTCCGCTTCCTGCCCATCGACCAGGTGGAAAGGATCGAGATCCTCCGCGGCACGCAAACGACGCTCTACGGTGCAGACGCCATCGCCGGCGTGATCAATATCATCATGAAGAAAGGCGGCAACAAACCCGTCAACGTCTTCGGCGACCTTATGTTCGGCTCCAACCGCACCATGAAAGGCTCCCTGGGCCTCCGCGGCAAGCAGGACAATATCGATTACAACATCGCCTTCACCCATTTCACCACCGACGGCATTTCCGAAGCCGCCCGGCCCGATTCCGTGAAAGAAGTGTTCGACCGCGACGGCTACCGCCAGAACGGCCTCAACGCCACCGTGGGCATCCAGGCCACGGAAAACTTCCGCATCCAGCCTTTCCTTTTCTACAGCGACTATAAAAGCCGCTTCGACGGGGGCTCTTTCGCGGATTCCCGCATCAACCGCAACGAATCCGACTTCCTGCATTCCGGCGTGCGCACGCAGTACGCGCTCGGCAACAAAGGCAATATTCACGGTAATTTCGCGTACCAGCGCGTGAACCGCTTCGACGAAACCGGCTGGGACACCACCCACCTCGACGGGCGTTCCTACTTCGCGGAAGTGTACAGCCACTACGACGTCACCAACTGGCTGCAGGCGCTCGCCGGCGTGGAATACCGCCAGGCGGAGATGATCAACGCCGAGCCCGACGAAGACAATTCCTGGGACAAGCACAGCCAGAACACCGTGAGCCCTTACGTTTCGCTGTTCCTGAAGAACTTCCACGGCTTCAACCTGGAGCTGGGCGGGCGTTACACCATCCACAACAAATACGGCAACAAGTTCACGTACACCATCAACCCGTCCTACGTCTTTTCAGATAAGCTGAAAGTTTTTGCCACGGTGGCTTCCGGCTTCAAAGCGCCGACGCTTACCTCGCTGTACAGCCAGTATGGCAACCCGGACCTGAAGGCCGAGCACGCCGACAGCTACGAAGCCGGTATCCAGACTTACCTGCTGCAAAACAAGCTGGACCTGCGCGTGGTGGGCTTCAAACGGAATATCAAGGACCAGATTTCCTACATCAATTATAAATACATCAACTTCAACCAGCAGCGCGACAAGGGTGTGGAAGTGGAAGTGAGCGTGCGGCCCATCGAAAGGCTGAACGTGAAAGCGTCTTATGCGTATGTAGACGGCCAGGTGACGACGCAGGCGCCCTCCGGCAAAGACACCACTTACTCCAACCTGGTGCGCCGCCCCAACCACACGGGCCAGATCGATCTTTCATTCCAGGCTACGAAAGGCTTGTTCGTAGGCACCAGCCTCCGCCACACGGGCACCCGCGGCGACCTGTACTATGCGCCCAATGCCTGGTCGGCCGAAAACATCCAGCTGGAAGCGTATACTATCTGGAACGCCTACGCGGAGTATAATTTCGGGAAGGCCAAAATTTTCCTGCACGCAAATAATATCACCAATAACAAAAAATATTGGGAAATTTACGGCTACTCCGTGCTTGGGTTCAACATGCAGAGCGGGGTATCTTTTTCATTCTGATTTAAAAACTGACGCATGTCCATCAAACAAATCCAGCCGCGTTTCATTGTATTGCTGCTGTTTATCGTAGCCGGGGGCATCCTGCGCGTGACCGCCGCGGGCAACCTCACGCCGTTCTCCAACTTCTCCCCGCTGGGAGCCATGGCCCTCTTCGGCGGCGCCATGTTCGCCGACAAATGGAAAAGTTACCTGTTTCCCTTGCTGGCGCTGTTCTTCAGCGACGTGATCATGATGAAAACGGTATATGCTGCGTATGCAGACGGATTCCTGTTCGAAGGATGGTATTGGAATTATATCGGCTTCGCCGCGATGGTGCTTATCGGGCAACTGGTGATCCGCGACGTGAAAGTGATCCCCGTACTGGGCGGCGCCGTGCTGGCGGCCGTTGTGTACTGGCTGATCGTGGATTTCGGCACCTGGATGCGCCCCACCAGCATCGACATCACTACCGGCCTGCCGTTTTCCCGCGACTTCTCCGGACTGATGAAATGCTACGCACTGGGCCTTCCCTTCATCAAAAACACCCTGATTTCCAATGTCGTGTACTGCGGCCTCTTCTTTGGGCTGTTCAGCTGGCTGGAAAACAGGATCCCGGCGCTTTCCGCCCGATAAATACTTAAAAGGCCGGCCGCAAACCGGCCTTTTTTCTTCCACCCACAACCGAGCTCAACATGACCGCATCTTCCTTCCTCCCCGCCGCCACCCAGATGATCTATGATATGGGACTGCAACACCTGCTCGACGGCATCACTTTCGAATGCCCGCCGCAGGCGCTGGACGAAAAGCGGAAAGTAGTGCGCTGCGTGCTGGAAGGCAAACAGTACAGCAGCGAGGAAATCGACCGGATCTTTTCCGCTTCCAAGGCGCAGGGCAAAAGTTTGTATTACGTAGATGAGCCGCTCCTCGCCGATATCGCTCCAGACGTGATCTTCACGCAGGACGTGTGCGAAGTTTGCCAGATCGATACGCATTGCACCCAGCAGGCCGTGTATAAACTGGAGAAGCAACCCGAGCTCGTGAGCCTCAGTCCCAATAACCTCGATGATGTATTCCAGTGCGCCATTACCATCGGCCGCGCCCTGGGAGAAGAAGCCGCCGCATTCCGCTACGTTACCGCTCTCCAGCAAAGGCTCGACGCCGTGGTGGACCGCCTTCGCCAGCACCGCTCGCCCCTGCGCCGCGTGATGATCATGGAATGGATGGCGCCCGTGTACAACTGCGGCCACTGGATTCCTTACCAGGTGGCCTACGCCGGCGGCGTCGATATGCTGTCGAACCCCGCGGGCGACTCCATCGTTACCCCCTGGGACAAAATCCTCCGCTACGACCCGGAAGTACTCGTGATCGCACCCTGCGGGTTCCTGACCGGCCGCTCCCTCGAAGAACTGGACCTGGTGACCAAAGTCCCGGGCTGGAACAACCTGCAGGCTGTCCGCAACAACGAGGTATACCTCGCGGATTATGACCTCTTTACCCAACCCAGCGCCAGCACGCTGACCGACGGCGTGGAAGTGCTCGCCCATCTTTTCCACCCCCACATCTTCCCGCCACCGCAACATTTGCAACATAAATTCCGCTCCGTTGAAACGAAGGCGGTTACCGCATAAATGAAAAAGGCCTTCCGAACGGGAGGCCTTTTTCATGCGACCTGGAGGCCGCTTTTTTTGCAATTCAAGTCATTATTTGATGAGCCACATATCGCCATTGATATCGTCTGTTCCGCCGAACTGGCGTTGCAACGCGGCTTTGACCTGGTCGTTATTGGTTTGGTACTCGCGTTGGGGATAGAGCCAGCGTTTCGGGATCTTGCCGTCGTTGGCATTGGCCGGCCCGATGTCGAACTGCGGGATGCCGGTGCGGCGGTATTGGTAATACGCCTGGCGGCCGGAGTTCATGAAGAAGGCGAGGTATTTCTGCAGGAGGATCTGTTTCAGGCCTTCGGCATTATTTCCCTTGTACTGCACTTTCGGCGTGGCGGCATACCAGGTATTGAATACGTCTTCGCCCAGCCCGTAAAACGCGAACGAAGCGATGATCCCTTTTTTATACCAATCCTCCGCGCTACCCGGCGCCCAGCCCCGCTGGATCGCTTCCGCGATGGTGAAACAGGTTTCGGGGTAGCCCAGCTGGATGCAGGGCTCGCCGCTGCCCGTCTGCCAGTAGCGGCGTTCGTTGCCGTAAGACAAATACCCGTTCGCATTCTGCGACGACAGATCACTTAACACATCGCCGGTACGGCCGCCTTTGTAAGAAGAGAAACGGGCGGCATACCCGGGAACATTGTTCGATTTGGCCGTATCCACCGGCTCCGCGATCTCGAAAGTGCGGGGATCTTTGTAAGCCACCAGCGAATCGAGGTAGGTGGCGCCCATGTTGTTGCGGCCACGGTCGAAGCCGCGGTTGTAGGGCCCGAGCGGGTAACGGTTATCCTGGATATTGCCGTTGAACACCACCTGGTAGTTATCTCCGTTACCGGTCATGATGGGAAAGTTGGCGGGAGATGCCAGGATCGCGGCGAACTGGGTTTTCACTTTCAGATCGGCATCGTCGGCATGTTTGCTGAGGTTGATGAGCACGCGCAGGCGGGTGCTGTTGATCAGCTTGTGCCATTTGTCCAGGTCGCCGTCCAGCATAAAGTCGCCGTTGATCTTATTGCGCCTGGCCGCATCGAGGAAGGCTTTCATTTCGGTGGCCGAAGATTCCAGCAGGGCGAGCACCTGGCGGAAGACTTCTTTCTGCGGATCGTATTTCGGGGTGAAGTTTTCGGATGCGGATTGCATGGCTTCGCTCATGGGAACGTCGCCGAACTTCATCGTCATATCCAGGTAGCACCAGGCTTTCAGGAAGTTGGCGATGATGAGATACGGCCGGTTTTCGTCGCCGCCCAGGCGGGAGGCTTCTTCTTCCATCTTCTGGATATTACGCAACACATTGTAGCGCATGCCCGTGGAGCTCCAGTTGTAACCCTGGCTGGCGTAATAGTCGAAATTCGAGACCCAGAACTGGTTTTCGCGCTGCGCCTGGTCCCAGGGGTTTTCTTTCAGATCGATGAGGACGCCCGTGAGCAACAGCGCCGGGGGCGAAACGGTGGGCTTGTTCGGGTTGTCTTGCAGCGTTTCGAACTTTTTGCAGGACGCGGCGCCCATCGCCAGCGTTGCGCATATGAGGATGTTGGTGATGTGTTTCATGTTCGTTGGTTTACGGATCAGAAGGAGAAATTCAGGTTAACGCCGTAGCTTTTCACGGAAGGCGTTTGCAGCCCGTTCGCCCCATCGATGAACTGATCGAGGTCGATATTCTTGTATTTGGTGATGTACAACAGGTTGCGCGCCACGAACGAAACATTCGCGGATTTAAACGGCGACCGGGAAAGCTTTTTCGCCGGCAGCGTGTACGTCAGCGTAACGTCGCGGAGCTTTACGAAAGTCTGGTCGATGATATTGGAGATTTCAGCACCCATGAGGTTGTACGCCCAGTCCTGGAAGGTGGTCTTATTCGTATTGGGTGCGAATTCGCGGGTATCGGAAATCACGTTTCCGTCGCCGTCGCGTTTCAGTTCGCCTTTCGTTACCACCACGCCATCGCCCGTCCAATGCGGGATGGGTTTACCGGTATTGGGATCGCGGAGCGCGTCTTTCTCCCTTTCCGCCGGCCCTGCATCCGGATGGCGGCCGCCCTGCCAGAGTTTTTGGTTCACATAGTTCAACGTCTTCCCGCCCACACGGCCATCCAGGAGGAAGGAGAAGCGCCAGTCGCCGTAAGTGAACGTGTTGCTGAGGCCGCCGAACCAATCGGGAGTGAAATAGCCAACCCTTTTCGGGATCGGGTCTTTCACCGGCAAACCATTAGTCCCGTACACCACTTTCCCATCGGGCGAGCGGTAGAAATCCGTCGTGTAATATGCGTCGGATCGTTCCCCGATCCTGATATAGCCGAGTTTCTGCTGATCGCCGTAGACTTCCTTGAGGTAGGGTTTGTAGGATGTCCAGTTCAGCATGACGTCCCACTTGAATTTCCCCGAAGCAACCGGGGTGCCGTTCAGGGTTACTTCGACCCCGCGGCGGAGATATTTCAACCCGTTGAGAACTTTCGACAGGTAACCGGAAGTTTCCGAAATGGGATTATTGAATACCTGCGGGCCATCCACCGCCCTGTAATACGCCACATCGAGGCCCACCCGGTTTTTCAGGAAACGCAGGTCTGTCCCCACTTCGAACGAAGTGCTGAAATACGGTTCGATCTGGTCGTTGAAGATCTTATCGGCGTAATAAGCCGAAGGCATATTGGCCCAGCGGGTGCCCAGCGTATAGTTCGCGATATTGGAGTACAGGCCGATATCGTCGCCCACGCGCGCCCAGGAGCCGCGCACTTTCCAGTAATCGATGAAGCCCGGCATTTTGATCATTTCGGAAATGATGGCGCTGACCGACACGGAGGGATAGAAATAAGTGTTGTTGCTGAGGGGCAACGTGGAGGAGTGGTCCATCCGCCCTGTGAGGCCGAGGAACAGGTAATTCCTGTAAGCCAGGTCCACCGAGGCATAGGCGCTCCCCACCTGCTTGGTGGCGGTGTAATTGGTGGGCTTGCGCTGCTCGCTCGTGTTCTCGAAGTTATACCACATCGGGATGAGCAGGTCAGCCGTTTCACCGTAGATATTGCGGTTGTTGAGCGTGCGGAGGTTGGCGCCGGCGTGGGCCGACAACTCGAAATGCCGCCCGAAATCCTTGTCCCAGGTCAGCAGGAAGTCGGTGTTATTCTCGAAATTATACGTCCACCACTCACGGTACTTGCCTTTCAGGTTGGCTTCGTAAGCGCCGGCGGAATAGGGCAGTTTATTGTTTTCGTAAAGATTGGTGGCGTTGATGTGCGTGCGCAGCATGGCGTTGAAGTTCTTCGCGATCTTGTAGTTCGCCGAAACGTAACCGTACATATCGTCTTTGTAATATCCGCGCAGCCACTCGTTGGCGATGAACCAGGGGTTATTGTACCGGAAGTATTCGAAGTTATACTGCTGGATGCCTTCCTTGCCGGGCTGCCAGTAATTGCGGAGGTCGCGCACATCGAAGTCGGCCCCGCCCCAGATAGTGAGGTAGTAAATGAAACTGTTGGGACCGTAGGCCAGGTTGGGATAATTGGGTGTGTATTGCTTGTTGTAATTCACGTTCACGTCTACACGCAACCTATCCGTGAAATTCACGCCGCCGGCCACGTTCACGTTCGTGATATTGACGTGCGTATTCGGGACCTGCCCGCGCTGGTATGTATGCGAGGCCGACAAGCGGATATCCGTTTTTTCGTTCCTGGAAGAAACCGCGACGTTGGCGGTGGAAAGGAAGCCGTTGCGCAGGAAGTTCTTCAGGTTGTTGGGGCCACGGCGCAGCCAGGGCGTGGGGATAGGTTCGCCGGTGGCGGGATCGATGGGACTGTCGAACTGGGGGAGCTCTTTCCAGCCGCTGGCGGTGGAGGGGTCTTTGACATTGAATCTGGGGCCCCACTGGTTGTAGTCCACGTCATTGATCCCGCCGCCTTTACCGTCGCCGAAGGCATATTCGCCATAATCACCGGGGCCGTAATCGTTCTGTGTTTCGGGGATGGCATTATAACCGGCCTGCAATTGCTGGCTGGTGTTGAATTCCACCCGGGTGCCGGCAGTTCCGCGTTTGGTAATGATCTGGATGGCGCCGTTCACGCCGCGGGAACCGTAGAGGGCGGAGGCGGTGGGGCCTTTCAGCACGGAGTACGATTCGATATCGTCCGGACTGAGGTTCCAGGAGTCGGAGCTGATGGGAACACCGTCCACCACGATGAGCGGTTTCACGCCGCGGAGGCGGATATCGGGGTTACCGAAAAGATTGGGGTTGGACGCGATGAGGAGGCCGGACACTTTGCCAGACAGGGAGTTGATGGCATTGGGCTCGCGGGCCTTCACCAGGTCGGAGCCTTTTACTTCCTGTACGGAAAAACCGACGGCTTTCTTTTCTTTTTTGATGCCGAGGGCGGTGACCACGACTTCGTCGAGCGATTTTTTGTCGGTGAGCAGGGTTACGTTCAGGGTGGATTGTCCGTTGACGGGGACTTCCTGCGTTACGAACCCGAGGGAGGTGAATTGGAGGATAGCGTCGGAAGCGCAACGGATGGAGAATTTTCCTTCGCCGTCGGTGACGGTTCCGGTGTTGGCGCCTTTTACTTTAATGGTGACGCCGGGGACGGGTTGTTGGTCTTCGGCGGAAACGAGGCCGGAGACGGGGTGTTGCGCCCATGCCCGGGAGCATGGCATCGCGAGGGCGAGTGCGAGGAGCGCGACCCTGAGGAGTGGCTGTAGAACGTGTTGCATAAGGAAAGGATTAAGCGGTTTTCAAAACAAAAATGCGGTGATCGTATAAAGGAAATGTTAAGTATTACTAAATTTAATAGTATAGTTATATTAAAATAATAATTCCTTAACACCTGAAATCCGGGGGTAAATTCCAAACGTGCGACCTTCGTTGAATAGCAACCTAATAGCCTATCATACTTGATTTTGGTAGAATCTTTAAAAAGTTTAGCAGAAACTTTCCCGAATTTAAAGAATTTTTATAATTTACAAATATTAAACACGAAGAAGGTGACAGGTTGGCTATACTAAACACTTCGTTTATGATCACCAAAAGACTGCAACAGCCCTCGGGACTTCTCTTTATTGCCTGGTGCCTGCTGGCCTCCTTCGGCACTTATTTTTGCATGTACGCGTTCCGCAAGCCCTTCAACACCGGGCTTTACGAAGGGCTGAGCCTTTTCGGCCTGGGATATAAGACCGTGCTCATCATCGCACAGGTGCTGGGGTATATGGTTTCCAAGTTCGCGGGGATTAAGGTCATTTCAGAACTGCGGCCCGGCCAGCGTATCCGGCTGGTGGCGGGGCTTATCTTGTTTGCACTGGTTTCGTTACTGGGGTTTGCGCTGGTTCCCTATCCCTATAATTTCCTGTTTCTATTCCTGAACGGCCTGCCGCTGGGGATGGTCTGGGGCGTGATCTTCAGCTTCCTGGAAGGGCGGCGCTTCACGGAAATCCTGGCGATGGGGCTCAGCATCTCTATCATCGCGGCTTCCGGCATTCTTAAAACCATTTACCTGGAGATCCACTCCCTGTTCCCGGCGATCTCTGAATTCTGGATGCCCTTCGTCATAGGGCTCCTCTTCCTGCCCCTGACCTGCCTTTTCATCTGGATGCTCTCCGTCATCCCTGCGCCCGGCGAAACCGACCGGCTCCTGCGGGCGGAGCGCGCACCGATGACGCCGCAGGACAAAAACACCATCATACGGAATTACTGGCCCGGGCTGCTTTGCATCCTGCTGATATATTGCCTGCTCACCACGCTCCGCGACTTCCGCGACAACTTCAGCGTGGAAATCTGGAACGAGATCGGCGGCAACCACTGGAACAGCGGCATCCTCGCGCAAACGGAGCTCATCAGCACGGTGATCGTGGTGGCATGCGTGTCGTCGTTGTCGCTGATCCGCAATAATATCCGCGGGCTTTGGGCCACGAATGGGCTGATCGCGATCGGCATCCTGATGACGGGCGCCAGCACAGTGCTTTTCCACCGCCAGGCCATCAGCTCTTACAGCTGGATGCTGAGCCTGGGCACAGGGCTTTTCCTTGCATATATCCCCATCCAGGTGGCGTTGTTCGAACGGCTGATCGCTCTGTTTAAAATGAAAGCCAACGCCGGGTTCTTCGTATACGGCTGCGATGCCATCGGGTACCTGGGGAGCGTGGGATTACTGCTGTACCGCGAATTTTTCATGAAGGACCTCCGCTGGAGCCGCGTGCTGATGCAATTCAGCTACCTGCTGTGCTTCGCCTGTCTCGCCCTGCTTATTACCGCTTTCGTATATTTCAACCGCAAAAATGGCCTCCGCAAGCTGTGGGAAAAACCAGAGCCAACGGCGCCCAAACTGCATAACTTTACAATACATTTATGAAGAAACTGTTATTCACGCCCGGACCGCTCTCTACTTCTCAAACCGTAAAAGCCGCCGCCATGGAAGATATGGGCTCGCGCGACGCGCTTTTCGTGGATGCCGTGAAACAGATCCGCGAAGAACTGCTCACACTGGGGCATGTGTCGAAAGAAGAAGGATATGAAACCGTGCTGATGCAGGGCTCCGGCACATTTGGCGTGGAAAGCGTGATCAGCAGCGTTATCGGCGAAAACGATCACCTGCTCGTGTTGAGCAACGGGGCTTATGGCGAGCGCATCGTCAAAATGTGCACCATCCACAAACTCCCGCATACCGTACTGCGTTTCGAAGAAGATGAAATAACAGCCCCCGCCGCCGTGCACCACCTGCTGGAACAACAAAGCTACATCACGCACGTAGCCTGCATCCACAGCGAAACCACCACGGGCCTCTTCAACCCTATCGAAGCCATCGGCGCGATCTGCGCGGAGCTCGGCAAAACCTTCATCGTAGACGCCATGAGCAGCTTCGGCGGCGTTGCGCTCGATATCCGCAAGGCGCATATCCAATACCTCGTTTCCTCCTCCAACAAATGCATCGAAGGTATTCCCGGTTTCGCCTTCATCATCGCGGAAAAGCAGTCCTTACTGAAAACGAAAGGCCAGGCGCGCAGCCTCAGCCTTGATTTGTACGAGCAATGGCAGGGCCTCGAAGCCAACGGGCAATTCCGCTTCACGCCGCCCACGCTCAGCATCATGGCGTTCCGCCAGGCGCTGCAGGAGCTCCGGGAAGAAGGCGGCATCCCCGCCCGCGAGGCGCGCTACCGCAAAAACAAGGAAACGCTGGACAAGGGCATGGAAGCCCTTGGATTTCAACAATACCTGCGGCCGGAGATACAGGGGCACATCATCACGTCGTTCCTCTATCCCAACGATCCCACCTTCCATTTCGAACAATTCTACCAGCAACTCAGCGACCGCAACTTCGTGATCTATCCCGGCAAACTAAGCAAAACCAACGCCTTCCGCATCGGCAATATCGGGCAGATCTTCCCCGAAGATGTGGCCGCGCTCGTAAAAGCCATCGGCGAGATCGTGCAAAAGCAGCCCGCACTTTCCTGATATTTTTCCCTGACACAACTACACCTGGCGCACCCCTGAAAAGGTGCGCCTTTTTTCTTTCCATTTAACTAAAATAGAAACGGCCACGGTTACCCGCGGCCGCTGCATACAAACGTTTAAAGAGCGCCCTACCAGGGCAGGGAAAATGTTTTCACGTATGTAAAGCACTTCATGGCTTCGATCACGCCTTCCTTAATGCCCAGCCCGGAATCTTTGATGCCGCCGAAGGGCGAGCTCTCGATCCGGTAACCCGGCACTTCGTTGATGTTGACCGTCCCCATCCGCAGGTTTTTCACCGCGTAGAGCGCCTTTTCCATGTCTTTTGTAACAATACCGGAGGAAAGCCCGTAAGCTGTGCTGTTGGCCAGCTGCACCGCGTCTTCCAGGTCTTTGATTTTCATCACGGGCGCGAGTGGGCCGAAGGATTCGTGCACCACCATCTGCGCGTCGCGGGGAACGTCGGTGATTACGGTCGGTTCCAGCAAAGCGCCTGTACGGCGGCCGCCGATGCGCACTTTCGCGCCCTGGGCCACGGCTTTCGCCACCACATCTTCGAGATATTTAGCCGCCGGCTCGTCGATCACCGTGCCAACGCGGGTTTCGGGGAGATGGGGGTCTCCGGCCAGGTATTCCTTTGTTTTTTCGATCAGTCTTTCCACGAACTCGTCGTGAATGCTTTCCTGCACGAGGATGCGCTTCACCGCCGTGCAGCGCTGCCCGGAATTGCGGTACGATCCTTCCGCCGCCAGTGTTACGGCCAGGTCCATATCCGCATCTTCGAGCACGATCAGCGGATCGTTGCCGCCCAATTCGAGGATCACTTTCTTATAGCCGGCGTTCTTTGCAATATGTTTTCCCACCGCCACGCTGCCCGTAAAGGAAACAAGCTCCACGCGCGGGTCCGTCACCAGCACTTCCGCCACTTCGGCCGTGGGTCCAAGCAACACGCTCAGCATGGCCGGCGGCAATCCTGCCTCGTACAGCAACTC
>NZ_CALNBI010000392.1 GCF_937874145.1 uncultured Chitinophaga sp. | reverse complement strand
CGTGATGGATATGGCAGGACAAGCCGGGGACGACCTCTTCGACGACCACCGCGCCCTTTTCCTTCCCCAGAACGAAAACAACAAGGAAGTGATCTTCGACGTGCAGTACATGTGGCCGGAACAAGGCAACTCCTTCGACCTGATCTGCCGCCAATACAATACCAACGCGCCGCTGCTCGACCTGGTGATGGCCTACCCGATGGATAACGGCCTCTTCCCAACGGAAGCAGGTTCCGGTTACGACCCGGCCAAACCTTACGAGAACCGGGACCCTCGCATGTACGCCACGCTCACTTTCCCCGGCGATATGTACATGGGCAATATCATCGACGATAAACGCTTCGCCATTACCGGCTTCGGGATGAAGAAATTCTCCATCTACGACCGCGAAGCGCCTCCGTCCGATAAATCTTCGCTGGTAGGCGGCCAGTCGGAAACCAACTTCATCGTGCTGCGCTACGCGGATGTACTGATGATGTATGCAGAAGCCCGCAATGAAACTTCTGGCGCAGACGCGACCGTATACGCAGCATTGAAAGAGATCCGCGACCGTGTGGATATGCCCGAAATCGCCGCAGGCCTCAACCAAACGCAGATGCGCGAAGCTATCCGCAAGGAAAGGAGGATCGAATTTGCCGGTGAAGCAACTTATTACAACGACATCCGCCGCTGGAAAACCATCGAAACGGTGATGAATTCCGACGCGAAAAAATACAACGGCAGCTTCCTCGAAACCAGGAAGTTTGACGTTAAGAGGGATTACTGGTGGCCCATCCCCACGGGTGAGCGCGACCTCAATCCCAAACTCGATCAGAATCCGTTCTATTAATTCAATATAGATTGGAGTAACGTGGAAAAAAGCAAAAGCGGAGTGTTCTCACTCCGCTTTTTTCAATTTATGGGCAGGCAAGTCTATAAAGCCTGTTGCATGACCCCCATGAGGATCTTCCGGGAGCCGTCGGACAGTACGGCCGGGGCCGACAGGGAATCCGAGGGCACGAAGTGGCGTTTGAATGCCTGGATGGCGGCGGAAGTATCCTGCAGGTCGTAACCGATGATGCGCAGTGCCTGGAGGTTATTGAAGTTATCGGGCACGGTGATGCGGGAAGTATCGCCATACCAGATCCCGAAACCCTTTTCGGCCAGGCGGTTCCAGGGGAAGAGCACGCTGGGGTCGTTTTTACGGCGGGGCGCAATGTCGCCATGGCCGATGAAATTATTGGCGGGGATGTTGTACCGCTTTTTGAGGGTATCGAGTACCACCATCAGGCTGCGGATCTGCAGGCTGTCGAAGGGTTCGAAGCCGTTGTTGTCGAGCTCGATGCCGATGGATGCGGAATTGATGTCGGTGATGCTTCCCCATTTGGAAAGGCCGCCGTGCCAGGCGCGCAGGTAATCGTTGAGCATGTGGTGCACGGTACCGTCGCGGCAAATGACGTAGTGCGCGCTCACCTGGGTGCGCTCCAGCGTAAAAGTGCGCAAGGTCTGCTCACAGGAATTCTGGGCGGTATGATGAATGATAACATAGTTGGGTTTGCGCAGGTTGAAGTTGACGGTGCCCGCCCATGCCGGCGGCGCAACGGCGGCGACGGGGATGTTTTCGGGCTGGGACCGCACCACGCCGGACCATCGTTTGGCTTCCGAACGGTACAACTTATTGGTAGTTTTGTACGGCTGGGGAGAACAGGCGCCGATGGCTGCCACGGTTGTTACGATCAGGATTTTTTTCCACATCTTTAAATCTACGAAATTTAACACGAACGGTCGTTATACGCGTTGACAGGTATTGCCCGGATGATGTTTATTTCCGTTCTTTGCCCTATCGTATGAAAACGTTCTTTTGGTACACCCTGAAAATCTGGTTCATCGCCGCATTACCTCCCTCGATCTTTATCTATTATATTTCAGCGGCAATGACGAACGCTACGGCCACTCAGGCGTTGGGCGTATTTCCGAAAATATTGCTCTATACGGCGCCCGCCGCCATTTTTGCGGGGTTCTGTGTAAGCAGGCTATTTCCGGCCGGGATGGGCGTTTACCAGCGCAAGGCAATGGTATGGCTCTGCGCGGTGATGGGATTGGTGCCGATGACGGTCCTCATGCAGCAGGACAGCGAGATCATCATGATCATGCTGTTATTGTATTTCTTCCTGACCCTGGGCATCCTGTTGGTGAAAACGCCCGCGGCGCCCCCGTTGTTCCGCAGGCAGCCGCTGCGTGGCCGCCATGTGACGCTGAAGCCAGACAACGAAATGAATCCCTGGCGCGGCATGGTTGTTTCCGGCATCCATTCATTGCCTATCCGCCTGAAGCTCGACCGCCACTCCCCATATCCCCAGCTGGAAATCCATTCCCTGGAGAAGGAAGATATCTTCCACCTGATCGATGATTATGTGCCCGTACGGGTAAAGGCATTCCTCCCGGGAAAAAGCGAGCCCCTCTTCTCCGGCGTCCTCGAAATCGACCATTCCCTCAATTGACGGCGCCATTCATAAATCTTCCCGCCCAAAACCGCAACAAGACCAAATTTTCTGTAAATTCCGGGGACTAGATCCTCTGATAAACAGCTGAATATGACCCACCTACTGTCGCCCCTCCGAACGGTGCTGATTTACTTCACCGCCGGAGTGCTCTGGATATTGATTACGGACTCGCTCCTGCAATGGCTGGCGGAGCACATCCCTGCAACGTTGCTTAAAGTGCAGTACGGCAAGGGCATCCTTTTCGTATTGTTTTCGTCTTTACTGCTGTTCTGGCTGCTGTCCAAATCCCGCAATTCCGTGCGCCGCCTCGAAATGGCCTACATCCGCGTGTTCCGTGAAAGCCCCCAGCCCATGTGGATCTACGACTGCAAAACGCTCGAATACGTCGACGTCAATGACGCCGCCATTCACCTCTACGGTTACACGCTCCAGGAATTCCTGACCATGACAATACTTCAGGTCCGGCCCAAAGAAGAAGTCCAGAAGGTGCTCGATGCCACCCGGTTTACCACATCCGGGTTTCAGAATTTCGGCACCTGGAAGCACCTCAAAAAAGACGGCACCCTCATGCACGTCGACATCCGGACCTTCGGCACCCATTACAAAGGCCGCGAAGTGGAAATCGTCAGCATCTCCGACGTCACCGACAAACATATCGCTTTCGAGGCCCTCTCCCGCCAGGAACTGCTGCTCAATACCATCATGAACAGTACCGACGACCTCATCTGGTCGGTAGACGACCGCAAGCATTACACCGCTTTCAACAACGCCTTCCGCGACAGCATCCGCCAGTTCAAAAACCAGGAAGTGCATGTCGGCGGCCCCCTCGTCAAAGGCGACACCGAAGAAGAAATCGAACGCTGGAACCAGTATTACGACCGGAGCCTCGCCGGCGAAACGCATATCATCGAAGAAACGATCGAGCTGGAAGACATGGGCCTCGCCGTGGCGGAGATCAGCTTCCACCCCATGCGCAAACAACAACACGTGGTGGGCGTTTCCTGCTTTGCGCGGGATATCACACAGCGCATACAACAGCAACTCAGCCTGCAAAAAGCGCTCGACCGCTACGAAATGGTTACCCTTGCCACCAGCAACGTGATCTGGGATTATGATATGGTCGGCAACACCATGCATTGGAACAACAACCTGTCCACCATGTTTGGCTACCGCAAGGCGGAGGAAACGGAGGACTGGTGGGAAGCGCACGTCCACCCGGACGATGCGCCCAAGATCATTGCCGGGCTGCAACAAGCCATCGCCGAAAAACGCAACACATATTCCGCGGAATACCGCTTCCTGTGCGCCGACGGCAGGTACCGGCATATATTCGACCGGGTCTACATCATGTATAACGAAGCGCACCGGCCCATCCGCATGATCGGCGCCATGGAAGATATTACGGAGAAAAAAACCTACATCGAGGAACTGCAGAAAGTAGCCCACATGAGCTCGCACAGCCTTCGCCGCCCGGTGGCTTCCATGCTGGGCGTGGTCAACCTCCTTGACAAAGACAATCTCACCGACCCTTCCAATCTGCCCTTACTGGCCGGCATCGAAAAGATCGCCAAAGAAATGGACGAGATCATCCATACCGTAGCGGACAAATGCAACCGCATTTTCAAGGTGGTGGAGGATAAATAAAAGGCTCCCGCCCGGGAGCCTTATACGCTTTCAATAACATCTTACAGAAAAGATATGCCAGGATCCTGCTATTGGACCGGCGTGCGGACCGGCAGCCGGTTCTGGCGCCAGTTGCTGTCGTAGTACACGAAGAAGTAGAGCCAGATGGTGCGGCTGATGCGCATAAGCAGGGGCTGCATCACCACGAGGAGGATGGCGTTAACGCCCAGCCAGTACAGTACGCTGTTATCGTGCAGGCTGAACCCGAGCAACACCCACCAGGCCACGAAGGTGGACACGGACAGGGCAATGGAAAGGGCGTAGCTTACGTAACCTGTTCCGAAAAAGAAGCCGGTTTCCGGTTCGGAAGGCTGGCCGCATTCGGGGCAGTGCTCGTTCATTTTCATGAAAGAGCCGAGTTTGTAGGGATTGGATTCCACGAAGAGGCGGCCTCTCCGGCAGCGGGGGCATTTGTTCTGCAGGGCGCTGAGGATCAAATTGGGCTTTTGTTCGTTTCTTTCGGCACACATATTTTTCAGTTTAGACTTTTTCTGAATTCTTCGGGCGACTGCCCTGTATACTTCCGGAAAAACCGGGAGAAGTAGCTGTTGTCGGGGAAGTTGAGGTCCCCGGCTATTTCGGCTACGGTCTTTTGCTCATTGGTAAGGAGCCGCTTGGCTTCCAGTAACACCCGCTCCCGGATGATCTCGCCGGCCGTTTTGCCTAGGAGGTCCTGGCAAAGGGCGTTGAGATGGTTGGGCGTGATGTAGAGCTGTTCGGCGTATTCGCGGGGCAGGCGCATGGAACGGTAGTGGCGGTTGATGAGCGCCATGAAGTTCCGCAGCACGAGCTGCTTTTGTTGCGGCACGCCGGGCTCGCCGTCGCGGGCGATGTGGCGGTCGGTTTCCAGGAACAGCTGCAAAAGCAGGGCGCGCACGAGATCGGGCTCGTTATCGGCGCCAGCCTGCAGGATCTGCTCGAATACCGGCTGAATAACTTCGCGGAGCTTTTCCGGCACTTCCATCACCTGGTCGGGGCTTTGCCCCGAAAAGAACGGGAAGCGGTCGAGGTAATCGGGGTTGGCGAGGAACGACCGGAAGAAAGCGGTGGAGAAATGCACCACATATCCTTCGGTTTCCGGGCCAAAGTGCCAGGAATGGACCTGTCCGGGCGTCATGAAGTACATCTGCCAGGGCTCCACGGCGTAGCGGGTGAAATCCAGGGTGTGGGAGCCGCTGCCGCCGGTAAAAAGCACCAGGTGGTAAAACGAGTGCCCGTGCTGCTGGTGGACGCGCTGGTAGTTCTTCTTCAGGTAGGAACCGAGGCGCTCGGTGAGCAGGTCCGGGTGCTGGTGACCGTCTGAAACGGTGCAGATATCGTATACCGGGATGGTTGCTTTCATGACATCACAAAGGTACGATACAGCCGGTTGCGGTACTTTTCACATTTGGGGCTTTTGTGGTATTTTTTACTGGTGACGGTCGAAACGGCCTGATATTTATCACTTTTTAGGGTACTAAAGCACTAAAAACCCCATCCGCCGCGACGCTTCAACAGGGAAATTTTCAGTAAATTGAGGGCTGATATGGACATTAAGACCCGACTTCACCAGCATTTTACCCAGCTTGTCCCGCTAACCGACGACGAGTTCGAATACATCTGGTCCCACTTCTCCCTCAAGAAATTCAAAAAAAGGCAAACCCTCATCCAGGAAGGCGATTCCGTAAAATATCATTACTGGGTCCATAAAGGGTTGATCAAATCGAGCCATACCGACGAATCCGGCAAGGAGCATATCCTGCAATTCGCGATGGAGGACTGGTGGGTGTCCGACTACCTGGCTTTATATAACCACACGCCCGCCACGCTGACCGTGGACTGTATCGAAGACAGCGAAGTGCTGGTACTTTCCGACGACGACCATCAGAAGCTCGCCCGTGAGATACATGCTTTTTCGAATTTCTTTTTGTTGAAGAAGAAGGGCGGATATGTGGGATTGCAACAGCGCATATTACTGTTGCTATTCAAGAATCCGCGGGAGCGCTACGAGCGGTTGCAGCAGTTGCAACCCAAACTGATGCAGCGGGTGCCTAAAACGCTGCTGGCGGCATACCTCGGCGTATCGCGCGAGAGCCTGAGCCGTTTGTACCAGGGCGAAATGTGATCATGCTCACACAAAAGCCCCTGCTGTGCGGGGGATCACAGCATTTTAGTGCGCTACCGCAACTTTCGGGATGCTGCGCTGTTCTAATTTTGTATCGTCGCACCGGCGCCGATACGACGATCAGAACACGCAAAAAGCACCAATATGAATGTCCTCAAAATTCTCATTGTACTGACCTCCCACAGCCAGTTGGGCGACACGGGTCATAAGACCGGTTTCTGGGTAGAAGAATTCGCGGCCCCTTATTACGCCCTGGCGGATGCCGGCGTCGAGGTCACCATTGCATCTCCGCTGGGCGGGCAGCCTCCCATCGATCCCAAGAGCGAAGCCCCCGAATCGCAGACCGACGCCACGCGGCGGTTCTTCGGCGACAAGGATTTGCAGCAAAAGTTGGCCAACACGATCCCCCTCAGCCAGGTAAACGCCGCCGATTACGACGCGGTATTTTATCCCGGCGGCCATGGCCCGCTGTGGGACCTCACCAACGACAAAAACTCCATAGCGCTCATCGAGCAATTCTATAACAACGGCAAGCCCGTAGCTGCCGTATGCCACGCGCCAGCCGTACTGCTACACACCAAAAAAGCGAACGGCGAACCCTTGGTGAAAGGTTTGAAAGTGACCGGCTTTTCCAACACCGAAGAGGAAGCGGTGCAGCTGACGAAAGTAGTGCCCTTCCTGCTGGAAGACGAGCTGAAGAAAAACGGCGGCGCTTACAGCAAGGGGCCGGATTGGGGTAGCTACGTGCTGCAAGACGGCCTGCTTATCACCGGCCAGAACCCCGCATCGTCGGAAGAGGCCGCGAAGCTGCTGCTGGAATTGCTGAACAAGAAATAACCCGTTTCAGGGTTTCATACTCGGTTGATATGCCCGGAGGCCTTGGCCTTCGGGCTTTTTTTCTTAATTACGCAAGGCATTGGCAATGCAATTATTTTCAAGCATACCCCCTCTTCCCACCTAGAAACTCCGCCATCGTAGTCTCATCCTTCTCCTCCGCTCCCGTCCAGATGGAGTTTTCGATCCAGTAATGCGCCAGGTCCCGGCCGGCTTGCGTGCCCAGCATGGAAAGCGGCGACAGGAAGCCCATGTACACCCGTTCCGTTTTCATCCAGCGGTTGAAAAGTGCGATATCCCCCGAGGCGGTATATCCTTTCCCATAAATGGCGAGCACTTCCAGGAAGGTGTTCCGCATTTCATCTTCCAGGAAGAAGGCGCGCAGCGTTTCCGGGATCGCCGTGACGTCGAGCTTGAGGATGTAGCAAAGCTCCAGCCAGTTGACCTCC
>NZ_CALNBI010000391.1 GCF_937874145.1 uncultured Chitinophaga sp. | reverse complement strand
GCACGTTTTGCAGTACCCGAGCAAATTCGGTGATATCGGTGCCGGACCGCTGTTCCAGCACATAAGAGAAACCAGACGACGTGCCAAGCCCCCGCAGCGTAGGCGCCGGAATTACCAGCGCCGTGGCTTCCGTGATCTGGGCCAGCTTGCCCTGAATCCTTCCCAGCACCACGTTCATGTTCTGACCGTTGGCGTATCGCTCGTCCCAGGGCTTGAGGTTCACGAACCAGGTGGCGGAACTGGGCTTTACCGCGCCGCCCCCAATGAAGTTCATCCCGGTTACCGCCATGTAATGCTGTACGGCAGGGTCTTCTGACAGGATCTGGTTGACATGTTCGGCCAGCTGGCGGGTGCGCATGGAAGAGGATGCATCCGGCAGGTCGAGCGCCAGGAACATCGCGCCCATGTCTTCCTGCGGCACAAAAGTAGTAGGCACCCGCTTGAATAGCAGGAAAGCCGCGCCGAAGAGGATGCCCATCAGAATAAGCACGAACGCGGTTTGTTTAATGGACCTGCGGACGCCGTTGGTGTACTTCCTCGTGAATTTATCGAACCAGGTGTTGAATTTGTAATGCAGCTTGCCCAGCCCTTTGGATTCGGGGTTGAGGTTGGAAGGGCGCATCATCACCGCGCACAATGCCGGCGTAAGACTCAGCGCCAGGAAGGCGGACAGGATCACGGAAAAGGCGATCGTCAATGCGAACTGTTGATATAGTTTCCCGCTCACGCCGGGGATGAACGCCACGGGTACGAACACCGCGGCGAGGATCAGGCCGATGGCGATCACCGGGGCGGACACTTCTTCCATCGCCTTGAAAGTAGCGTCGCGCGGGGTCATGCCATTCGCATCGATATGATGCTGGACCGCTTCCACCACCACGATGGCGTCATCCACCACGATCCCGATCGCCAGCACAAATCCGAACAACGTCAGCGTATTGATGGAGAAACCGAGGAGCTGGAAGAAGATGAACGTTCCGATGAGGGATACAGGGATAACGAGGATGGGGATGAGCGTGGCGCGCCAGCTTTGCAGGAAGATGTACACCACGATCACCACGAGCGCCAGTGCTTCCAGGAACGTCTGGATCACTTCGCTGATGGAGATGCGCACGAAGGAAACGGTTTCGAAAGGCACCATCCAGTCGATATCGTCCGGGAAGGTTTTTTTCAATTCCGCCATCCGCGCTTCCACCCGGTCGGCCACATCCAGCGCGTTGGCGCCGGGTGTGAGGTAGATGCCCATCCCGGTACCGGTTTTGCCATCAGCCTTTACGTCGATCGCGTAACTGAAGGAACCGAGCTCCTGCCGCGAAATGTCGGACAGGCGCACGAGCGACCCGGTGTTGGGGTTGCTGGACACGATGATATCGCCAAATTCTTCCGCGGTGAGCAAGCGGCCGCGCACTTTCACGGAATATTCGAAAGCCTGGTCTTTATTGGCCGGCGGCGCACCGATGATCCCTGCCGGCGCCTGGGTGTTCTGCTCCTGGATGGCGCCCGCCACCATGGCGGGTGTGAGGCCGAGGTTGGCCATCTTCTCCGGGTCCAGCCAGATGCGCATGGAGTAATCGTTGGAAAATGCCTGCACGTCGCCCACGCCGCTCACGCGGGAAATTTCGGGTTTGAGGTTGATATTAAGGTAGTTGTCGAGGAATGCTTTGGAGTGCGTGCCGTTCGGGGAAAGCAGGGCCACCACCATGAGCATGTCGTTCGAGCGCTTTTTGGTGGTAATGCCCACGCGGCGTACATCATCAGGCACGCTGGGGGAGGCGATGCTCACGCGGTTCTGCACGTCGAGGGTGGAAATATCCGGATCGGTGCCGATCTCGAAAGTGACGGTTATACTCATAGAGCCGTCGTTCGCGCTGGCCGACTGCAGGTACATGGCACCGGGGGTACCATTGACCTGGTTCTCGATGGGTGTGGTCACGGTTTCTTCCACGGTGGTGGAGTTGGCGCCGATATAACTGGCGCTCACGGACACTGTGGGCGGCGCAATGTCGGGGAGCTGGGCCACCGGCAGGTTGATCATGCAGATGAGGCCTACGATCACCATGATGATGGCAATCACGATCGTCGTATTCTTCCTTTCTATGAACGTTTTCGCAATCATGGTGCCTTTTATTTAACATTGACGGTATCGCCGGGGCGTATCTTCTGAAGGCCATCGGTGATCACCTTGTCGCCGGCTTTCAGGCCGCTGTCGATGATCTGCAGGCTGTCGAGCAGGGACCCTTTCTGCACGGGCTTCACTTCCACCACATTCCCCGGGCCGAGGGTATAGACTTTCACTTCGCTCAGCAGTTCCATAATGGCTTTGGCGGGAATGGCCACCTGCTGGTCGCCGGTTTTAAAGTGCATCTGCATTGTGGCGGTCATCCCGGATTTGAGCTGGCCTTTTTTGTTGGGAAACGTAAGCCGCACGCGGAGCGTTCCCGTACGGGGATCCACGGCGTTGTTTACCAGCAGGATTTTTCCCGGTTCGGGATATAATTCGCCGTTGGGAAATGTGAGGAAATATTGATTGCCGCCGGCGCGGTCGCTGACGTCTTTACGGAATTCATTATAACGGGTTTGCGGAATGTCGATATCGGCGAAGATGGGGTCTTCGTTGACGAGGGTGTTGATAACGGTGGAACCTGCGGTCACCAGGTCGCCGATGCGCAGCTGCGCGATGCCGATCTTCCCGGCGATGGGGGCACGTAGTACGGCGTGGCTGATATCGGTCCCGGTACGGGCGCGCGTGGCGCGGGCTGCTGCTACCATGGCTTCGGAGGTTTTAACCGCTGTTTCTGCCTGGTCTACCGTTTGCCTGGAGATCGCATCTTTTTTGAGCAGGTTGGAATACCGCTCGTAATCGCGTTTCTTCAGCGCAAGGTCTGCCTCCGCCTGGATTACGGCCGCATTGGCTTCGTCGTAAGCGGCCTGGCTGCGGCTTTTGTCGACCTCGTAAAGTGCCTGCCCCTTCGAAACGGAACTGCCGTCTTTCGCATGGATCTTCTGCAGGAAGCCGGTCACATCGGATTTGATATCGACCTGCACATTGCCGGTGAGCGCTGCGGGGAAGCTTTCGGTGACGGTATAGCTGGCGGCCTTCACTTCGAAGACGGAGACGGTGGTTTTCGGCATGGCGCCCCCCGCCATCTGCTGCTGGGATTGTTTGCCCTTGCAGGCTACCGCCAGCAGCGGGATCAGCATGATATAAAAATTCCGGTAAGGTTGCATAACAAGGAGTTTATTCCGCTTTTATTTTACCCATCGCCTGTTCGAGCCGCACTCTGCTGATGAGGGTATTGACCAATGCAGTGATGTAATCGTTTTGCGCTGTTTTCAGCTCGCTGTCGGCCGAAAGCACGTCGAGGCTCGTGGCTACGCCCTCTTCATACTTCAGCACCACCCTGTCGTACACGCCTTGTGTGAGCTCCATATTCTTTTCCTGGGTGTTGAGCTGGTTGAGGTTGTTCCGGTAAACCGTCCACCCTTCACGGACTTCCAGCTGGATCTGCTGGCTGAGATAATTAAGGTTGTTCTGGCTTTGTTCCAGAACGAGCGCGAGCCTCCGGGCGGCGTAAATCCTTTCCGTTCCGGCGAAGATCGGCCAGGAAAGCCGGACGCCGAGGGCGGAAGTGCCGAAGCCGGTTTTATAGAGGTCGCTGAAGTTCTCAGAGAAATAGTTGAAGCCGTAATTGACGAATGCATTGAGGGTGGGGATGACCTGCAGTTTTTTACTTTTCAGGTTCAGCCGGTCCAGCTCCACCTGCACGCGCTGCATGGCGTATTCAGGCCGGTCCATGAAGCGGTAATTGAGGCTGTCGGGCATATTGTCGGTGTAGGTCCTCACATCTTCTTTAACGGCTATGGGCGAATCGATGGGCATGCCCATCCGGAATTTCAATACATCGTACGTGTAGTCGAGCTGCCGTTTGAGGTTGGCGCGGTTGGTTTCGACATTGTTGAAGGAAGTCTGGATCCTGTCCACGTCGATCCTTTCGGAAACGCCTTCGTCGTACCGGGCGCGTGTATCCTTGAGGGTTTTGCCGAACTGGACGAGGTTGGCTTCCACGAGCCGGATGCTTTCCTGGGCAACGAGCACGTTGAAATAAGCGACGCTGACTTCCACGCGGGTTTCGATGGCGGTGCGCTCGTAATCGCGGACGGCCATTTCATCGTATACTTTGGCGGCTTTGAGGCCCAGGAAGTAGTCGCTGTTGATGAGGGTTTGCGTTACTTCGCCGGTGATGGCGGAAGAGAATTTGGTGCCGAATTGAACGGGGACTTTATTATTGGGGTCACCTGTAAAATCGGGTATGAGCGAGGTTTGAAGTTTGAGGTTGTCGGTGAAGTTGCCGGTGATATTGGCGTGGGGCAGCAGCATGCCGCGCGTTTCCCGGATCTGTTCCGTGGATATCTGCCGCGACGGGCGTTGACGACGTTGTTTTCGTTGCGGAGCGCATACCGTATGCATTCATCCAGCGTGTATACGGGGCCGGCCGTACCGTTTTGCTGGGCATGGGCGCCCCCGGCACAGGTTGTCAGCACAGCGGTCAAGCAGACCATCCGCCTAATTATGGTCAGGAAACAGCTACTCATACAGGGTTCGTATCCGTTTAACAGCAGCGGGTACGTTTGTAGAACAAACGTAACGTGAAAAGGTTCAATGTGTTAAATCCGGCCCCGGGAATTGTTTATGGAAAAATATCATGCGGGCATCTTCCTGTTAAACGTTATCGCCATGAATACCTCCCAAATGCCTAAACCAGACTTCCTCGACATTCTCTTCAATTCCCGTAACAAAGACTACGGCGCCTATGACCTCCGCCGCAAGTACGACCGCCGCGTCCGCAACGCCGTAGCGGGTATGGCTGGGATCGTTCTCCTCTGCGTAGGCGCCTACACCTGGGCCTCGAATTCAAAAGCCGCAGAACATGTGGAGAAACCTGTCATTTTCGAAGCGCCGGATATGGTGGAACTCCCGCCCGAAGAAAAGAAATTCACACCCCCGCCTCCCCGCGCCGTGGAGCCCCCGCCACAGGCTGCTGCTGCAAAGCACGTGACGATCAAGATAATCGAAGACGATAAAGTGAACCCGGAAGATGAAATGAAAACGATAGAAGAACTGAAGGACGTGGCGATCAGCACCAAAGACATAATCGGCGAGCCCGGCGGCGCGGAAAACCCCTTCGAAGGCGTGTCTGGTGGTACCGGGGTGGTGGAAGCCCCCAAGGTAGAAAAAGAGGAAGGCCCTCACATCTTCGTGGAAATCATGCCGGAATTCCCCGGCGGTGAAAAAGCCATGTACAAATTCCTCAACGACCACATGCGCTATCCGCATATGGCGTCAGAGAACGGTGTGGAAGGGACCGTTTTCGTGAAATTCGTCGTGAACGTGGACGGGTCGATCACCAATGTAGAAACGACCGGGAGGAAAGTGGGCGCGGGTTGTGAAGAAGAAGCGCTCCGCGTGATCCGGAAAATGCCCAAATGGAAAGCTGGCCGCCAGAATGGGCGCAACGTGGCCGTTTGGTTCAATGTGCCCATCAAATTTCACTTGAACCAGTGATCCTTTGACTGTTGCCCGGGCTCCCCCGCGCAGAGGCGCCCCGCCTCCGCCCGGGGGAAACCCTTTTCTATGGAATAACCGTATATTTGATCCGGAAATTTCATCCCCTATGCGCCACATCCCCCTGATCGCCTTCATCTTTGCCACCACAGCCTGCCAACACGGCGCGGACAATTCAACCGGATCCTCTAACACTACTGCATACACGTTGACGGAGGGCTATCACCTGAACGAGGACAGCGTCCTGCTTTTCGCCTCGCGGAAAGAACTTCCCGAAAAAGAAGCCGACCGGCTCTTTCGCCAGGCGATAGATGTATACCGCAACCTGAAAGACCCCGCGTCCGCATTACCCATCTTCCGTCAGGCCATTCTCAAAGCCCCCCGCGCTGCGGCTTTCTTCGAATACGGCAACGCCCTTTCCGAAATGGGCGACGGATCCCGGTCCATGCAAGCCAAACTCAGCGTGGAACAAGCGCTGCAGGCATACCATATCGCCGATCTGCTGGGATATAAACCCGTTTCAAAATTACTCTACAATACCGCCTGCCTTTACGCCAAAGCCGGAAAGGAAGACAGCGCCTTTCACTACCTCGTGTCCGCCATTGAATTCGGCTACACGAATACACAACAAATCTATAAAGATGCCGACCTGGCTCCGCTCCGCGAAATGCGCTGGCGTTTCGATAACGAAGTTACCGCAGCTCTCTCCGGCGCCAGCGATCCCGACCGCCTCCTCTGGAAACTCTTCTCCCACGAATTCCAGCCGCTGGAATTGCCCGTGGTATTTGATACGAAGTTCCGGGAGGACAAGGAATTCAGTTTCGTTACATATGATTTTGAGAAATTCATCCCCGAAATGCGGAACGCCAAGTTCTCCCGCGACGTGGGCAGTGAGTACTACTATGTTGGCAGCGTACAATCCACGCCGCAATACACCGTACTCGCCTACGCCGTGCAGGATGTGATGATGGACGAAAGCGCGCCTTATTGCTACTACCTCGCCAGCTTCGACGCCAACGGCAAGCTGCTTGATAAAATGATCATCGGCGGCCACCGTATCCTGGATGAACCTTTCCGGGTGGGGAAGGTTACCGGCAACGGGGATGTGGAAGTGCGGAAGTTCGCGGTGCGGTACGAGAAAGACCCCGCGCAGAACGGCTACGCCGAAAATAAAATGGAGGAAATGAATGAAGTGGGCGTGGATTATTTCACCATTAGTCCAGAAGGCCGCTTTACACCGAAATCCGTTCCGCTCGCCATGAAGTAAACACCCGTTTCCGGATAAGATACTCCGCCAGCAAAAGGTTCAGCGTCCAGCTGAGCCATGCGATCCAGATGTAAGCCGAACGCGGCGCCACTTCCAGGCCGAGCGCGGCGATTCCGTAAGCATAAAAACGGAGCGTAACCGCCGACAAGGTGAGCGCATAACTGCGGGTCATCATGTCGGCATGCTTTTTCCAGTCTTTTTTCCAGATATACCACATCGCCAGGAATGTGAACCCTATCCACAAGACAGCCAGCAGCACGAAACTGATCTGCGCCCAGATTCCCCCGTTCGCATAATACCCCATGACCAACCCGCTCGGCCCGCTCAGCGCGATCACCGTTACCGCATACACGTACCCCGCCACCCGGTGAATGCCCGGATGCCGCTGCAGCAGGTACCGGCTGAACTGGAACAATCCCGCCACCAGCACCGCCGTGCTCACGAACACATGCAGGTAAAAGCTCCATCGCCAATGGTGTATTTTGTACACCAGTTGTTTGGTGAAAAGGAAATCGATATGTGGTTCGAAGGAAGTGTACGGCAAACTCAGCAGCACCATCAGCCAGGAGGCATACAGGATGGCCGCTGCGGTTACTATGCGCAGTAATAACTTCATGGCAACTGGTAAAAGATGAATCCGTCGCCCGTCAGGCTGTCAATGTAGGTATCATCGCCTTCTCTCTTGACATGCAAAATAAACTGGCTAGCGGATTTTCCGAACTGCTCGTTTTTCTGCCAGTTGACATGGAAGGTGTCCTGGGTGCGCGTCCAGGTTCCGCGGAGGATATTGACTTGTCCGCCGGAAATACTGTCTGCCGGATAGTACTCCAGCCGGCATGATCCGTCTACATTGAACTGAATGCTGTTTTCTTCGCTGGCCATGTAGACTTCATAGTTTTCGCCGGCCACCCGGTTAAGGGTAAACTTTTTGGAGGAAGCGGAATCCTTTTGCAGGGGTTCCCAGGTTCCATCCATGGTTTTCATATCTTCCGAGAGGCGGATATCGAAAACGCCGTCGTAGGGATGATCGCCGGGCTCCTCCAGGCGGAGGCGCCACGCATCGCCATCCTGCAATATCTCGCCATGGAGGTTGCGCCGCAGGCCTTTATGCGTATTGTATCCCGCGACGTTTTTGCCGCGGGCGAAGTTGATGCTGATGTAAATGGGGCTCCCGCCAAAGTCGCCGGTGTAAATGCCGATCGGATCGTGGGAAGGCCGCGCCTGGTGGATGATTTTGACCGCTCCTGAATCGGCAGGGGTGGATTTGCCGCCGGAGTTGCAGGCGGCTGCCGCGATGCCCGTCAGGAGCAGGGAGCAGATGTATTTCAAAGGGTTGAATTTAGATCGTAAATATACTATTTTTAAACATGCGTCTATTCTCCAAGCCAATGCGCGCCGCCATCCCGGCGCTGCTCCTCATCGCCGGCGCCGCCGTTGCATTCACCGCCGCACGCCCCCCACGTTCAAAACCCGTCGTGATCGCCTACGTAGGCGGATTCCGCGGGCTGATTGCCGATCCGGAATCCATCATGGTGGAAAAAATCACGCACATCAACTACGCTTTCGTGGATGTGCAGCACGGCCAGGCCTGGCTCACCAACCTCGCCACAGACACCGTCAACTTCCGGAAACTCAACGCCCTCAAATCCCGCAATCCCGACCTTAAAATCCTCATCTCCATCGGCGGATGGGCATGGAGCGAAAACTTCTCCGATGCCGTGCTCACCGAAGCCGGGCGCAGGCTGTTCGCCCACACTTCGGTCGATATCATCCGCAAATACCAGCTCGACGGGGTGGATATCGACTGGGAATACCCCGGCATCCCTGGGGAAGAAGGGAACGTGTACCGGCCCGAAGACAAGCAGAACTTCACGCTGATGTTCGCCGCCCTCCGCGCCTCGCTCGACACCCTCGAAAAAGAAACCGGCCGCAAATACCTGCTCACCTCGGCAGTAGGGGGCAGCAAAAGCTTTGTAGACGCTACCGAAATGGCGAAAGCCGCGCAATACCAGGATTTTATCAATATCATGTCGTACGATTACAAAACCAATCCCAACGGCATCTCCGGGCATCACACCAACCTCTTCGGCTCAACGGATAACCCGGAAGAATCTTCGGCCCACCGCTCTGTGGGGCTATTCCTCGCGGCAGGCGTACCAGCCGAAAAGATCGTACTGGGCATCGCGTTTTACGGTCGGGGATGGAAAGTGGCCGGCGATACCGCCCGCGGATTGAACCGTCCTGCCACCGGCGGGTACCGTGGCGGGGGTTATTCCTTCATCAAAGACAGCCTGCCCGCCAAAGGATTTGAGCGCCATTGGGATAAACGCGCCAAAGCGCCTTATCTTTGGCACCCCGGCCAGCACGTCTTTATCTCTTACGACGATGAGGAATCCGTAAAAGAAAAATGCCGTTACGTGCATGCCAACAAGCTCGGCGGCGTGATGTTCTGGGAATATTCCAGCGATCCGAAAGGGTATCTGCTGGACGCGATCAATAAAAATCTCCGTAAAAAATAAGCCCCCGCCGGCAGGCCATGTCCCGGCGGTAATCCTGATTATATGCGAAACAAACTCATTATTGTATGCCTTTTACTCTCCTGCTGCGCCATGGCGCAATCGCCCGCATTCCCCGCAAAGGGTTTGCAGATGCGGTGGGAAGTAGTTGAAAACGGCTACCAGGGCAAGGCGCAGACCTTGTCGACCTTCACGCTTGTCAACCGCACGAAGCAGGCTTTGCCTGCCAACGGGTGGACGATCTACTACAACTTCATCCGCATGGTATCGCCCGGCGAAGTAGCCCCGGGAATAGAAGCGGCACATATCAACGGCGACCTGTTCCGGTTGAAGCCGGTGGCGGGATTCGGGGGGCTGAAGCCCGGAGACTCCCTTAAGATCAACATCGTGTCCGTTGCCTGGGTGACGCATTTCACCGACGCGCCCGCCGGTCCTTACATTGTGTGGGATAACCAACCCTCGAAGGGCCATGCCATCGAATTCGCCGTTACGCCCTCCACCCAGGAGAAACAACTCCGCCGCACCGCGAAAGACACCAAAGTACAAACCACACCCGAAGACGTATACCGCCGTAACGAAGCCCTCTCGCTGCTGCCGGCGGACCAGCTCCCCCGTATCCTCCCCACGCCGGCACTGATCCGCGAAAGCGGCGCCACGGTGGTATTGGATCCGAAAAACGGGATCGTATACGAACCGGTATTCCGCGCAGAAGCCGATTACCTGTCGCTGTTGATGGGGAAAGTATTCGGCAAACCGGTGCTCACCGCACAGGGCACCACCGGAAAAGCCGCGGTGCGCCTCGTGAAAGACACTTCCATCACCGGGAAAGAAGCGTATAAACTGCAGGTGCAGGAAGACGGCATCACCATCTTCGCCTCCACCAATACAGGTATTTTTTACGGGATACAGTCGCTCCGCCAGTTGTTGCCGCTGACGGCCAAAGGCACGGCCACGCTGCCCGCGGTGCAGGTCGAAGACGCGCCCCGATTCGCTTTCCGCTCTTTCTCCCTCGACGTTGCGCGCAATTTCCACTCCAAGGCGCAGGTGCTGCGGATGCTGGACGTGATGGCTGTGTATAAAGTGAACACCCTTCACCTCCACATGAGCGATGATGAAGGCTGGCGCGTTGAAATCGCCGGGTTGCCGGAATTGACCCAGGTAGGTGGGCGCCGCGCGCATACCCTGGATGAAATGGAAAGCCTCCAGCCTGCATACGGCTCCGGCCCGGACGCGGGCAATACCGCCGGCACCGGCTGGTACACCCGGGCGGATTATATCGAAATCCTCCGGTATGCGAAAGCCCGCCATATTAAAGTGATCCCTGAAGTGGAGATGCCAGGCCACGGGCGCGCAGCCATCAAAGCCATGGAAGCCCGCGCGGCGAAGCTCGCCAAAGCCGGTGATCCCAACGCCAACGAATACCGCCTCAGCGATCCGGAAGATAAAAGCCAGTACCGCTCCGTGCAGGAATGGAAAGACAATGTTATGAACCCCGCCCTTCCTTCCACCTACAAATTCATTGAAAAAGTAACCACCGAACTGGCGGCCATGCATGCCGAAGCCGGCGTTCCCCTCGATATCATCCACATGGGCGGTGACGAAACGCCAGGCGGCGTATGGGAAAAATCCCCCGCCTGCCAAAAACTCCTGGCCGAAAGCGCCGAACTGAACCATGTCGACGATCTCTGGATCTATTTCTACGACAAAGTGGCCCGGATCGTGAATAAGCAGGGCATGCAGCTGTATGGATGGGAAGAAGCCGGTATGCGCCGCACCCAGCTGGACGGCAACAATGTCATGATCGTGAACCCCGTGTTCGGCAACCGCAATTTCCAGCTGGATGTGTGGAATAACGTGATGGGTGGCGGGATGGAAGATCTCAGCTACCGGCTGGCCAACGGCGGGTACAAAGTGGTGCTGTCCGGCGTGGCGAACTATTATTTCGATATGGCCTACCAGCGCGATTACGATGAGCCCGGCTTTTACTGGGGCGGTTATGTGGATCTGGACAAGCCCTTCTACTTCATTCCCCTCGACCTGTACAAGAACGCGAAGGAAGACGATGCCGGGAACCCGCTGCCAGCGTCCATATTCGTCGGGAAGGACAGGCTGACGGCATACGGCGCCTCCAATATCGTGGGTATCCAATGTGCACTGTGGAGCGAAACCGTGAAATCCCCCGAGCGCCTGGAATATATGGTGCTGCCCAAACTCCTGGGCATGGCGGAACGCGCCTGGGCGCCCGACCCTGCCTGGACCAAAGACCTCGGCCAATACAACGAAGCGTGGAACAAATTCGCCAATGTGGTGGGGCAGCGCGAAATCCCGCGGCTCGCCACGCTCAACGGCGGCTATAATTACCGCATCCCCACGGCCGGCGTCAAAAACGACAACGGAAAAGTTTTGGCGAACGTGCAACTTCCCGGACTGATCATTCGTTATACAACCGACGGGAAGGAGCCTTCCGCCAAAAGCCCCGTCTACAGCGGGCCGCTCGAAGCGAAAGGAATCTTCCGGTTCAGGGTGTTCGATCAGGCAGGCCGGGGAGGCAGAACCGTGACGGTACAATATTGATATTCAATTATATCGCTTTCCACCAGGAAGGGTACCGAACGGCTCGGTACCCTTCCTTTTTTTAGCGCCGCCCTACATATTGGTTAAAAATTTGTATTGTTGTTCCGAATCAAAAGCAATCATTGAAGCGGTTGGGAAAAATAAGTCTCTTAGCTGTCCTTAGCTGTTACCTGATGTTGTGCTGCTTTCCGCAAAGCGCCGTTGCGCAGACGGATACCATCCCGGCCGCCCATAAGAAACGCTGGTTCTCAAAGTTTAACGAGTACGTGGATTCTTTGAAAAGCCGCCGTTTCCGGGATTCCGTTCTGAAAGACATCTCCCGGCACGATGCTCCGCCGCCTGTGGTGGAGGATACCCGGATGACCAGGTCTGAGCAAGGATTTCTGCCGCATTCCGGCCGAACGGTTCGCCGTATCCACTTCCGGAAGGTGAAAGTGTTCGGCCCCCGCAACATCAACGACACGGCCTTCACCACCAGTATGAAGCTCATCCATCTGGCCAACAAACTGCATTTCGATTCGCAGGAATGGGCCATCCGGCAGATGTTGTTCTTCCGGGACGGCGATACCGTGAACGCCTATGCCTTCGCCGACAACGAACGTTACCTCCGTAACCGCCCCTTCCTCCAGGATGCCCGCATCATCACCCTCGAAACCGCCAGCCAGGATACGGTGGATGTGCTCGTGATCACCAAGGACGTATTCGAGTATGGCTTCGACCTGCGCGAGCTGGCGCCCAGCGGCGTGGGGGCCAAAATTTCCAACGACAACCTGTTTGGCGCCGCGCAGGGCGTTCAGTTCGGGTTCAGGTGGAAGAGCAATTACTCCAGGCCCTGGGGCACCGAAGCCCGCTATACGAAATACAACCTCCTGGGCAGTTTCATCGACGTGTCCGTCGGGTACACGCATCTCAACACCAATTCCCAGCTCGATACGGGCGTTTACGAGGGATCGTATTATATCAAGATAGAACGGCCGCTGTACCGGACTTCCGCCAAGATCACGGGAGGGTTGTCGCTTGCAAAGAATTTCAGCATCCGCGTATGGGGCGAACCCGACTCCCTCTGGCGCGAGTATTCGTATAAACTGGTGGACGTCTGGACGGGGTACAACTTCCGCAACCGGTTCGGGTCCGACGGGCATTTCGATAACAAACCCAATGTCGCGCTGCTGTTCCGGTACAACAACGTCGCTTTCGATAAGAGCCCGGCACAGGAGAAGTACATTGGAGACCCCTTGTACAACGATCGCCACTATTACCTCGGGCAGATTGCCGTTTTCAAGCAGGACTTCTTTAAAAGCCAGCGGTTCTTCGGTTTCGGGCGAACGGGGGATATTCCCTATGGTTATTCC
>NZ_CALNBI010000390.1 GCF_937874145.1 uncultured Chitinophaga sp. | reverse complement strand
GAATTTCGTTCAAAGACATTAACAGAGAGACAAGAAAGATCAACCAACCAGATTCAGCAGACCTGACGCAATTCACGAATACGAAAATCAAAAACCAACCATTTACATCTTTCCGGAGCCCAACGGCTCAGGTGCTCCGGCATTCATCACGCTTTTGCATGGTTTCCTCAGTTACGTACATCTGCCCGTTTGATTGACGCGGGTTTAGATCATACACTGAAAAGGATAAATTGATGAGACAAGGGATTCCCGATCTCTATCGGGGATAGTATTTGCTCAAACCCGTAAAGGCTGGTGCATGCGCCAACAAAGAAATTTAGTGCCGAAAAAACATAAGCATAAAGCTGCACTTAATTAGCAATTGATGCATATGAAACAAACGGCCCCTTCGCGGGGCCGTTTCCTTTGTCTGATGTTATGTAGTGTGTAAGCCCGCCGGGTAATGCGATCATCCAGGTGGATTACGGGAGGTGCATAAGCTCTTCCATCGGCGACCACGTTTCGCCGGTTGCGGCCGCATCGGGCAGCGGCACCTGGGTGGGAGCGGTTTCTTTCCACCAGCGCTGCGTCACCGAATCGGCGGCCATCTTTTTCATATCGGCGGCAAAATCGTTCCCGGTGTATTCGAAGTAACTGAACAGGTAGGGCTTACCGTCGATTTCTTTCAGGTAGATGGAATAATTCCGGATATGGCACTCCTGCAGTGTTTTCACGACGCCCGGCCAAACATCCGCATGCAATTGCCGGTAATAGGCGGCCTTGTCCGGGTGCAGGCCTGTTACCATGCCGTAGCGTAGCGGCTGCTTATCCGTACACGCGGCAAATATCAGCAGGAAAGCGAAAAAAAGATACGTTCTCATAACGGGTGATTGTATTGTTAAAGCACCGGCAATTGTTCGGCATTTCCGTCCAGCGCCAGTTCGATGACGTAAGGTAATGCGGGTGCGGAAGCCGGGAGATGCAAACGGATCTCTTCCCCCGTGGTTTCCACTTTCACCGCCGCGCCGCCGATCACGGCCGCTTTGCGGACCTGCCTGCCGGGGAGGGCTTTCAGCGTCAGGGTGTTGCCGGCGGGTTTCAGTACGTGCAGGTAGATTTTATCCCCTTTACGCGTGGCAGCGTATTCGTCCGCCGGCTGCCAGGGGCCGCCCAGCGTGCCGTACACTGCTTTCCCGTTCTGCTGCATCCAGCCGCCGATTTCGCGGAGGCGCTCCACCTGGCGGGCTTCGATGCGGCCGTCGGCCATGGGGCCCACATTCAGCAAAAGATTGCCATTACCGCCCGCGGTGCGGGCAATGATGTCGAGGCAGGTTTCGAGGGATTTCATTTTATCGTTCGGCTTCCAGGCCCATTGCGTGCAAATCGTGAAACAGCTTTCCCAGGGCGTTTCCATGTTCATTTTACCTACCACCTGTTCGGGCGTATCGTAGTCGCCCACGATGCGGGAAGCATCGATTTGCTTTACCGCCATCCCGCTCATTTCTTTCCCGAGGCGGTTGTTGGTGATGACATCCGGTTTGAGTTGCTTGAGATATGCATAGAGATCGCGGCCCATGTCGTCGGTCCAGGGTTTCTCCCATTGGCCATCGAACCACAGCATATAGGGGTCGTACTTCGTGATCAGTTCCTTCAGCTGGTTTTTCATGAACGTAATGTAAGCGTTCATATCTGCTTTGGGATCGATGTCCTGCTTTTTAGGGCTGTGGATGGGATAATCGGGATGATACCAATCGAGGACGGTGTAGTAAATGCAGAATTTGATGCCCTGCTTTTTACAGGCCGCCGCCAGCGCTCCTACAATGTCTTTCTTGTAGGGTGTGGAAGCGATATCGTACCCGGTGAAGGCGGAAGGCCAGAGGCAGAACCCGTCGTGATGCCGCGCGGTGATGGTGAGGTACTTCATCCCGGCGTCCTTCGCCGTTTTCACCCATTCGTCCGCATTGAACAATACGGGATTGAATTCGCGGTACAGGTTATCGTAATCCTCCGTAGCCACCTGGTCGCCGCGGGACCAGCCGATTTCCGTTCCCCGTAGCGCCACCGGCCCCCAGTGGATAAACATCCCGAAGCGCATGTCCATGAATTGTTTCAGGACGGCAGGATCGGTTTTAACCGGCGTCTGCGCGGACGAAGCGGCGTAGTGGCACAAGGCGGCGAGTAGAAAAATTAGTCGTTTCATCACAGTAATTTATAATTGAATAATGTTGAGAAGAAAGCTTATTTGAAAACCCAATACAGCGCCCCCATGACCAGGAGCAACAGCAGGGACAAAAACTTATAGTTACCGAAACCCCGCCATCCCTTGCCTGCCAGCGGCTCACGGATCGACCGCCAGTACAGCGCGCCGCTCTGCTCCGTGTGCACCACGGGATACAGGAACGAAAACAGCACCTGCATCGCCGCACAGGCCAGGAACAGGTAAAACGCCATCATCATGAACGGGATGCCGCCGAGCGGGTTACCCGGCGCCAGCTTGTTCAGGGCGTAAACGCCCGCTCCCAGCGCGGAGCCCAGCCAGAGCGTCAGCTGCGCCGAGCGGGCAGACGCGCCTTTCCAGAAAATCCCCAGCAGGAAAACGCAGGTTATTGGCGGCGCGATGTGCGCGATCACGTCATTGATCCCTTCGAAGAGGCTCTGGTACCGGTTCAGTAATGGCAACAAGGCGATAGACAGCAACAGCGCCACGCCCGACGACCAGCGCCCCACTTTCACCAGCGCCGCATCCGATGTTCCGGGCTTGAACCGTTTGTACAAATCGAAGCTGGCCAGCGTGGCGATGGAGTTCAGCGCACCGGCGATCTGGCTCATCAACCCCGACAACAACGCCGCCACCAGTACCCCGATCAGGCCCGAAGGCAGGAGCTGTGTGATCATGAGGGTGTAGATCCCTTTGGAATCGAGCGTTTGCGTACCGTCGGCGGCCGTATGCATGAGGGCGCTAACGTCCAGCCCGCCGGATTTGAACAGCGTCCAGGCGAAAAGGCCGGGTAATACGAAAATGAATACCGGCAGAATTTTGATGAAGCCGCAGAACAGCGAGCCCACGCGCGCATGATTCTCGTCTTTCGCCCCGAGCACCCGCTGCACGATGGTCTGGTCGGCGCACCAGTACCAGATCCCCAGCACCGGGTACCCCAGGAACACCGCCATCCACGACATGCCCGAGGCATCGCCCGCGGGGCGGATCATGCTCAGCTTGTCCAGCGCGTTGTGTTCCGCCAGCACGGCTTCCATCGGCTGCCATCCGCCCATTTTCGTCCACGCCGCCACGGTGATAATCACCGCACCTGCGATGAGCACGATGCTCTGGATGGATTCCGTTACCACTACGGCGCGCAGCCCGCCCACGATGGTGTACAAGCCCGTGAGCGCGGCGATGACGATGATGCTGGCGTACATATCAATCCCGAAAAGCGTTTCGAGCACAATACCGCCCGCCAGGAATGAAAATGCGATATGAATGATGATGGCGGAAACAATGGATACAAAGGCCAGCCAGTCGCGGCAGGCGCGGTTATACCGCCGCTCCAGGAAATCCGGCAGGGTGGCCACGCCGGAACGGATGTAGAACGGTACGAAGAAAAGCGCCAGCAAAATGAGCGTAAACGCCGCCATCCATTCGAAGTTGCCGTTGAGCAAACCCGCGTCGAAGCCGCTCTGCGCCAGGCTCACCAGGTGCAGGCAGGAAATGTTGGTAGCGAAGAGCGCCAGCCCGATCATCGGCCAGCGAAGCGTTTTGCCCGCGAGGAAATAGGCGCCGGAAGCTCCCGGTCCCGCCGTCTTCTTCCGCAGGCCGGTCCACAGCCCGATGCCGACGATCAGCAGGATATACCCGATGGTGATGATAATGTCTGTAGTCCCGATCATAGCGTGGATTATTTAAGGTCGCAACTGCTGCCGGGCTCCTGCGGCGTAACGTACACGCCGTTTTCGATGCGGACCGGGTGGAGGAAATGTTCTTTGAGATGCGGGATGTGCTCAAGGAAGAGCGCTTCGTGCCCCATGGCGATGTGGTTGAACAATACGAGGTGCTGGTGCAGCTGCCCCATATCACCCACATGCGGCACCACCGGTACGCCGTATTTTTTGCACAACAGGCTGATGGTGATGAACTCGCTCACCCCTCCTACCCGCACGGCATCTACCTGGATGAACCCGGCGCAGCCCGTCTGCAAATAATTCTTGAACACGACACGGTTGGGAACATGCTCCCCCAGCGCCAGTTTCACCGGCTTCACGGCTTCGGCGAGGGTGACGTGCGCCAGGATATCGTCGGGGTGCGTAGGCTCTTCCACCCAATACGGCTGCATGGATTTCAGTTCGTTGCAAATGGAAATCGCCTGCGGAAGGGTCCATTGCTGGTTGGCGTCGAGCATGACCTTCGCCGCGTTGCCCACCGTGTCGCGCACGATATGCGCCCTGCGGATGTCGCGCGCGGGATCGGCGGAACCGACTTTCAGTTTCATGGCGCTAAAACCCTGTTCCAGCGCTCGTTTGCAATTCTCACGCACCTTCTCGTCGTCGTAATTGAACCAACCCACCGAAGTATCGTAGCCCGGGTAGCCGGTCTTCAGCACCTCCATCCGGCTGCTCCTGCCATCCAGCGCTTCCGTGAGCATGGCGATGGCTTCTTCGCGGGTGAGCACGTCTTCCAGGTAAGAAAGGTCGAGGGTATTGACGATCTCTTCGGGCGACAGGCTGATGAGCAGTTGCCAGAGGGGAACGCCGCGATTTTTGGCCCATAGGTCGAAGCAGGCGTTGGTGACGGAAGCGAGCCCCAGGTGCACGACGCCTTTGTGCGGGCCCAGCCAGCGGAACTGCTGTTCGTTGGCCATGCTGTGAAAGGTTTTGCCGAAGCCGGACATCAGTTCTTCAACGTCTTTACCCTGGAGGGATTCCGCATAGAAGCGGGCGGCGCGGCAAACGAGATCGTTGCCTTCGCCGAGGGTGAAAGCGAGCCCTGTTCCGGAAGTGCCCTGGTCGTCGTGGAGCCGGGTTACGGCATAAGCATATTGCGGGTCTTTATGTACGGCGTCGCTGCCGGCGCCGTTTTTCAGCTCGAATCGTGCGTCGGCTATATCGGTATTTTTTATCATGCTGAGGAAATAATGTCAGATAAGGGTTCTGTATCCCAGTTCCGCCCCGCCCGATACGGGCAGGATGCAGCCGGTGATGAAGCGGGCGGCATCGCTGAGGAGGAACACGCAGGCGTCGGCGATCACGTCGCCGGCGGGCATGGCGCCAAGGGGCTGCAGCTGGTCGAGGTACCGTTGCATCGCCTCCGGCTCGGGCTGCTGGGCGCTCCAGGCTTCGAGCATGGGCGTACGGATCGCCGCGGGGGCCACCGCGTTCACGCGGATGCCGTCGGGTGCGTAGTCGAGCGCCATGGCTTTTGTCAGGGCGTTGACGGCGCCTTTGGTGGCAACGTACGCCGCGTGGTTGTCCTGGCCGATGCTCCCTACCAGCGAACTGGTGTTGAGGATGCATCCTTTGGAAGCGCGCAGCAGGGCGATGCCATGGCGGGTGGTCAGGTAGATGCTTTTAAGGTTTACGCGCAGGAGGGCTTCCCATTCGGCATCTTCCGTATCGTGCAGGGCTTTGGCGGGATGTGCGAGGCCTGCGTTGTTGTGGATCGCATCCAGGCGGCCGTATTCCTTCCCGACAAAATCGAAAAGCGCAGCCACCGCGGTGCCCGAAGCCACGTCGCAGGCGTGGAAGGCATGCCCTTCGCCGGGCAGTTCCTGTATCCTGCCGCGTTTTTCTTCCTGCAAATCCGCGACAACAACGCGCGCGCCGGCCGCTGCGTAGGCTTTGGCGCATTCCCATCCGATACCATCGGCCCCGCCCGTCAGCAGGATCACTTTATCTTTCAACATTCCTTGCATACTTCTGATTTATTTCCAGTCATAAGTTAAAGATTTTCCGCTGCCCGCGGCGTTAGCCGGTCGCAAACAAAACTAAGGCGCTGCAAACATGGAACCTAGCGGGACATTGATCACTTTCAAGCTTATATTAGCACATTTTAAAATCAACGCATCATAAACTGATCAATCTGGCGCTATAGACAGCAAAACACGGTGCCCGTTAAACAAAATCCGCCCCCCCCTGTTATTATTTGAAGTTTGACACCCCTCCCAGGCATAAATAGCATCATCAAAGACCATTTCCCGATTCTCATTCCTAAAACTGGCTATTTATGAAAAAAACTCCTTTTGTTCCTGGAAAAATCATGCAGCCATTCGTGCTAAAAAAAATGCTGGTATTCCTGTTGCTGGCCGGATGGGGCCAATCCGTCCTGGCGCAGGGCAAGCCCAACATCCTGGTAATCTGGGGAGATGACATCGGCATCACCAACCTCAGCGTTTACAGCGATGGGCTGATGGGTTACGAGACCCCTAACATCGACCGCATCGGAAATGAAGGCATCCGCTTCCTCCACTATTACGGTGAACAGAGCTGCACGGCAGGCCGGGCGGCCTTCCTGACCGGCCAGCACGGCATCCGCTCCGGCCTCATCGGTGACGTCCCCCGGGGCAGCGACGAGATCGCGGCCTTGCGACTCCTCACGGAGGGCTGAGATCGTGGATGCCACGCTCTCGGCGCTGCGGCCGTTGACGGCGACGCGGGCGCCGGCGTCCGCGAGCGTCGCCGCGATCGCGCGACCGATGCCCTGCGTGGATCCCGTGACGAGCGCGGTTCTGCCTGCCAGGTCGATCTTCACGTCAGCTCTGTTCCTCGCGATGGCGGATCGGGCGATCGGGGATCGGGTTGCCGGCTGCCGGCGTCTTGCGAACGGGCAGAGGGTCCGGCGTCTGGTCGGCGACGCGCTCGGCTGAGGGAGTTGCCGCAGCAGTGGGCCCGGTGATCTCCCGCGCGACCTGCTTCTCGAGCACCTCGACGGCCTGTTCGCTCAGCACGATGAGTCCGTCGAGCTCTTCGCGCACCCGCTTGTAGGCGATGTTGCGCTCGGCCTGCGTGGCCGACTCGT
>NZ_CALNBI010000389.1 GCF_937874145.1 uncultured Chitinophaga sp. | reverse complement strand
CGGGCATATAATATCCAGATCGACAGTTACATACGCTTATAACCGGTAATGCCGGAAGATATTCCCCCTCAACATCCCATTGTTCCCCAAGGAGCGCACCGCCGGTGTGCTCCTTCCTTTTCAACACTTTTGGCCGGAAATTTGTTAGCATAGCAACAAAAACATCCGAACAATGACAAAGCAAATGACCCGCCTCTTTACGGTATTGGGAGCAGCCTCGCTGCTGATGAGCGCCTGTGCTTCGCAGAAGGGCAGTACCGCGGTAACCGCCGGCGGCATGCGCAAGGCCGCTACCGGCAAATGGACGCTGAACAGCGTCAACTACGAAGGCCTGCCTTCCACCGCCAAGATCTCCACCGTATTTTCCAATATTCCGCCCGATTGCCTGCAGGGCAGCAACTGGGTGCTGCCGTCCAACAGCAACGGCTCTTTCACCATCAACAGTTCCGCTACCGGCTGCACGCCGGGCACGCAGGACATCGTTTGGAGCACCATCAACCAGAACGGCGTGATCATGCTGCAGTTCAAGGAAATGATGAGCGGGGTGAAAGCGAAAAACATCCTGGACGGCTACCGCGTGGAACTGGCCCAGGCCGACCAGGCGAGCATGGTATGGCGGGCGCCGGTAACATATGAAGGTAAAACTGCTTACGTAGTATATTCATTCAGCAGGCAATAATCTATTGACTGTTCGAGAAACGACAGGAAAAAGCGGGGCAAAATTTGCTCCGCTTTTTCCTTTTTAGTTATTGTATCTTTGCCCTTCGTTTCAAGAAAATATGAAAGCATTTAACTTATTTATCAAATACCGCCTGCCGCTTGGACTGGTACTTCTGATTGGCGGTATCGCCCTCGGTGTTTCCGTGGGCTGGTGGGAATCCTCGATCTTGCTGGTACTGGCCCTGATTTGCATCGTGACCCATTTCCTTTTCGGACCTATGCGCCTGGTACAGGAAGCGGTGGAAAACGGGGATGTGGATGGCGCCATGCGGTATATGAACATGGTTAAGTTCCCGAAACTGCTCATCAAACCGATCCGTTCCGTATACTACTTCATGCAGTCCAACCTGGCGATGCAAAACCAGGACCTCGACAAAGCCGAGGCCGCGGTGAAAGCCAGCATCAAATCCGGCAGCCCGATGAAGGAATACGAAGGGATGCAGTTCTTCCAGCTGGGCACTATCGCCTACCAGAAAAACGATATCAAATCGGCTGACGCCAACCTGAAGAAAGCGGTACGCCTGGGCCTCCCCGATAAGGAAAACACCGCCGGCGCCCTGCTGATGCTCTGCTCCATCGCCATGAGCCGCCGCGACTTCAAAACCGCGAAAGACTACTTCCGCCGCGCCAAAGCCCAGAAGCCGACAACCGAACAGATCGTTAGCCAGATCAAAGAAATGGACAAATACATCAGCCGCATGCCCGGCTGATCCCGAACATATCTGCACAAGAAAGCCGGACGATTTACCGTCCGGCTTTTTTTATGTCTTCGATCATGCATGCAAAATCGATATAGTAAAGGGTTATAAAATCAGGCGATGGATTGGAGGGACTGAGACAGGTCTTCGATAAGCAGTTCGGGATCCTCCAGGCCAATGTACAACCTCACCATCCGGTGCTTTTCCACGGCGGGGTCGAAGTCGCCTTCGCACATCGACGCGCAGGCCGGGAAAGCCAGCGATTCGTGCCCGCCCCAGGAAACCGCCATCAGGAACCGCTGCAACCCGTTGCAGAAAGCTTCCACCTGCGCGCGGCCCGCGGCCTTTAGTTGGATTGTTAGCAAGCCTGCCGCGCCGGTCATCTGTTTTTTCGCCAGCCCGTATTGCGGGAAATCAGGGTCCATCGGGAAAATAACCTTCTCCACCCCGGGCTGTTCCTTCAGCCAGCGGCAGATCTTTTCCGTACTCTGCGCGCTCCGCTCCAGCCGGATCTCCAGCGTCCGCAATCCCCGCAGCAAAAGCCAGGCGTTGAACGGCGCAATGCCGCTGCCGATGTTCAGCAGCTCCGAAGCGAAAATCCGCCGGATCATCTCCTGCCGCCCCGTCAGCACCCCGGCCATGGTATCGCTGTGACCGCTGATGAACTTGGTGGCGGATTGCAGGCACAAATCGATCCCCAGGTCGTGCGGGCGCTGGTAAATCGGCGTGCAATAACTGTTATCGATAATCGTCACGATCCCTCTTTCCTTCGCCAGCGCAGCTACCGCCGCAATATCCTGCAATTCGAAGGTGAAGGAATTGGGTGATTCGAGGTAAATGAGGCGGGTATTGGGCCGGATAGCCTGGCGGAAATTGGCGATGTCCGTCCCGTCCACGAACGTCGTTTCCACCCCAAACCTGGGCAGGATGTTCATGAACAGCTGGCGCGCCCAGTTGTAGGGGTCGCGGACCGACACGATATGATCGCCCTGCTGCACTTGCGACAGCACCGACGCAAAGATCGCCGCAGCCCCGCTGCCGAAGATCAGCGCATCCTCCGCCCCGTCGAGCGCGGCGAGCTTCTTCCGCAGGATCTCGATGGTGGGGTTGTTGCCCCGCGTATAGAGGAAACCCTTGTACTCGTCCTGCAGCAATTCCCGCATCTCGCCTACCGTCTTGAACGCGAAATTGCTGCTCTGCATGATGGGCGGGGCGATGGCGTTGAAATATTGCTCCCTGTCTTCGCCTAGTTGGTTAATAATAAATGAAAGGTCCATAATTACTGATTGCTCCCGGTACGCCGGTTCACGACGTAACGCATAAAGAAATAAATGGGTAGTCCGGCTACAAACCAAAACATACCGCCGATTGCCTGGTTCAGATCTTTGATAAAAATATTGACAGTTACAAATAAATACACGGTGATGAAAAACGCCGGTACCAGGGGGTACAGTTTCACTTTATAGATCTGCCCGTCGAGGTGCGCTGTTTTCTTCCGCAGCACAAATATCGTTGCTGCAGCCGAAGCAAGGCCAATTGAGTCAAAAAGCATGACATATTGGATAATATTGTCGAAGTTGCTGAGGAAATACAGCATCCCGATGATGAGCGCAGTGAACACGGAGAGCGCCACTTCCTGCACCTGTGTGCGGGTGTTGACGCGCCGGAACACGGAGGGCAGCACCCCGTCTTCCGCCATGGCGTAGTACATCCGGGGGTTGGACATGAGGTTGACGTTCGCGTATCCCAACACCGACAAAAACAGTAGCACCGAGGTGATTTTGAAGCCGTATTCGCCAAAAAACACTTCCGCCATGCGTGCCGCCAGGGCATCGGTGTTTTTCAGCTGTTCGAAGCCGATTACTTTCACATAGGCGTAATTGACGGTCAGGTAGAGGGCCAGGATGATGAGGATGCCCATGACGATGGATCGGGGCATGTTTTTCACGGGGTCGCGCACGTCGGACCCGAAGTTGATGGTTTGCTGGTAGCCGCCGTAGGTAAAGAAAACCGGGACGAGGGCCGCGCCGAAGATGTAGGCCCAGCTGTGGCCCGATGTGGCGGCCGTTGCTACTTCTGCCGGAGGGGCTACGTGGCTGCTGAAGGCGGTTAGGCAGAGGAGGAGCACCAGGGTGATTTTGAAAACGGTGAGCACATTTTGCCAGCTGGCGCTCATCCGGATGCCGAGCATGTTGACGATGTAGAGGACGAGCACCGCCGAAATGGCGATCGCTTTGCGCCCGCCTTCGTGCTGCATGGAGCCGGGGAGGATCACCGGGCCGATATACTCC
>NZ_CALNBI010000388.1 GCF_937874145.1 uncultured Chitinophaga sp. | reverse complement strand
GGATATGCCCGCACCACCGGCGCCACTACCCTGCAATCCGGAAGCGCACAAAACGAAAAACTACCGGCCAGCCAGGCAGTCCGCATGCTCGCGGCCTCCGCCAGCCGCTACAAGGTTCGCCTGCCCGATAACCGCGAAGGTTTTATCGAAAGCAAATCCCTCTCCACCCGCCCGCTGCGGAAAGCGACGGCGCCCACCGCCCTTGCCCTATTCAATGCGCCCGATAGCCTGGCCGCCATCATCGACTCCATTCCCGCCGGCGCCAGCCTCCAGGTAATGGGCAGCCATATGGGCTTCCTCCTCACAGAATCTGCCACAGGCAAGGGCTGGCTGCGGCAGGACCAGCTCCCTGGCCGGTAGGCAAAAAAAAAAAAAAGCTGCAAGCCCGGAGGCCTGCAACTGCGCTTACTATATCCATTGCATACTATCTCCGTTTCCTGTACAGCAGCAAAGCCGCCGCAAAGATGAGGAGGGATCCGGGGATGAGGCCGAAGAAGATGATCCGCATGGTCATGATGCCCTTGTCGTCGCTGTCGATCGCGTCTTTCGAACGGATAGCGCCGGTGTTGACGGGAAAATCACCGTAAGTGAACCACCGGAACATTTCCGTGATCAGCGGCTGGTTCCAGATGTAAGGCTTGCGCCGCCCCAGTTCGCCGGAGCTCATGAAATCAGCATCGCCCGTTACAACGATCCGTTGCGTTTTTCCGTTGATCTCCCGCTGGGAAGCCACGGCCAGCGCGCCTTTCTCTTTCGATTCCAGCAGCGGGACCGTATGAAAACCGGCAGCGGAACCGTATTGCAGCGGCGCCGTGCCCGGCATGGACACCACGCCGTTGTCGGACCTGAATGCGCTTAACCTGGGAGCGATGGCACCTGCGCTGTCGGTAAAGCGCGCCAGGATGAAGTCCGGCGCGTAGTCGCGGCTTTCTTCCTGTACCGGCGTACTGCCCGGCTCAATGCCGATCTGGCGGAGCAAAGGCTGCAACACGCCTGCAGACCCCGGTTCCGTGATCACGAACAGGTTCCTGCCGCTGGCAAAGTATTGATCCAGCTTCTGCTGCACGGCCGGCGAAAAGTCCGTTTTCGGATCGGCGATCACCAGCACGGAGGTGGCTTCGGAAATATCCTGCTGGTCCAGGTTGACGGTATCCACGTTAAAACCCTGGTTGATGAGCGCTCCCCGGAACGTGAGGTCGTTGACGAACGTGCGGAACTCCGCATCGCCCGCTTTGGTGATACTGCGCTCCCCGTTGCCGCGGAGGAACGTGATCACAGGGATTTCCGCGGGCGTTACGAGTCGCTTCAGCGCTGCCGTAAATTCCTGCTCGCCGGGATAGATCCGGATATCGTTGTAATACCGCAGGAAGGTTTGTTTGTCGCCATATTGCAGATGCCTTACCAGGCGGTTTTCTTCCGGGTTGAGGTCCACGATCTTGCGCACCTCTTCCGGCTTCAGCACTTTTTTGTAATCGAGATCCTGGATGTCGGCTACTTTTTTGGCAATGGCGGCATCGCTTTCGCCGGGGTAATTTTTATACAGCCCTTCGTTGTTGGAGAAGTCATAGTAATACACATACTTCATCTCCATGTCGGGCATGAAACGGCGGTAGGGCGTGAGGATGCGCTCGTCCGCGCTCTTCTTCTCCGGCGCGCCGAGGTAATAATTGTTATCGAGGATGTTGACGTAGGTAGTTACGGTGAGCGGCTTGTCCATCCCCGCGATGAGCTCCCGGCTCTGGGGGCCGAGGGTGTGCGTTTTGGTAGCCGTCATATCCACATAACCGGTAAAGGCAGGAATGGTGCTCACGTACCCTGCGCCGAAGCAGAGGGCCACCAGCCCGAGGTACCGCGCGGTACGCGCCCCGGTGCTCCGGGCTTCCCGCTGGTCTTGCAGCCGCATCCCCGTAATGGCGAGGAAGAAGCCGATGACAATCGCGAAGTACACGATGTCCTGCGTGCTGATCAACCCGAAAATAAACTGCTCCGTTCTGCCGGCTATCGACATGAAATACGTGATATGCCGCACGGTATCGTTCCCCTGGAAGAGCCCTCCCACGAAATTCAATCCCGCCAGCACCGCCAGCGTACTGATCGCCGCCACTACCTGGTAGGTGGTCAGGGAAGACATGAAAAGCCCGATGGCCGCATACGCGCAAATCAGCAGGTACAGCCCCATCGCGCCGGAAAGCAGCAGCATCCAGTCGATGTTCGTGATGAAGAACGAACCTGCCACGCCATACGCCGCGATGATCAGCAGCAGCATGGCGCCGTAACCCATCATCGCCAGGTACTTGCCCAGCACGATGTCGCGCACTTTAATGGGCGACGACAGCAGCAGCTTGATGGAACCGCTGTGCATCTCGCGGCTGATGAGCCCCATCGTCAGCAGCGGAATATAGAAATACAGCGTGTTTTTCACACCGGGATAAAATCCTTCCTGCAGGCCGGCAAATACCATGGAGGTGACGTCGCTGAAGTGGTTGCCCATCCTTTGCGCCCTTCCGATCATCTGGATGTAATAAAGGAAATTCACCCCGATCTGGATGGGGAACACGATGAGGATCAGCCATGCCACCGGCGAATGAAACAACAGGCTCAGTTCCTGCCGGGCGATTCTGTATATGACTCTCATGATTGTACGGAAGGTTTAAAGGTTTTGTTGGATAACTGGGCGAAAATGGCGTCGAGCGAGCTTTTCTCCAGCGTGATTTCCTTCAGGCGCCATTTGCGGTGAACACTTGTTTCCACCAGGCTCTCGGCGATATCCGCCGCCGGTTCGAACCTTACGCGCACGGTTTTTTCCGACAGGAACTCCACATCCCGGATACCGTTGATGGACCTCAGTTCTTCCGCGGCCGGAGGGTTCTCCATCGTGGCCACCAGGCTGTCTGGCTCGATGTAATTGTTGAAAGTATCCATCGTGTCCTTGAACACGATCTTCCCCCCTTCGATCATAATAATATCCTGGCAGGTGGCCTGGATCTCGGAAAGGATATGGGAAGAAAAGATCACCGCCCGGTCGGATGCGATCTCCTTGATGAGCTGCCGCACTTCCAGGATCTGATTGGGGTCGAGGCCGTTGGTAGGCTCATCCAGCACCACGAGCAGCGGCCGGTGGATGATCGCCTGGGCGATGCCTACGCGCTGGCGGTAACCGCCGGACAGGTTGCCGATCAGCCGGTTGCTGAAATGCGCCACGCCGCAACGTTCCTTCACCACGTCTACCGCCGCTTTGATCTTGCTTTTATCGATCAGGCGCAGGTGTGCGCAGTATGTGAGGTATTCGTCTACGGTCTGCTCCAAATACAGCGGTGCATTCTGCGGCAGGAAGCCGATTCTTTTCTTGGCTTCCTCGGGATGGGTGCGCATGTCAATGCCTTCGATGAGCACCTGCCCGCGGGTTTGGCTGAGCACGCCGCAGAGGATGTTCATAGTGGTGGACTTCCCCGCCCCGTTGGAACCGAGGAGCCCCACGATGCCGTTCCGGTTGATTTCGAAATGGATGTCCTGCACCGCCCAGTCCTTGCTGTACCGGTGAAACAACCCTTCGATTTTTACAATATTATCTTGCATGTTCGGTTTTTAAACGTCAAAAGGAGATAGATGGCGCCGCGGGATTGCGGCGCCATGCAGGGTTAAGCGGACAGATAATTATATTACGGATTCAACGGCCAGTCCGGGTTAAACACGGTAGCGTTCGGCCACAGCTGCCGCAAATATTGATCGCTGTTGGGCAATAGTTCGTACTCCACGCCTTCCGCGGTATGTTTGACGGTTTTGGCGAAGCGGGGCTCTTTGTTCAATCGTTTCAGGTCGATCACGCGCATGCCCGTAAACGCCAGTTCCCTCCTTCTTTCCTCCAGCACAAAGCGCAGCACGCGCTCATTGTCATCCCCGAAATCCCCGGGCGTGTAAGCTACATAAGCCGCCGGCGTGATCCGGTGCTGGCGCAGCTTGTTGATATCGGCCAGGGCTTCCGCCTTCTTCCCTTCGCGGGCCAGGCACTCGGCGCGCACGAGGTACATTTCCGCCACGCCGAGGTAGTTATTATAGTAATCGCCGCGCAGGAAGATCTTCACGCCATAACGGTTCATGTAATTAAAAGGGGGCGCGGGCGGCCAGCCGTCGGCATAGTACAGCGTCCAGCGCTTGTCGTCGTTGGTGAAGAGCGCAGTCAGTTCGGGAGAAGCGCACACATCCATCCCCAGGCCGAAAGGCCGCAGGAAGTGCCGGGCCACGATGGTCTCTGGGTTCTTCTGCGCATCAGGGATGTTGGTCCAGCCCAGCGGTGCACCGGGGATATTGGGGAAAGGCCCGGGGATGATCACCTGGTAGGTGTTCATGTCCGTCAGCTGTCCCTGCAACCCAATCGCCAGGTCTGCGTTCTTCTTCGCGTTCGCATAATCTCCCATGAACAGGTAGGTACGGGCCAGCAGCGCATACCCTCCAGCCCTGGAGGCCCTGAACTTCGTCAGCTTGTTTTTCAACGGAAGGTCAGCTACCGCGGCATGCCCGTCGGCCAGGATCTGGTCATACACTTCCTTTACCGAATTCCTAACGAACTTGGCGCTGATGTCTCCTATCAGCGCGATCGGGATACCCGGCTGGGAAGCAGCCGTTGCGGCATTGTAATGATGGGCATAGGTATTCACCAGCTGAAGGTGCTCCATCGCCCGGCCCAGCAGCGCTTCCGCGCGTACGGCCTTCCGGTTGGCGTCGGTGCCTTCCGTGGCTTCCATGATGCTGTTGATGACCGTATTGCAATAGAAAATGCGCTTGTAGCCTTCGCTCCAGAGGAAGTCGTTGGAGCCCTGGTCATATGGATTTTTGTCGAACTTATAAATCCTCCTGCCATAGGGTTGCTGCTTGGTAAAGAGGTTGCCCGGCTCCCCTTCCGGCAGAAATGCGTCGTCCGACATCAGGTCCCAGTACTGGTCCCCGAAGTTCACCATCGTACCGGAATTGAGCATGTTCTCGAAATCAGTTACGGTGGTCGGAATGAATTTATCTTTCGGCTTGATGTTCAGGAACTTTTCGCAGCCCGTCAAAGCCAGTATGCAGATGATATACAGAAATAACTTCTTCATGATTCCTCGTTTTTTTAGAATGTGATATCGAATCCCGCCATGTACATAGGCATGACCGGGAGCAGCCTGTTGGCGTACTGCCCCGCGATCGTGTACGCTTCAGGATCGATGCCTTTATCGTTCCGGAACCAGCTCACCGGGTTTTGTACCTGCAGCGTCAGCTTGGCCGACTGCAGTTTGGTCAGGCGCTGCAACACCGGCGCGAAGTTGTACGACAGCGCCACGTCCCTCACCTTGATGTAATCCGCTTTCAGCACATTCTTGTCTGCAGCAAACCAGATCAGGTTATAATATCCCTGGCCGGTGTTTTTCAGATCGGGAGCCGGCATCATACCGGGGATATTCTCATCCCCGGGCTGGCGCCAGAAGTTCGCCAGCCTGCGGTCCACATTGCGTGTACCCAGGTTATTCTGTATGGCATTGGCCACATCCCGGATCACGTGCCCGCCGTTGGCGATGATCATCACGCTGAGCGACAAATTCTTGTACCGGAAAGTGTTGGTAAGACCGGAAGTGTACTTGGGGCGAAGCGTTCCGCTGAACACGAGCCCGTTGACATCCTGCATATTGGGTACGATATTGCCGCTGGCGTCGTAGTTCTTCACCACTTTTCCTTCCGCATCATACACCATTACGGATCCGTTGGTAGGGTCCAGGCCGGCATAGCGGAAGCTGAATACCGCATCCATGGGATACCCGATGCGGTTCACGCCATATCCCTGCGTGAGGTAATCGTAACGCATGTCGCGGACGCCGATTTCAGTCATCCGGTTTTTGTTGAAGCTCAGTGACAAGGTCGTATTCCAGGAAAAATTCTTCCCGTCAACATTCAGTGCATTCAACGCAATTTCATAGCCCTGGTTGCGGACGCTGCCGTAGTTGATCAGCGCATACGGGAAAGCGTTCGTGGGGTCCGTTTGCTGTTCGCCCAGCAAGTCGGAGGTTCTGCGCAGGTAATAATCGAACGAACCGGAAAGCCGGTTTTTCAGCACGGTAAAGTCAAAGCCGAGGTTGGTGGTGATCGTCTTCTCCCAGCGCAGGGACGCATTCGGCGGAAGCGTAATTTGCGTACCATTGGCATTGGCTTCGTTGTTGAACTGATTTTCCGCCTGCAGGAAAGGCCCCGTAGCCCTGGCCACGTTGCCGCCCGACCCGTAGGTGCCGCGCACGGCCAGGCTGTTCAGCCAGCGGATATCTTTCATAAAATCTTCTTCCGTGAGCCGCCAGCTCGCACCCACCGACCAAACCGGCAGGTAACGGTACCGGGGATCGGTGCCAAAAAGGTTGGAATTGTCGATACGCGCGCTGCCCGTCAGGTTGTACTTCCCGTCGAAAGTATAGCCCGCGTTGGCATACGCGGAAACATATCTTTCTTCACGGTGTTTGAAATTGGTGCCGTCGACATAGTTGCAGAAGAAAGTGCTGGAAATGGATTCGGTACCCTTGAGGCTGCCGAGCTTGTATTCGTCCACTGGCTGGAAAGAAAGGTTGTTATCGTTATATCCCATCTTGAACAGCGAAGTGGATTCCCGAACCATGGCACGGCGTTCCCCGCCGGCCAATGCCGTGAGCCTGTGCCGGGGTGCGATCTCCCGGTCGAAGTTCAGCTGTATCCTGGCCGTATAGGAATTGGGCGTTCCACGGGTTTCATACACCTGGCCACCGTCGGGCACGTTCTTCACCAGTTCGCCATTCACCATCTGCGCCGCGTCGTTGATCATGTTTTTAGTATACCAGGAATCCGCCAGGTAGTAATTCTTATTGTAGGAACTGCCGCGCTCCGTTTGGTAACGCAGGTCGAGCGACAGCCCCCGTATGATCTTCACGGTAAACCCGCCCTGCAGCCGGAAATAATTCGACTTATAGGTCAAATTCGCCTTATCCATTTCCTCAAGCGGATAGTACGTTTCATCGTGCAGCCCGATATCCTGCAATCGTTGCAGTTCATAGGGAGATTTCAGTTTGGTGAACGGGGCAGGACTGCCATCAGGATACCGCATGATCTCATAGGGCATGTTGGAATAATACATTTCCGGAGTTTCGCGGATGGATTTGCTATTGCTGAAGTTGGTGGAGGCGCCGATTTCCGCATCCAACCATTTGAACACTTTCAATTTATCCCTCAGGCCGATATTGATTTCCTGGCTGCGGGTCTTTAGACCAGATCCGCTAGTACCCGTGTAGTTCATGAAAATATTGTACTGGTGGACGTCGTTGCCTCCGCTGGCGGAAAAATTCTGGCGATGCTTCAGGCTGTTGCGCGTGTAGAGGTCTTCTAACTGGCTTTGCCCGTCGTAGGTGCGCAGCTTGTTGAGTTCCGCATCCAGTTCCGCTTTAGAAATAAAGCCCTGTTCATGGTTGTACAGCGCTTCCAGTGCCTTGCTTTTCCCGGAGCGCCTGATGGCGTCGTTCCAGGAAGGGTGCCATTTGTTGAAGAGCTCCTGCTCCAGATCCACCATCTGGGAAGAATTGAGGTAATCCAGGTAGCCGGCATCGGGTTTCGGCAACACGAACATCGTACTGCTGAAGTTGACCGTCAGCTTACGGGCGCTGCCGTACCGGGTGGTGATGGAAATGATGCCGTTGGCGGCGCGGGTACCGTAAATAGAAGCCGCGGCTGCGTCTTTCATCACTGTTACATTCACCACATCGGCCGGGTTGAGGTAGTTAAGATCTCCTTCAAAAGGAAACCCATCCACCACATATAAAGGCCGCTGCTCTCCGTATAAGGTCGAAAGTCCCCGGATGTTCACATTCCCGTTCTGCATGAAAAGCCCCGCCACCGCTCTTTGGGGATCGACTGGTACCCGGTATTGGCCGTTACGTTCAGTTCCGTGAGCGTGGAGGTCACCACCGACAGCACCACCGTTCCCACGGTCCCTGCTTTCAGCATGGCTTCCGTGACGGTCACCGCCTTCGTGGTATACCCGATGAAACTGATGCGCATCACGTTGCCCGCGTTCACCGGCAGCGAAAAGGCCCCGTTCACGTCGGTGATGGCAGAACGGCCGCCGGTAACAGCAATCGTAGCCCCGATCAGCGGCACGCCCGTACTGTCGGTAATGCGCCCGGTAACGGGGGTTTGCTGCACCACAGGCTCATTCCGCACCGCGGGATCGTTCTTCCCGTACAGGAAAATCGTGTTGTCCGCGATCTTGTACTGCAAAGGCTGATCTTTCAGGATAAGGTCCAGGAAGCTCAGCAGCGGCATGTTCTGTACCGAAGCCGATACAGCGCCCGCCTGCTGCAGGAGCTCCGATTTTCCCCACACTACATAACCCGTCTGTTTTTTAATGGTGGCAAATACTTTTTTCATCGGCACTTCCCGGCCCGAGAACGTCACGCTCTGGGAAAAAGTGCTGGCAGATACATGTAAACAAATGGCAAGAAGGAGAATGCTGGTAAGTTTCATAAGCCGGAGCAATTTGGTCGGGAGCCGGCACGGCAAGTCCCAACGGCTCCAGAAAGCAGTTTTTTGCATAGATTTGCAACGTTTGGTTGTTAAAAATGGAGGTCTCGAAACCTGTTTCTCTGCAACCGGCATTTTGTACGGGGGTGTTCGCAGCACTCCCGTTTCTTTTTACCGGCTGGCCTTTCTTTTTAGTTGATCATTAAAAGTCCATGTCCATGTGAAATATTACGTTTTATAGTACAGGGATAAATGTTTCTTTAAGGCATCACCACCAACCGCCTGCCCGCTTCCAGCCTGAAATGCACGTTCGACCGCTCCAGTCCCCCCAACACGTCGGACAGCTGCAGTTTCCGGCTCATCTCCCCGAAAAACACCACTTCCGGCACATTGCCTTCGTACACCACTTCCAGGTCGTACCACCGCGCCAGCTGGCGCATCATTTCCCGCAATTCCACCCCGTCAAAATTAAACAGGCCGTTCTTCCAGGCGATGGCTTTATCCACGTTTGCGTTTCGCATTACATCCATTCCGCCCGCATCCGCCTGCAATTGCTCACCCGGCTTCAGCACCACCGACCCCGCCGGCTTCCCGGCAAGGGCTACCCGCACCGCGCCCGTCACCAGCGTGGTGTAACTATGCCGCTCGTTGGCGTATGCATTGATGTTGAACGAAGTGCCCAGCACTTCCAGGTCGATCCGGCCGGGCACCTTCACGCGGAAAGGCTTCTTCACATCCTTCGCCACCTCAAACCAACCCTCCCCGGAAAATTCCACCTGCCGCTCTGTTCCGCTGAAAGCCACCGGGAACCGCAGGTAACTGCCGGCGTTGAGCCACACTTTCGTGCCGTCGGGTAATGTTATCGTAAACTGCCGGCCGTTGGCAGTGGCAATGGTATTGTATTTCATGCCGCCGTCGCCCGCGTCTTCCGGCGCGTATTGCAGGCTGCCGTCCTGCAGGGTCACCGTAGTGCCGTTCTGCCGGGTAATCACCCCATTGCCCGCGCTGTCCAGCGACAACTGCGATCCGTCGGCCAGCGTCAGCACCGCACCGTTCTTCCCGGGCGCTATGTCCTGCAGGGATTCCCCGGCGATCACAGTTTCCTGGCGGGCCGCCGGGCGGTTCAGCAGCCAGATGCCCGCCGCAGCGAACAGCACCACCGCCGCCGCCCACCACCACCGTTGCAGGTGGTACACCTTCCGCACCGGCGGCGCTTCCTGGCCCGGACGAAGCTTGTCCGCATCCAGTATGCCATCGGCCACCCGCATCCAGCGGTCATGATCGTAGGATGCCTGCAGCTCCGGCCGGTGGTTTTCCAGCCAACTTTCCGCGGCGTCGATGCCGGCGCCGGGCTCGTCGCGGCCCACCATGTTGGCCAGCTCGTCGAGCTCCGTTTCCGTAGCCGTTTGGGCTGCGAGGCGTTGCAGTAAATATTGTAAACGTTCGTTGTTCTCCATGTAAAAAGGGTGTGGTAAACGAATGGTGTTTTGTCCCCCCTATCTATACCAGACAATCGGGCGGACGGGTAGTACCGAAAAAAGTCAAACTTTTTTCCGGCACGGGCCAAATCAAAGCAAGATTTCGATCAGGATGAGGACAGACAATGGATAACCGGCTTTTTGCAGGGAGCCGCGGATGTTCTTCAGGGCCATGACCATGAGGTTCTTGACCGTACTGTCGGCCAGCCCCATTTGGTCTGCGATCTCGCGGATGCTGAGGGAATGCTCGCGGCTCAGGCGGTAAATCTGCCGTTGTTTTTCCGGCAGCTGCTGAACGGCGGCGTTCACCAGCGCGAGCAATTGCCGGAACTCCACCATCTCCTCCACCGGGAGGTTTTGGTCCGGCTGCTGCCCATGCCCCACGGCGTCCATGACTTTATCGCGGATTTGCTGGCGGCGGACGTGGTTGACGGCCAGGAAGAAACAGATCTTCTTCACCCAGGACTCAGGCTGGGCGAGCCCGGTGAGCTGGTCGCGGGCGACCCAGACTTTCAGGAAAGTTTCCTGGACGAGGTCGTCGGCCACTGCTGCCGAGCCGGTGATGCGCAGCGCCAGGGACAGCAATCGCGGCGCCAGCAGCCCGAAGAGCTGCCGGAACGCATGCTCATCGCCGGCTGCGATCCGTTGGTACAATGCTGGAGCGTCAGTAGTGTGTCCTTCGTTCAATGAAGCGTTGTTAATGATAGAATTTTGGCCCTGGCAGATGGAGAAAACGAATGGGATGAGCAGAATTTGATTGAAACAGCAGCGAAGTTCGCCAAAATCCCTGGGAAATGCAACGGTCGTCTTCCCCCTTTCCTTGCCCGATGGCGCAAATGCCCCTGTTTAGGACAAGACCCCGACAAGTCCCACGTAACAGCTTAGCGGGGATGTAGTAGGGATATAGTAGGGATACCGTACTGTAACAGTACTAAAGTGGCCTGCTTCAGATCGGGTAAGCGGTTTCGCTTTTGGTTTCGGAGAGGACGAAAAAGCTCTGCACCGTAGTGATATTGGGCAAGGCGGCGAGTTTGCGGTAGAAGACGTGGTACTCGTCCATATCCGCGCTGGCGATCCGCAGGATGAAGTCGAAAGTGCCCGTCATCTGGAAGCACTCCATCACTTCGGGGAACTTCACCACTTCTTTTTCGAAGGTGCTGAGGGTTTGGGCGGAGTGGTCTTTCAGCAACACATGGCTGAAAGCGATCAGGCCTTTATCGATCTTCTTCTTGTCGAGGATGGCCACCACGCGCTTGATATAGCCCTGTTCCTTGAGCCGCCGGATGCGCTCGTGGATAGCGGCCACGGATTTATGCAGCTTGAAGGAAATCTCCTTGTTGGTGAGCTCCGCGTTGTGCTGGAGGAGGCGCAGGATCTCGAGATCCGTCTGATCGATGTCTGGCATTGTATACAGGTTGAAAATGGTCAACTGAAAGAAGTTCGGCATTCCGGCCGGGTGCATAATCAATCTCCTTCAAAAATAGGCAATTCCGGGACTAAAACCGGAAAATTTACGGTTTAATCAGCCATTGCACCAAATATCAAAAACATTTTTCAATTTAGAGTGGAAATATTACAGTATCAAGATAGGAACTTTCCGGTACCCAAGGCCAAAGACCAACCGTTAAAAATATTACGATCAAAAACCAACCAACCATTACCAACAAGAGTTTCCGGCCTGCGGGAACTCTTGTTCCAACGAATCATTTCAATTCCAAGCAACATCTCACATGGACCATACTATTTACCTGGACAATGCCGCTACTACGCGGGTAGACGATACCGTACTGGCGGAAATGCTGCCGTACCTCGCGCAGCACTACGGCAATCCTTCCTCTTCCTATTCCTACGGCCGGGCCGCCCGCATCGCCGTGGAAAACGCCCGCAGGTCGGTAGCTTACCAGCTGGGCGTGAAGGCTTCCAATATCTTCTTCACCAGCGGCGGCACGGAAAGCAATAATACCGCCATTGCTGCGGCCGTGCGCGACCTGGGCTGCACCCATATCATTTCCTCCCCCGTTGAGCACCACGCCGTGCTGCATTCGGTGGAGTTTTACAGCCAGTTGCATGGGGTGCCCTATTCGATGGTCGCCGTGTCTGACGCGGGGATCGTGGATTACGCGGACCTGGAGCGCCAGCTGAAAGAACAGGCGGCCGCGGGCAAAAAATGCCTGGTTTCGCTCATGCACGCCAATAACGAAACCGGCAGCATGCTCGACGTGAAGCGCGTAGGCGCCCTCTGCCAGGAATATGGCGCGATCTTCCATTCCGATTGCGTGCAGACGGTGGGCCATTACCCCCTGAACCTCCCGGATATGGGCGTTCATTTTATTTCGGGTTCCGGGCATAAGTTCCACGGCCCCAAAGGCAGCGGCATCCTGTATATCGCGCCGGGGCTTGCCGTTAAGCCGTTTATACATGGGGGTGGACAAGAGCGCAATATGCGCGCGGGCACCGAGTGCGTGCACGGTATCGTGGGCTTTGCGCGGGCGCTGGAACTGGCGATGGAACATTATAAAACCGACAGCCAGCATATCGGTTCCCTGAAAGCATATATGAAAAAACAGCTCGTGGCCAGCATCCCGGGCGTTACCTTCAACGGGCACGACGCATCCCTTTATACGGTGCTGAGCGTTTGCTTCCCGAAAACGGAAGCCAGCGACAACCTCCTGCTCCGCCTCGATATGGAAGGAATTTGCGTATCCGGCGGCAGCGCCTGTAGCGGCCCTTCCGGCGGCTCCCACGTCATGAAGGCCCTGGGCAAAAACGAAAGCTGCACCACCATCCGGTTTTCTTTCAGCAAGTACAACACTACCGCAGAAATCGATCATGTGACGGAAGTCCTGAAGATCGCGCTGGGGCTGCATGCTCCGGAAGGGAAACCTGCTACTACCGCATGTTGATTGAATAGATAATATACACCAAAACAATCCGGTTACTACTCATTTGCAAGCCTGACAACAGGAATGGCCTCCCCGTGAGGCCATTTCCTCTCCCCACCCCAAAGCCTATACGGCAGGCTGTATTCCCCCGCATTTCCCGCTTTAGCCGATTTCTAACTGAGCCCTTGAATCCAGCCATATCATTTAATATTTTCAACCAAAAACTAATTTAATTAGATATTTTCTATTGTTTTTAATTTTTTGTTAGAAATTGACAAACAAAACAAATACTTTGCGTAGATTGCATTCAGTTTCAAAGACACATTGTAGGGTGATGAAACTGGCAGACATGCCCTCTCGTCTCGGGGGTGGAGATAACGGGATAAACGAATAGCATAATTAACTAACCATTTACTTCTTTGTGCTATCCGCTAACTGCTCCGTGCAGGTTCGACTCCTGCTCCTACAGCAAAAGCCCGGGAATAATTTTCCCGGGCTTTTTTATGGTAAGTACAGCAGTGTCAGACTTTGAAAGCCGTTTCGTGCTTGATTTCCGTCATCACGAACGAACTGCGCACGGTGCCGATATTCCGCAGGCGGGAGAGCTTCTCCACGATGAACTGCTGGTATTCGTCCATATCCCGCACGGCCACTTTCAGCAGGTAGTCGTCGGTACCGGTCATATGATAACATTCCATCACCTCCTCCGCATGCACGATTTCCTTTTCGAAAGCCTTGATCACTTCATGCTCGTGGCGGTCGAGGTGAACAGCCGTGAACACCACCAGGCTGCGGCCCACTTTCTTGTGATCCACCAGCGCCACATATCCCTTTACCACGCCCGCTTCCTCCATTTTCCGGATGCGCTCGTAAACCGGCGTCGCCGAGCGGTTCACCGCGTCGCCGATCTGCTTATGGCTCAGTTTCGCATTCTGCTGCAGGATGCGGAGTATCTTTTTGTCGGTTTCATCCAGTGTCATAGCATAAAACTCTGTTTTCTTTCACAGAACGCACAAGTTACAGGATATCCATCTATCTAAACATTATCCGACAGCATAAACTACTAAATATTTCGGCTATGCCAATGTATATTCTTTAAAGTGGGAGTTTTACAGACAAACCAACCACATGTATCCACACGAATACGCACCAGAAAGCCTCATGATGAGCTACGGCTATAAACCGGAGCTCAGCGAAGGCGCCATCAAATGTCCCATTTTCCAGACCTCTACTTTTGTGTTTAAAACCGCGGAAGACGGCAAAGCCTTTTTCGAAATCGCTTACGGCAAACGGCCAAAAAACGAAGGCGAAGAACCGGGACTGATCTATTCCCGTATCAACAACCCCGACCTGGAGATCCTGGAAGACCGGCTGGCCCTCTGGGACCGTGCCGAAAAAGCGGCAGTGTTCGAAAGCGGCATGTCAGCCATCTCAACAGTGCTGATGGAATATCTCGCACCCGGGCAGGTGGTGTTGTACAGCACGCCCGTTTACGGCGGTACGCATCATTTTATGAACCACGTTCTCCTGAAGTTCGGTATCACCGCCGTTTCGTTCGACGTAGGCGCAAGCGATGCGGAGATCGAAGCTATCATACAGGCCAACGGACCGGATCGGCTGGGCATGATTTACATCGAAACGCCCGCCAATCCTACCAACGCACTCATCGACATGGTCATGTGCGCCCGCATTGCGCAACGCCATTCCACCCACGGCCGCCGCGTAATAACCGCAGTGGACAATACCTACATGGGGCCGCTCTGGCAGCATCCGCTGGAACACGGCGCCGACCTCGTCATTTATTCCGCCACCAAATACATCGGCGGCCACAGCGACGTGATCGCGGGTGCGGTATTGGGCACTGCGGGAGACATACAAAGGATCAAAGTGCTGCGGACGTTCCTGGGGAACATGTGCAGCCCGCACACCGGCTGGCTCCTCCTGCGCAGCCTCGAAACGTTGAAGGTGCGCATGGAGCAGCAGCAGGCCAATGCCGTGCAGGTGGCGGCTTTCCTGCAATCGCATCCCAAAGTGGAGAAAGTGTATTACCTGGGATTGCTGGATGCGGAAAAAGACGCTGCACAATACGCCATCTACAAAAATCAATGCCTGGGCAGCGGCGCGATGGTCAGTTTCGACGTGAAAGGCGGAGAAGGAGAAGCCTTCCGTTTCCTCAATCACCTGCGCCTCATCAAGCTGGCGGTGAGCCTCGGCGGCACGGAAAGCCTGGCGGAACACCCGGCCACCATGACGCATACCGATATCCCGGACGCGGAGAAAGACCGGATCGGGATCAGTGAAAAGCTCATCCGTGTATCGGTCGGCATCGAGCATTACAACGACATCATCCACGACATCGCCCAGGCGCTGGAACATGTATGATACAAGCAGGCCCCGCTGAACAGCGGGGCCCTTATTATTTTGGTTCATGGAGATGGATCGCATCCGCCAAACAATCTGTACGTTTGACGTGTTTACCATATGCAGGCGCGCCAATCTCACCGGCCGCGCACCGCACCGGCTTACCGCCGCCCTCCCTCCCGGGCAACATTCCATTAGCAGATCATCGCCTTATTCCGGCATTGCCGGCAACCGTAAAAATTATCATCATGCGATGTATCCGCATTCCTTTTCTCCTTTCTGCCCTGGCGCTGCTCCTGTTCCCAGCCGCCGGCGCTGCCGCGCAGGATCAGTGGCCCTGCACCATCCGCTCCGGGCAAACGACCATCGTGGTGTACCAGCCGCAACCGCAGTCGCTGTCCGGGGATAAGCTCACCGCTATCGCCGCCGTGTCGGTCACGCAGCAGGGTAAGGAGCCCGTATATGGCGTGGTGTGGCTGGATGCCGCTATCCATACCGACCGCTCCACGCATTCCGTGGTATTGGATGGCCTGAAAGTCCCGGACGCGCGCTTCCCCGGTTCGGCGGACTCCGCCGGCGTAGCACGGCTGCGGGCGTTGCTGGAGCGGGAATTGCCGAAGCACGCATTCGAATTGTCGATGGACCAGCTCGTTACCTCGCTCGACCAGCAAGCCACCAGCGCCAATGGCCTGAAGAACGACCCGCCGGAGATTATATTCCGGGAAATGCCCAGCCTGCTGGTATTAACCGACGGGCAGCCGAAGCTGGAGAAAGACGCTGCACTGGGATTGCAGCGGGTGGTCAATTCGCCGTTCACCATACTGCATGATGCCGGCAAATACTATCTCTTCGTTGGCGGCCGCTGGTTTGCAGCGCCCGCGGCAACCGGGGCGTATACTTACACCGGCAGCATTCCCGCCGGGATCAAAAAAGCGCAGCAGCAAACGCGCGATGGTGGTTTTGCCGGCGCCCGAGCCAGCCTTCGCGCATCCCGCTGGACTCGCTGCCGCAGATCGTTGTGAGCACGCGGCCGGCCGAGCTGATCCAGAGCCGCGGGGCGCCGGCATTTGCGCCGGTGGCGGGCACTGCACTGCTGTATATGTCCAATTCGCCCGACAATATCTTCCTGCATATCGCCGACCAGCATTACTATCTCCTGATATCCGGGCGGTGGTATAAGGCGCGCGGGCTGCAGGGGCCCTGGGCTTTCATCGAACCTGCCGCCCTTCCGGCAGACTT
>NZ_CALNBI010000387.1 GCF_937874145.1 uncultured Chitinophaga sp. | reverse complement strand
GGCCCCGCGGGATGGGCGGCTTCCAGGATGGAAGTGCCCCTCTTCACGCCGGGCGCGCTGAAAGTGGTGAACATGTAAAACTTGTTCCGATAGGCATACACATCCGGCGCCCAGAAATCCTGCTTGCCCCAGAATTTTTCCGTGGCGGAGAAGGCGTTCCCGGCATTCTCCCAGGTTTGCAGGTCGCGGCTTTTGTATACGGCGATATGCGGATTGGCGTTCGCATACATGTAATAGCAGCTGTCCGGCGCATAGGCGATGATGAAAGGATCGCGGATCGCGAGGTCCGTGGTTTTCCGCTGGGCCTTCAGGCCGCCGCAGCAAAGCAGCAGCGCGATCAGAAGGGTTTTGCCCAGAAGGACACTTCCATCATATGTATGTTTCTCGACGTGGTTGACCATCTTTCCAAAATTTTAATCCTGATATAACGATAAGGCGGCGTGCCTTCCGGAAATTTATACAATTCGCCGGCAGCGGCATAATCTGTATCCTGTTGGGTAATGGTGCCTACCGCCGCGCCAGATGGCTTCACGCTCCGGCAATCCTGGATGAGCGTCCAGCCGGAGTAGCTGCCGTCGGGCGAGGGATTGTTGCTGCCCCATACTTCGATCCGTTTGGGATTGCCGCCGTTGAAAATGTTGGTAGCGCCCTGCCGTTGCCACCATTTCATTTCCCGCAGTTCAACCGTAACACCCAGGTCGAAATTGAAATGCTGCGGCAGGTTGAGATCGGGCGTATGATACCCGCGCCCCTCGGCGATATTATCATCCCAGAGGTAAGGCAATATCCATCCCCAGGCGGTTCCGGCGTCGCCGGGCAGCATGAGCGGGCTGAACGTCGATTTGTCGACCGGCACGAGACTGACGGCCGCTTCCGTTTTTGCGTAAAAAGTATCGAGCGCACTTTTCTCAGGCTTGTAAGCGGTGCTGTAAGTGAAAGGCGTGCCGGTTTTATAGTTGGCAAGCCTGGTTTGCAGGTCGGCGGGAGACACCTGTACCGTTTGCGTGGCGCCGGTATTGTCGGTGTAGCGGAGCGTGGTGGTGCTTTCCAGGCTGTCGGCCGGCATCCAGTCGAGCTCCGCGTCTCCTCCGGGTGCTACCACTGCTCTCCGGAGGCCCCGGTTGAGGAGGGCGTTCCGGAACATGTTCCCGTATGTAGCGCCTTCGGCTTCGGCTTTGATGGACCGGTTGCCGGAAGCGTCGTAACTCACTACGTTAAACACATACCTGGCTTCGGGCAACCGCTCCAGGAGGAAGCGCGTGGTATCCGCCAACTGGTCGTGGCCGTATACGGCTTTTACTTCCGCGGAATCAGCGCCGTCGTTCCAGAATACCCGGTAGTGGGTGATGCGGCTGTCGGTCGTTGTCCAGATCAGTTCCAGGCGCTCTTTACCACCGTTGACGATCACGGTGTCCGCCTTGCCGGGATACACGATCTCTCCCTTGCCCAACACTTCGTCCAGCATGCCCGGTTTGCTGCAACCGGCCAGGAGCGCCGCGGCGATGAACCATTTATATTGCATTTTCATGATAACCTTACATTTGATTGTTAAAGATCAGTTCCCCAGAATGCCACCTGCATGATGTAAAAACTGTCGTTGTTACCCCAGGTTTCCAGCACTTTCATCCGGATGTATTTCACTTCGGGCGTTCCCGGCGGGAAAACGAACTCCTCTCCCGCGCCGATCAGCGCCAGGTCTTCCGCCGTATTCGTGCCCATGGGCAGGCCGGAGGGTTTTACGGATTCCCCTTGCAGCAGGAGCTCCCATCCGTCCCAGCTACCGTCTTTCGCGGGATCGTTGCTGCCGTACAGCTCGAATTTCTTGATGTTCCGGTCGGTGAAGGAGATCCAAGCGCCGCGCTGCCAGAAACGGAAGCGGCTGAGCTTGGCTTTGACGCCCAGGCTGAAGGTGAACCACTGCGGCCATCTGCCCGGCGCGGTATGGAAACCGGGCTTGTCGACGTTAGAATTGTTGACGATGACGCCGTCCCAGATATTGGGCATCCACCAGCTCCAGGCCGCCTTTTCATCCGTTGGCAGGTAATATTCGAAGAAATTTTTCCGGTCGAGCTGTTTTTCGAAAACCGGTTTCAGTTCTTTTACGAGGGTGTCGGAACGGTTATTCCAGCGGTCGCGCACATAAGCGCCGAACACACGGGGAATGGTATCGAAGCCGCGCACGGCGTAATACCCGTTTTTCTTTTTCGTGTACAACACATCTTCATCCACCCATTCACCGGCGTCATTTTTCGTGAGCATCACGATACTGATATCCGCTTCCGCATCATTGGCGAACTGCACGGTAGCGCCGCCGAAATCCTCCTTCATATCCAGCGAGGCAAAAACCTTCATCACCGGAGGCTCCAGCGGGCGGACGCGCACCGATACCGGCTCCGAAAGCTTTTCCGCGCGGCTGACCGCGTAAATCTTGATTTCATGCTCCGACGTATCCCCGAAACCGGGTATTTCCAGCACGCGCTGGTAAGCAGAGGCTTTCACTTCGCGCAGCTGGCCGTTGATTTCGGTGACGGCTTTTACATGCTGGAGGTTTTTATCGCCCGGCAAATTGTATTGCAGGCGCACCGCGCCCGGGAGCCTTTCCACTCTTACCTGCGACACAGGCCCGGGGGCGCCGGAGCCATCGTCCTGCGGCCCAATGGGCGTATCCTTGCACCCGCCCAGCAATACGCCGGCGAACAGCAGCCATCCTGTATATTGGAATATTTTCATGTTGAAGTTTTTAAAGTGAGCGATACCGTTTTACCAACCCGGGTTTTGCACTATGTTCCGGTTGAGGATGAGATTGTTTTCGCTGATCGGCCAGAGGTAATCACGGGTACCAAACTGGCGTACGTACAAGGTTTTGGCGCGATAATACAACCGCGTTTCTTCCTGCCCTATATCCCATCCCTGAACGCTGGTGTTGAACATTTCGGTAGCCTTTTTCCAGCGGCGGGCGTCCCAGAACCGCTGTCCTTCGAAGGCCAGTTCGATGAGGCGCTCCTGCTGCAGGATGCTCCGCAGCCCTTCTTTCGTGGTGAATTTCGCGGGGATGCGGGAGTAAGTGCCCCAGGCTTCGGCGATGCCTGGCAGGCCGGCGCGTTTCCGCACCTCGTTGGCCCAGCGCATGGCTTCAGGCACGGGCCCCTGCGATTCGTTCAGCGCCTCGGCGTACAACAGGTACAGGTTGGCGAGGCGCATCACGGGCCAGGGGTACTCCACAACAGTATACGCGCCGCCGTCGCCGGCTTCAATCACATTCTGGAAATGCACGAGTTTTTTCGGCCAGTACCCGGTGATGGAATACTGGAACATGCCTGATTTGCCGGCATGCTGCTTAAACTTGGCGCGAACGGTCCAGGGGTCCTTGTCGTCAAATTTCCCCTGCCCGTACCAGACGCCCCCGTCGAAGGCGAGGTCCGCATAGAAACGGTTCTCCCGGTCAAAGTGCAGCGCCACGGTTTCATAACCGGGAATGAGGTTGAAGCGGTGCGCGTTTTCCGCTACTCTCAGTTCATACCGGTTGGCGTAATCCCAGGTAATGTCTTCGTTGATGGGAACGCCGTTCTTCGTATAAAACAGTTCCGCCATTTTCAGCGTGGGCGCCAGCATCGAACGGAGGCCGAGGTTATTCAGCCGCGAAGGATCGATCTTGGCTTGCGCCAGCCGCTGGATTTCCCAGGCCATGCTGTTGGTATTGCCCCAAATGATCTCGCTGTTCCATTTTTCCGCAATGGCATTGCGGATGCTCATCTGCGTGATGGTAGTATCCGACAATTGCGTGGACACCACGGCAGGGTTGTATTCGTACAGCTTCAGGCCCGCTTCGTGGCAGGCGTCCACCGCTACTTTGCAGGCTTCCGCAGCCCTAACCCATTTGCTTTGATCGGGTGCAGTGTTGAAAAGCTGCTGCCCGTCCCTATTCTTCAGGTTGGCAAAATCGGTATTGCCGTTGAAGAGCGGACTGGCGGCTTCTACCAGCACATTCGCCTTGATCGCCAGCAATGCGGGTCGGGTAATACGACCTGCTTCGCTGTTTTCATTTTCCAGCCGCAGCGGGAGGTCGTCCGTTGCTTCGTCCAGCAGCTGCACGATGTAATTGAAGCAGCTGTCTACCGGCGCGCGCTTCACCAGCACGCCTTCCGTTCCGGCGGAGATATCGATGTTATCCCGGATGATGGGGATAGGCCCGTAAATGCGGAGCAGCCAGTAGTGATAGTAGGCCTTGAGGAATTTGACTTCCGCGATCCACTTCCTGCGCTCGCGTTCCTGCATGCCGGGAACGCCGGGCATATTCTCCAGGAAGAAGTTGCAGTCGCGAAGCGCCCTGAACAGCGGTTTGCCGCCGTTGGTCCCATCCCAGTAATTCATCTGCGGCGAAATGACGCTCTGGTTGCCCATGGCTACGCCTTCAAAAATATAATTGACATAAAACTGCGGCACCTGCGGATACGGCAGCCAGAATTCATCCCCGGCCAGGAAAGGCACAGCGCCCGCGTGGCCGTGGGCGGGCAGGTAGGAATAACAGGTAAAGAGGAATTTTTCGGCGGTGGTCCTGCTCGTAAAAGCGTTCTCGATGGTGGCCACGTTATCGGGCACCACATCCAGGTATTTGCCGCAACCTGCCCACATGCAGGAAAGGTAAAGCCATATGTATATACTGACGCGTTTCATAATTGCTGCATTAAAGTGATAAAAGGATACCTGCGTTCAGGGTGCGCTGCACCGGGTAACCGAGGCCGTTGGCGCCCATCTCCACGTCCCACAGCTTGAAGCTGCTGATCGCGAAGAGATTGAGGCTGTTCAGGTAGAAGCGGGCGTTGGTGAGGTGCATACGCTTCATCACGTTGCGGGGCAGCGTGTACCCTACTTCCAGTGATTTCAGGCGGAGGAACGAGCCGTCGCGCATGAACCAGTTGCTGCGCTGGGTATTGTTGCCGATGATGTTGGAGCTGAGGCGGGGCCAGAGCGCGTAACTGTTGCGGTTGTCTTCCGACCAGTAGCTATCCGCATATGCTTTCAGCAGTTGCGTTTCATTATTGAAAGGCGCCGTCGCCACCGGATCGATCCAGAACGAAGAGCGCGCCGATCCCTGGAAGAACAGGGAAAGGTCTACATTGCCGTAACCCGCGGAAAACCCGAATCCGTAAATGATTTCAGGATCGGTGGGATAACCCATCGGTACGCGGTCCAGCGTCGTGATCTGCCCGTCACCGTTCATATCGCGGTACTTGAGGTCGCCGCCCTGGTAGATGCCGAAGTTCTGCCGGGGAGAATTGGCCACTTCCTTATCATCGATAAACAAACGTTCCGCCACATAGCCCCATTGCTGCGAAAGGGAATACCCTACGCGTGAAAGATAGCGTTCGTTATATTGCGGTTCCTCATATACCTTGAACTCGCTGGTCGCATACGTGAAATTGGCGCGGGCCTTCACCCAGCCACGATTCCCGAAATGCCCCGCATATACCATCGACCCGTCGATCCCCCGCGCGGCCGCTTCGCCGACATTGGCGCGCACCACGGCGGAGAGGCCCATGGTGGGGGGTATGGAGCTCCGGCTCATCAGGATGTTGGAGCGGTGCTCATGGAAAAAATCCGCTTCCACCGTCAATTTCCCAAACAGCCCCATTTCAAAACCCACGTTCGTCTTCCGCGCGCGCTCCCAGGTAATGGCCGTATTCGCATACCGCGAAACCGACACCCCGGTGCGGGAATACCCATTGTTAGTCCCGAAAACCGCACCGCGGCCGCCGTCATTCATGTTGACGTTAGAGAGATAAAAGAAGCGGTCCCGCTCATCCCCGATGGCGTCGTTGCCCACCAGTCCGTAAGTCCCCCGGAATTTCAGGAGCGTAACCGTATTTTTGAATGGCTCCCAGAAAGCCTCGTTCGACACATTCCAGGCCAGGCCTGCCGATGGGAAGAACCCGAAGCGCTGCGTTTTGTAAAACCGCTCCGAACCATTGTATCCAAAGTTGAACTCCGCATAATAACGCTGGTCGTAAGAATACGTCGTACGCCCCGATATCCCGGCATTCCGGAAAGGCAGGGAACTTTGCAGGTCGCCCGCATTGCCGACGAGGCTGTTGCGGATGATGGACACCAGCGTACCGCTGAGGTTATGCTTCTTTGCGAACAGCCGCTGGTAGCTGATGCTGCTTTCCAGGTAAGTGGTAGCGCGTACTTCCTTGCCGCCTTCGCGGTAATCGAGGTACTCGGTGCCGGTGCTTTCGTTCAGCGGCATCAGCTGGTACACGTCCGTTTTGCGGTCGTATGAGCCCACCATGTAATAGAACGGCGAATAAAACCGCGATACGTTGAAGCTTGACAGGCGCGAAGTATTGAACACCACGCGGCCCGACAACCCTTCCGTGATAAACGAAAAATCCTGGTTCAGTTCAAACTGCGCATCGATCTTCGACCGCGACGATTCCCGGTACCCGCGCATCAGGTTGGCGTAGGGGTTCAGGTATTGCCCGTTGCCATAATTGCCGAACAGGATATGCTTCACGTGCGCATTGGCCGAATCCGGCTCGAAGTACGCCGGGAAAAGCACGGGATTGGTGTGCATCACCTGGTTGTAAACGTCGGTGCCGCCGTCGATCGGACCGTTATAGTCATCAAAAGTTCCTGCCAGCCGCACCACCACTTCCGTGGTTTTGGTCATGTTGATGTTGATGTTCGAGCGGAGGGAATAGGTTTTCAGGTTGACGTTGGAGTTGAAATTATTCCGCCCGTCAACGTTCAGCACGCCGTTATCCTGGTTGAAGGTGCCGGCCAGGTAATACCGCGCTACCTTCCCGCCGCCGCTGGCGTTGAGGTTGGCGCGCTGGTTCACCGCGTATTTTTTGAACATGATCCCCTGCCAGTCGGTAGCCGGGTACACGGCAGGGTTCCCGCCGGCGATGGTGTTATCGATTTTGCTTTGCGCGTAAGGCAGCGTCCCCAGCGGGTTGCGGGTCAGCACGGCCTCGTTGCCAAGTTTCATATAAGTGATGGGATCGGCCAGTTCCACGTTGCGCGTGGGCGAAGAAACGGAATTCTCCAGGCGGACGGTCACGTTGATCTTCCCTTCCTTCCCTTCCTTGGTGGTGATGAGCACCACGCCGTTAGCGCCCCGGGCGCCGTATAGTGAGGTGGCCGTGGCATCTTTAAGAATGGAGAAACTGGCGATATCGTCCGGCTGCAGCCGTGCGAGATCCGTGCTGGTCACCTCCACGCCGTCGATCAGGATCAGCGGGTCTTTCTTGTAGCCGAAGGTGGTGACGCCGCGGATGAAGAAGTCCGCATTATCGGCTCCCGGTTCCCCGCTGCGCTGGTAGGCGATCACCCCGGAAATTTGCCCGGCGAGGGCGGTGGTGAGGTTGCTGGATGGGATTTTGAGGTCTTCCACGTTCACGGAGGTAACGGCCCCGATCATGTCCTGCTTCTTTTGTTTGCCGAAGGCGACAACCACCACTTCGCCCAGTTCGGAGGGATTTACGCCCAGGGTTACCTGCAGGTCTTTCCTGCCAGCCAGCGGTATTTCCTGGGAAACGTATCCCATCATCTGGAAAACGAGCGTGACGTTAGCGTCGGGTACGTTGAGGATAAAGCGCCCGTTGGGGTCTGTGGCCGTACCGATTTTGGGCTGGCCTTTGACGGTGATGGTAGCGCCGGGCATAAAGGCGCCGGAGGAATCCGTCACGGTGCCTTTGACTTCCACCCCGGGGCGCTCCTGCCATGGTGCGGCTTTTGCGGCCTGCACGGCATAGAAGAGGAAGCTCAGCAGCAGCCAGACTGCGCTGTACGGTAAATTTTTCTTCATAACGTTAGTTTAATACTGCATGCATATATGGTATAAATTGTCCCCATTCCGCAGGCGGAGCCTGCAGTCAGTTCCTTCAGATTGAATCCGATCTCTTGTCTGTATTGTATATTCCCTCTGCCTCAGCCGTTCAACGTGAATTCACGTTAGATTTTGGTAAATGATGATAGACGAGTACGATCTTAATATACCTCAAAACTATTTCGTTTTCACCGGGATTGCCAATACTTCCTGTGATTTTACCTGTACATTTTTGACATGATTTAATAAAAATGCTATGCATACTGCAGCGAGGAGTATAGAAAACAGCAAAGGCCGCCGGGATGGCGACCTTTATGCTTTAAGTTGAAATACTTGTAGCCTTATTCCAGCGGGCGGACGAGGTTGTGGCTTTTGTTGGTGAATTGAATAACGTCTTCGCTCACGTCGCCATTGCTGTACAACTTAATGGTAGCGCCTTTCTCCAGCAGGTATCGCTTTCCGGTGATGATTACGGTAGCGGGTGCTGCCAGTACGGCTTCCTGCAGCCGGCCGTCTTTATGGAAACGCATCAGCGTACCGGCCTGGATGAGCCATTCCTGTTTGCCTGCCAGGGCGGTGAAATTCCGGCCGGCATATCCGAAAACGGGTTGGAATGTTTCGTAGTAAAAACTGATGGATGGATGGCCATCGGGACCCGGGCCAAAGGGAATAGCCCGGGAATCACCGCTACCAAAGGAAATCTCCGCAACCTTGTCCAGCGATCCTTCCTGGATGAAAACGGCGCCGTTTTTCAGGCGGACTTTCGCCTGTCGGAATTCCACGCCCGGGAACGCGGGGATGGAGATGGAAGATAGGGTGACGACGTTTTCAGGGATCACCGGTGTTCCGGCGGAGGACAAGGTTACTTTCTGGCCGGCATGGATGGTAAAATCGGCTCCCGCAGCAGTACCGGAAATAGGATGCGCGGTGAAGCCGGTATGCACGCTGCCGTTTTCGTACCATTCCGTTTTTCCCGGCAGGAATTTCCGGAGGGTTTCTCCCGCCCGCAGACCCGTTGCATCCATGAGTTCCCCTTTGTGAAGGGCGCCGGATGGATAGAATACGATGTTACCGAACTCGAATCCATCATCATCCCAAATGGCATTGTTGATACCTGTTTTACGCTTTAGGCGGATGCGGCGCCCTGCGACTTCGGCCTCCGCATCTTCAGCCAGGTACCCGCAGCGGACGCTTCCATCTTCAAAAAACGAAACGCCCTCGCCGCCCATGGCGTTGGCGAATGTAAATTTGTTGCCGCCGATGATGAAGCGCGCACTTTCACCCGCCACCTGCACCGAAACCAGGTGCGTATCCGACAGCCGGATCACGCCGCCTTTGGGTGTGGTGATGGCACGGCCACCCAGCGTTACCGTGCAGGCGTAGTTGCCGGGGAAAATAACTTTTCCGGGTTGATATTCATCGTCAACGATCGTACCTTTCGGCATGCGGATCTCATGCGGCCCCACGGCCATCAAAACCTCCCGGCGCAATTGCATGACCTGCCGAATGCCTGCAACGCCTTTTTTGACAGGGAGTTTCCGCTGGTTTTCGTTGCGGTTGAAATGCAGCGGCTGACTGCAGGCATTCAATGTACACAGGATGATAAAAATAAGTATGCAGGCGAGAATCACGATTTTCATGGCGCCCTCAATGTAACCTATTCGTACAAGACGCGCCGCAAGGGCCTGCTGAAACGTCGTTTTAGCGGACCGAATGACCATCTGCGGAACAGCGGCCATAAACATATCATCGGAAAGAATTGATGCAATCTATCAGGTAATTCGCTTCGTGGCGATGGCTTTGACCCAATCTTCCTTGCCGCATCTTTTGCACTGGTGGCGCCCCTGGGAAATGTGATCCGTTTGCCCGCAGTAGCAGCAGGAATAATCCCCGGCTTCAGTAATAGTTTCGCAATGATCATCATAAAGTTCAGGGATCACCGGCAGCCCGGGCCTCACTTCTTCATCCGCGAAATAGTAGAAGCTGACACTGCCATTGGTTTCCAGGATGGCCATCCGCACCTGTCCCATATGCTCTACGTTCACCCCTCTCATTTCCGCAAAAAACTCGTCATGTGCAAACGGGGAATTCCCTTTATTCCCCAGTTCTATCATGCCATCCCTGATTATGGTGACGGGCTTCCCCTCCACGATGCTTTCGAACCGCTCCGATTTGCCGGCCAGCCAGATAATCAGCCGGTAAGCGGTCAGGATGACGGTAAAAACCACCAGACAAGGCACGATCGCCACATCTTCATAGAACATGGGGTCCCCGGCCGCGGAGCCCAACGCAATGATAATCGCCACTTCAAAAATGGATAACTGCCGTACCCCCTTCTTCCCCGATGCCCGCAACAACAACAATACCGCCACGAACATAACGAGGGTGCGCACGGCCACCTGGAGTACCAGCGCCCAGGTGGTATCACTGAGAAAGATTTCCTTCCAATCCATAGACAGCAGTTTTACTGTAACAACAACGGCAAAAAGAATGCCTGTACA
>NZ_CALNBI010000386.1 GCF_937874145.1 uncultured Chitinophaga sp. | reverse complement strand
GCTGCCGGAAACGGCCGGCTGAACTTTCCAGCTTGCCGGTTGTTAAACTTCTCGAACTTTGCCAAACCCTAAATGCCATCCGATGCGAATTCCATGCCCTGCCATGCTGCCGTACCGTATATTCCTGATCGTTATTTCCCTGTTTATCATGCTGCCTGCGAAATCGCAGGAAGTGCTGGACAGCGCCCGTTACAAACCTGATTTCTGGCATTCCCAGGCGGTCAGGATCAGCACGGTGCCCGTCGTGCTGTTCGCGGGCAGTGCAGCGTTGTGGGGAGAAAGGAAGAACGTCCGCGAATTGCGGAACCGGTATATTCCTACGTTCCGGTATCATTTCGACGATTATATGCAATACGTGCCCGCGCTGGCCGTTTTCGGGCTGAATGCCGCCGGGGTAAAGGGGAAGAACCACCTGGGGAGGGCTTTTGTGTCGTACGCCTTTTCGGCGGCGATCATGGGCACGGTGGTCAACGGCATCAAGTATACGGCGAAAGTAGAGCGGCCCGACGGTTCGGAGCGCAACTCCTTCCCTTCCGGCCATACTGCCAATTCGTTCATGAACGCTACGTTCCTGCATAAGGAATACGGGCAATACCGCCACCCGTTGTATAGCGTGGCCGGGTATACGCTGGCTACGGGCACCGCCATCGGGCGGCAGCTCAACAACCGCCACTGGGTGTCCGACGTGCTGGCGGGCGCTGGCATCGGCATCCTGGCCACCGAACTGGGATATATTATCGTGGATAAGATTTATAAAGACAAAGGCGCGCGCCCCGTTATCCACCAGGACCCGATACCGATAGACGGGAAGCCCAGTTTCATCGAGATCCGCATGGGATACGCGGTGGCCACCACAAAGGACCTAACAGGCAACGTCAACGGCATCTCCGCCAAGCGCGGCTTCAACATGGGGGCCGAAGGCGCGTGGTTCTTCCATCGTAACGTTGGCGCCGGCGCAGAATTCGCTTTTACTTCATTCCCTATCAACGACGACGGCCTGCTCATCACCGACCCCGATGTAGCTGAAATCAGCGACGGACATTACACGCAACCCATGGGCATCCGGTACCTGCATGCCGGGCCATTCTTCAGTATCCCCCTACCCAAAAACTGGTTCATCACCGGTAAAATCCTGGCCGGATCCTCCCTCGGCTCCGACGGAAACGTAATGCTCCGGTTAAATGAAGATTGGCGGGAACTCCTCGAACGCAACGACTTCCCTTACCTGCGATATAAGCCCGAAGGCACTTTCAGCTGGTCCACCGGGCTGGGTATTCAAAAAAGGATCTCCCGCAATATCGGGATCAAGGCTTACGGTGCGTACTTCGATTCAGACCATGATTTCAATATCGACATCGTGGATGATGTTACGGATGATGGCAAATTCCTCTTCAAACAAATCGGCCAGGAAAAGGTGCGCTTCAATCATTTCACTTTTGGTTTGGGTTTGACGGCATTCCTGTGGTAATGTCGGCAGCTACGTAAGGAGTTACACTTCAACCAGCCGGAGATTCCACTCAGCCATCAACCCCGACATTCCACCGCATTGCCTGTTTCCCGAGATGATTGCGCCGGTAATTTTGCGCGCAAATCATCATCAAATGAAGCAAATCCGATTACTGACCTGTGCCGCGCTGGCCTGCTGCATGGCATGCTCCAAAGGAGGCGGCGACAAGCCAAACGCCCCCGAAAACCCCGCCGGCGGCCCCCTGCCCATCCCAACCGTTGTAACCATTCCCCCGCTCCGCGGCGACACCACGATCGCCATGAACGCCAACACGAACTACGCCATCGCTCTTCGAGGCCTGCCTTCCGTTCGCCCCGTTTTCCCCAACCTCCCCGCCATCCCGAAAAAAGTACGCGGCTACGTGACTGACGCATCCGGCCGGCCTATCGAAGGCGCAGCCCTGGGATTGCTTAAAAAGATATCAGGATACCAGCAACTGGTGACCACTACCACCAACGACAAAGGTTATTACGAAATCGAATTTGAAGGCGCGGCCGAGTTCCAGCACGCGTATGCCGTGATCGAATACGTCGGGAAGCCTGTTCCCATCAGTCTTTTCGCGGCAGACAGTACGGCAAGCGTATATACTTACGACAAAGGCGGCGTGGAAAACTGGATGGCGCTCAGCCATGGTACCGCCGATCGTGACGATGTGCAGCACCGGCCCTGGTATTCCAACAATTACTTCGGAGGTTCTATATTTTTGAACTGGGATGTGTGGGAAGACCGCTGGAGCCCGGAAGGAGCATTGCCGCTCAACGGCGAGATCATCATCAAGCTGACGCCGGCTGGCGGAATGATGTACGATGCATCACGGGTTTTTACCATCAGGCAGAAAATCGGCGATAAGTTCCTCGACTGCAGCATCAACAATCTCCCGATCGGTGTATATAAGATCGAAGCTAAACTGGCAGATGGACGCGCATTGAAGATGAAACGGCACGGCCCGTATTCCTCCGAAACTTATGGCCTGCAATACGACGAAGCCACGAAGGCATGGTACGTGGCTTTCGTGCCCGGTTACGACGGTGCGAGCAAGCCCATGCCCAACCGCGGCGAGTGGGACCAGGCGAATGTGCACGTGCAATTGTAAAACCCGCTATAAAAAAGCGACCGGTATCCTGCAGTGCGGGATACCGGTCGTCTTATTTCAACACGGTGCGTGTCAGATTTTTTGTTTGTTTTGCTGCGGGCGGCCGTGCCATTTCCGCTTTTGCTGCTGCTTACGGCCTGCACCTTGTTGGGAAGATGACTGGCGCAGCTGAATGGCGGGCGCCTCGGGAGCGGGCGCTTCAGACGCCGGGAAGGGGTGATCGGTAACAACAGGGATCTGCTGCTTGATCAGCTTCACGATGTCTTTCACATATGGCCTTTCTTCGTCTTCACAGAACGACAGCGCGATACCGCTGGCGCCGCCGCGGCCCGTACGGCCGATACGGTGCACGTAGGTTTCGGGTACGTTGGGGATTTCGAAGTTGATCACATGCGACAGGTTGTCGACATCAATACCGCGGGCGGCGATATCGGTGGCTACCAGTACCCGGATGCGGCCCGCCTTGAAATCGGTGAGGGCGCGCTGGCGCGAGTTCTGGGATTTGTCGCCGTGGATGGCGCTGGCGGTGATATCAGCCTTGTTCAGTTCCTTGGCTACACGGTCGGCTCCGTGCTTGGTGCGGGTGAAGACGAGAGCGCTCACGATGGAGGGATCTTTCAGCACATACACGAGCAGTTTGCGTTTGCTGGCCTTATCGGTGTAGTAGAGCTTTTGTTCCACTTTCTCCGCGGTGGAGGAAACGGGCGTTACGGCCACTTTCTCCGGGTTGGAAAGGATGGAATTAGCCAGGCCGGCGATTTCGTCGGGCATGGTGGCGGAGAAGAACAGGGTTTGCCGTTTCTGCGGGAGCTTGGTGATCACGCGTTTTACGTCGTGAATGAAGCCCATATCCAGCATGCGGTCGGCTTCGTCGAGCACGAACTGGCGGATATAATGCAGGTTGATGTGGCCCTGTTGCCAGAGATCCAGCAGGCGGCCGGGCGTGGCGATGAGGATATCGGTGCCGCGCTTCAGCCCGTCGATCTGCGCCTGGGCGGACACGCCGCCGAAGATCACGAGATGGCGGATGCCGGTATGTACGCCATAATCACGGATATTCTCCGCGATCTGGATCGCCAGTTCGCGGGTAGGCGTGAGAATGAGCGTTTTGATATGACGGTCGGGCGCCTGGGCTGCCTGTTTTTCTTTGTACAAAAGCTGCAGGATCGGAATCGCGAATGCAGCGGTTTTCCCGGTACCCGTCTGGGCGCACGCCAGCAGGTCACGCTTTTCCAGCACAACAGGGATCGCCTGTTCCTGGATGGGAGTAGGTGTAGTATAGCCTTGTGTTTCCAGTGCGCGTAATATGGGTGTAATGAGGCCTAATTTCTCGAATGACAAATGATATGATTTTATGTAAGATTGATAACATCCTGGATGTCAAATTAAAGAGAAGGAAAGCTCGAATCGTATATCCAGGAGCATAAAAAAACTTTACAAAGATACGGAAATTCCGGTAATGCGGCCATTTTGCATGAGTAATGTTTATCATACATCCCGGCGGCGATTATTTCCGGTTCGTCGGAATGACCTTGCTTTCAGCTGCCGGAAGGCTTAGATTCGGGTACATTAAGCCATGCTTTGTATGAAAACCGGCACCCCCTTATTACTGTTCGCAGCGATATTAATTTTCAGCTGCTCAAAGAAATCCGATCCCCCGAAACCGGAGGCCCCTCCCCCGACACCGCCTGTCGCCAACATCGCCAAAGTGGTGAAAGGCCATCTGCTAAAAGCCTGCGATATTTCGCTGCAGCCGGGCGGGAATTTCCGGATCAGCTACCAATGGAACGCGGACAGCTCACTGAAGAAATACTCGGCCGTCAACCCCGCTACGCAAGCCGAAACTGCCGTCGACTTCCATTACTCCAACGGCGAGTTGTCGCGCATCACCACCGAGAACTCCCTCTCCGAAGGCGTTTATAGCTTCAAGGACGGCAAAGTGGACCGCGTTAGCAGCCGTCATCTCATCAACCCAACCGGCAGAAATTATTACTTCACCTATAACACCGACGGCACCCTGGCGCGCATCCGGTACTTCCGGTACAATGAAGCGGGCGAGCAATTGCAGCTGGAAGTCACCTACGCCTGGGACGCCGCCAAACGCCCGACCGTCATCATCAACACCCAGCCCAACGGCCATGTGCGCACCATCCGCATCCAGGCATGGAGCGAGCCTTTCTCCTTCAGTCCCTGGATTTTTTCAGAATCCGAAATGGACCTGGAGAATTTTGAACTGTTCAATGTGCCTATGCTCTTCCACCTCGACCGCATGCCTTCCCGCTTCACCGAGCATACAAAACCCGCCGGGGGAACGGAAACGTTGGTTCGCAGGTGGGAGCTGGATCACACTATTCAACAGGATAAACTCACGTTCCGGAAAGCACTGGTCATCTATCCCGCCGATCCTCAACTCAACAGAACCATCGAACATACTTTTCATTACTGATGCAGTTATAGCAAAACGACAACGCCCGCCGGAACCGGCGGGCGTTGTCGTTGTATGTGGCTAAAAAGTTACTCGGCCAACAGGTAAATCGCGATCACGGCCAGGCATAAGCCGGTGATGATAACGAAGGAAGGAATTACGCCGTACAGCAGCAGCGACAGGATGATGGTGATCACCGGTGCGAGAGCCGTAGCCGGCGTAACGATGATCGCCTTGCCATACCGCAGCGCGTACACGAGCGTCAGCGCGCCGATGGCGTTGAGCACCTGTATCACGACGGCGAGCCCCGGGCCCTTCCAGCCCCAGTTGACGGGCATGTTCCAATTGGTCATCCAGAGTGCGGCGGGAATAAGTATTACACCGCTGATCATCATGTAAAAGAAGATGCTTTCCGCGCTCATCGTGGCGTTGGCTCTCTTCATCACGAACGCCTGAACGCCCCAGAGCAGGAACACGCCGATTGCAAGGATGAGCCATTGCCAACCGCGGGCATGCGTGGCCGAGGGCGGCATGTAGGAAAGCAGGAGAATGGCCAGCAGCGCGATCCCGATACCGATCCAGTGTTTGCGGTTGGTGCGCTCGTTGAGGTAGAGGACCGACAGCAGGACCGTGATCACGGGGTATAGCGAGATGATGGGAAAAACGATGTAGGCGGGGCCGTCGCGAAGGGCCTGGAAGAGGATGAGCTGTCCCCCGGCGCCGGAGAGCCCCACGATACCGCCGCTAACGACAGACCGTGCGTCGGTATTGATCTTCCAGCCGGTTACCGACAGGGCAACGATGGCACAGGGGATCATGGTGAGCGCCCAGACGGCGTATCCTAACGTGGCCGGGAAACCGTTTTTCTCCGGAATTTCGATAAAGGCTCCCCATACGCCCCAAAACAACGTTGTGATCAGGGTGTAGAGCTGCCAGGTTTTAATTCTCAACCTGTGGAATTTTAAGGAAATGAAAGCTAGACGATAATCACCGTGATGCCTGCATTCTCCAGCTTTTTCCGGTCTTCCGCGGGGATTTCGGAATCCGTTACCACAATATCCACTTCACTGACGGGAGAAATGAAAGCGAAGCTCCTGCGGTGGAACTTGCTGGAATCGGCCACCACAACAACTTGTTTGGACATGCCGATCATCACGCGGTTCAGGTGGGCTTCTTCTACGTTGGGCGTGGAAAGCCCGTGGTCGCTGCTGAAGCCGTCGACAGCTAGAAATAATTTATCGCAGAAAAAGTTTTTGAAGTTTTCTTCCGCCGCGCCACCTACAAGGCTGAGGGAGTTTTTGCGCAGGAAGCCGCCGGGAATAATAACGTTGGCATTCTGATGATCGGCCATCTGATTGGCGACGTTCAAGGCGTTGGTGATAACGGTGAGGTCCTGCACATGCCCCAGGTTCCGCGCGATCTCCATGGTAGTGGTGCCGGAGTCGAGGATGATGGTATCCCCGTCTTCCACCAGCGCCGCCGCCGCTTTCCCGATCCTCTTCTTTTCGTCGAGGTGCTGTTTGTTCTTGTCGGACAAAGCCACATCCATGCCTACGCGATCGATTTTGATCGCGCCTCCGCGGGCCCTGATGAGCATGTTTTTCTGCTCGAGCCTGATGAGATCGTTACGGATGGTCACTTCGCTGACCAGCAGTTCGGAAGCCAGCGACGGTACATCTACCTGTCCGTGCTTTTCCAGCTTCTCGAGAATAACGGCCCTGCGGCCTACCGTAGAGTTTTTCTTTAAGTCCACCTTTACAATTTTAGATGCGTTCTGGATTTTTTCACGGGTCCCGCCGCCGGCGGAACCCTTTCATTATACCCCAATAATATTACCGTTTTATAATGAAATGAAAAAATATTGTGGAAAAATAAGAAAAAAATGGAAACAAAAACGAAAAATAAGATTAAATAAATTTTGCAAAAGGTTTTACAATTTATACATTTGTTACGAAACGAAACGAAATTAGCATAACAAGAAAAAATAAACCTATGGCCAGCAGCCATGCAGATCAAATAGAAGAACAACTGATATTCGGAAAGCCGGGTAAAGAATGGCAGGAGCTGCGCGGCGGTCATACAGCCCGGGAAATCCACCAACAACCCCAGCTCTGGGAAAAAACCTGGCAGCTCGTCCAAAGCCGCCGGGATTCCATCCAACAATTCCTGAACGGCGTCTTCCGCCACCCCGACCTCGAAATCATCCTCACCGGCGCCGGCAGCTCCGCCTTCATAGGCGTGATCCTCGAAGGCGCCTTCCAGCAACACACAGGGCGCAAAACCTCCGCTTACGCCACCACGGATCTGCTGACGCACCCACAACTGCACTTCCGGAAAAACAAACCCGTGCTACTCGTTTCCTTCGCGCGCTCAGGCAACAGTCCCGAAAGCGAAGCGGCCGTGCAGCTCGCCAACCGCTATTGCGACACAGTGTACCACCTCATCATCACCTGCAGCGCCAGCGGACAACTCGTGCAGAGCCAGCACATCCATCCCGGGTACGTCCTGCTCCTGCCCGCTGAATCCAACGACCAGGGGCTGGCCATGACAGGCAGCTTCACCTCCATGCTGCTCGCAGGGCTCCTGATTGCCCGCATCCGCGAGCTCGACCGGCTGCAACCGCAACTGGAACGCCTCGTGCGCTACGGCCGCAATATCCTGGACCATTTCAGCCATCCATTACAACATATAGCCGGCATGCAGTTCGACCGGACCGTTTTCCTCGGTTCCGGCCCCCTGTACGGCGCCGCCATGGAATCGCACTTGAAAGTGCAGGAGCTGACAGACGGGAAAACCATCTGCAAATACGACTCCTTCCTCAGCTTCCGCCATGGCCCCAAGGTGGTCATCACACCTTCCACCCTGCTGGTATACCTCTGTTCAAACGATCCTTATGTAGCGCAATACGAGCTGGACCTCGTAAAATCCATCCATGCGGGCGAAAGTGGCCTGCACCGCATCGCCGTCAGTGAAAGCGACAACGCCTGCATGCAGTTTTCCGATACCCGGCTGGTTTTAAATAATGATGCGGAACATCTGGAAGAAGCATTTCTCGCCATCTGCCATGTGCTGCCGGCCCAGCTGATCGGCTTTTTCAAGTCCCTTTCGCTGGGGCTGCACCCGGATTCGCCATCGCTCAACGGCACGATCACGCGGGTGGTGCAGGGGGTGACGATCTACAACTGGCCGGGGCCGCAAACGGATTAACAAAGAATCAACAGCTTGGAAACTTTCCGGTGTAAACGAATTGATACATTTACGCCAAAATCAACAGCAGATGCAAGCAACTTCCCATACATATGACGTTATCGTTGTCGGCGAACTGAATGTAGACCTGATCCTCAACCAGCTCAACGAAATGCCCGTTACCGGCCGCGAGATTTTTGCGGGCGATATGGCGCTTACGCTCGGGAGCTCCGCGGCCATCCTGGCCAGCAATCTCAGCAGCTTTGGCGCAAGGGTGGCGTTTATCGGCAAAATCGGGACCGACATCTTCGGGCAGGTGGTGATCGACCACCTGGAAAGGGCCGGCGTACATGCCGGCATGATCATCCGCGACAGTTCGCTGGCCACCGGCGCCAGCATTGGCCTGCAACACAACGGCGACCGCGGGATGGTCACCTACCCCGGCGCGATGGCGCATTTTTCGATAGACGATATTCCGCTTCACCGCCTGCAGGAAGCCCGGCACCTGCACTTCTCCTCGTATTTCTTCCAGCCGGGCATGCAGCAGCACCTGGCCAATCTTTTCCGGACGGCCAAAATGATGGGGCTCACCACATCCTTCGACATGCAAACCGATCCCGAACACCGCTGGGACATCAACTACGCCGCTATTCTTCCCTATGTCGATATTTTCTTTCCGAATGAAAACGAATTGATGCAAATCACCCGGAAGGAAAACCTGGAAGCCGCCATTGAAGAAATTTCCGCATTGGTCCCGGTACTGGCTTTAAAGCTCGGCGCCAGCGGTTCCGTTACGGTTTGCAACGGCGAAACCGTATCCCAGCCCGCGTTCCACGCCGGCGATCTTGTAGACGCCATCGGCGCGGGCGACAGCTTTAACGCCGGGTTTCTCTTGAAATACCTGGAAAACGCCCCTATCGCCGAGTGCCAGGCATATGGCAACATCGCAGGCGCGATTTCCACTACCGCGGCGGGCGGCACTTCCGCATTCCACGAACAAAAAAGTCTCGATCAATATGCAAAAGAAACATTCGCCTACCCGGGTGCCGGCATTACATGAGCATCTGCAGTACTGCCATTCCAACGGAGGCGCGCTCCTCGCCATTAATTTCTACAATTTCGAAACGCTGAAAGGCATCATCCGTTCCGCTACCGAAGCCGATTCTCCCGTCATTCTCCAACTCACCCGCAGCTCTATCGAATACATCGGCCTCAAACCGGCCGTACAGATGGCAAGAGCCATGCTACAAGACAACGGCATCACCGGCTGGCTGCACCTCGACCACTCCGATTCCTACGATCTCATCCACGCCTGCCTCGATGCCGGTTTCGATTCCGTCATGATCGACGCCAGCGAAAAATCCTTCGAAGAAAACGTTGCCATCACCTCCAAAGTAGTACAACTCGCCGAACGCTACCACGCACATGTGGAAGCCGAACTGGGCTATGTGGCCAAACTGGGGCAATCCAAAGAAATAACGGGATTCACCGAACCCTGGCAGGCCGCGCAATTCGTGGAAGCCACGGGCGTCCATGCCCTGGCGATCGCCATCGGTTCCGCCCACGGCTTTTACACCGCCGAACCCCGGCTGGATATGGAAAGGCTCAGCGCCATCCACGAAAGCACGCCGGCCAGCCTGGTACTGCACGGTTCTTCGGGCATCCCGCACCCCATGCTCCAGGAAGCCATCCGGCGCGGCATTTCGAAGATCAACCTGGCTACCGAAATCAAGGACACGTTCATGCGAAAACTGAAATCCCTCCTGCGCGACAGTCCCGAGATCGATTTGCGCAAAGTTTTCCCCCATGCCATCGACGCAGTGAGCGAGCTCGTGAAAGTCAAATTCGAAACCGTAAGGCCCCGGGCTTCCACTTACTGATAAAAAAACCGCGCAGCCAAAGCCACGCGGCCTATCCTACTAAGGCGAGCGCAAAGCGGCATCACTACTGCCGCAGTGCTTTATACCGCATCAAAGCTTCCAGGTAATAAAAATCCGCGTAAATCAGCGGCACATCCACTTCAATCCCTCCCGGCTTATGCCCCACACTATGCGCCAGCAGGAAATTCCCGGGCGGATCGTTGTACGCGGGGCCGGAAAGGCTGACCAGCATTTCTT
>NZ_CALNBI010000385.1 GCF_937874145.1 uncultured Chitinophaga sp. | reverse complement strand
AATTCCATTTCAAGCCCCACCAAAGAAGTGGAACTGGCCGACCCCGTCACCTACATGGAGCTCGCCAACGAAGCCGTGACCACCCGCAACCCCAACGCCCTCAAACTTTACTCCCAGGAAAAAATCGCCAATACCAGGGCGGGATTGCACCCCGTGCTTTATCCGGCGACAGACTGGAAGCAGATGCTGCTGAAAGACCGCGTAGTGAACCACCGCGCCAACCTCAACGTTTCCGGCGGCGGCAAAGTGGCGCGGTATTACGTGGCGGCTACTTTCAATAACAATATCAACCTCAAAACCTACGGCCTCCGGTCCAACGTCAACATCAACCTGACCAAGACCACCGAAGCCCTGGTGCGGCTGAACACCACCTGGTCCGATTACACCGGGCCCATCAAGGGTGGCGCCGACGTATACCGCCAGATCATGCGCACCAATCCGGTGTTGTATCCCGCTTTCTATCAGCCGGACGCGCAGCATATGACCACTGAGCATATTATGTTCGGCAACTACGACGCAGGCCAGTTCAGCAATCCTTATGCGGATATGATGAAAGGCTACCGCGATTACACCAACGCCATGACCCTCGCGCAGTTCGAGATCAAGCAGGACCTGAGTTTCATCGCGAAAGGACTGAAGCTGAGCGGTATGTACAATACCACGCGGTACAATTATTACACGGTTTCCCGCAACTATAATCCCTTCTTCTATACTGTAGGCAGTTACGACAAGCAATCCGGCGATTACACGCTGGCGGCGCTCAATCCGGAAGCCGGCACCGAGTATCTTGGCTATTCGGAGGGAGATAAGGATGTTTCCTCCGAAAACTATTTCCAGGGGATTCTCAGTTACGAGCACCACTTCAATTCCCGCAATACGCTGAACGGGATGCTGGTGTATACCATGCTGAACAAGCTGCAGGCTAACGCAGGCACGCTGCAGAACTCGCTGCCACACCGTAATATGGGGCTGGCGGGGCGTTTCACGTATGCGCTGGCCGAGAAGTACTTTGTGGAAGCCAACTTCGGGTATAACGGATCGGAGCGGTTTTACAAAAGCCACCGCTTCGGGTTCTTCCCGAGCATCGGCGGCGCGTGGTACGTTTCCCGCGAGCCTTTCTGGGAGCCTTTCTCCAAAACCGTGTCCAATCTCAAGCTGCGCGGTACTTACGGATTGGTGGGGAACGATGCGATCGGCAGTTCCAGCGAACGTTTCTTCTTTTTGTCGGAAGTGAACATGAATAGTGCGCCGCATAGTTACCTTTTCGGTTCGGAGTTTACCAATACGATTACCGGTATCGCGGAAACGCGTTACGAGAACCGCAACATCAGCTGGGAAACGGCGAAGAAACTCAACCTCAGCGCGGAAATCGGCCTGTTCGGGTTCATCAATATCATCGCCGACGTTTACCGCGAAAGCCGTTCCGGCATTCTCATGACACGTTCGCATATACCCAACACGATGGGGCTGCTGACATTACCGAAAGCGAACGTAGGCGCGGCTACCAGCAAAGGTTTCGACCTGTCCCTGGAAATGAATAAGCAATTCTCCAGGCAATTCTACCTGTCCGGCCGCGCCAATTTCACATATGCCACGAGCGAATTCACGACCTATGAAGAGCCGGATTACCGGCATGCTCCCTGGAAGTCCCGCATCGGGCATTCCCTGGGGCAGTCGTGGGGATATGTGGCCGAGCGCTTGTTTGTGGACGACAAAGAGGTGCTGAACTCGCCCTTCCAGCCGGGCCAGGTGATGGGCGGCGATATCAAGTACAAGGATATCAATGGTGACGGGAAGATCGACGCCCTCGACCAGGTGCCCATCGGTTTCCCGACAACGCCTGAAATCGTGTACGGCTTCGGGCTGTCGGCCGGTTACCGCAACTTCGACCTGTCGTGCTTCTTCCAGGGGCTGGCGCGGGAATCGTTCTGGATAGACGCGAGCGCCACGGCTCCGTTCATCGGCGCGGAAGGCAGTTCCAACCAGCTGCTGAAAGTATATGCCGATGATCACTGGTCGGAAGAGAACCGCAACATCCGCGCGCTCTGGCCCCGCCTGTCGCACACCGCCAATACGAACAACAGCGCGCGCAGCACCTGGTTCATGCGCGACGGTTCCTTCCTTCGCCTGAAGCAACTCGAACTGGGATACAGCGTTCCCGCGGCATTCATGAAGCGCGCCGGCATCGAAAAGCTGCGCGTCTACGCCAACGGCTCCAATCTATTCAGCTTCAGCAAATTCAAG
>NZ_CALNBI010000384.1 GCF_937874145.1 uncultured Chitinophaga sp. | reverse complement strand
AGGCAGAGGCTTCCCGCCTTCTACGATGGTTCGATTCCATCCGCGGCTTCAATTATCAGAAAGCTTTTCATTTTTAATGGGATTTGCCTGGGGCATGCGAGAACAAAGAGGTTTAGGGATCAATTTCGCACGCATGGCCGTTTTGTTAGAAAAATGTCGAGAAATCTCTTCGGTCAAATCGGTGTAATTGTCATTATTACTATACTGATGATAATATATTTTGATACTCTTACAGTTGTCATGTTCGAAAATCATGTTTAACATGGTACGATCTGACAACCCACAAGAATGTCCTAAAATTATAACCTGGAAATCATCAGATTGTATAAATCGAATAAGATTGTGATAATTCTCGGTTTTGAAATACCAAAATGACTTAATGTACTTAAAAAAACCTTTTGTACTCGATTTCTCCATCAATTTATAGTCTTCATCCAATTCATCTCCAAACCCAAAAACTATAGGATTTTCATAATTACCCAATTCTCCGTGTATGTTGTTAACCTTAAATGATAACCCAGGTATTTTCACTAACTCCTTAAGATACCGGTTAACTGTATTAGTATAGTTGAAATTTAAGATAAGTGTTTCTTTGGGCAGCACATATTTCATTTGGTTTATTTCAGGAATCTCATCAAATGAAATTGGCAACATAAAGATTTCAGCAAATCTTTGATCCTCATTTAGACATTTTAGTTCACTTAGGTATAATTGCATTGCTTCGATGATACTTTGCATGGATATGTTTAATTCATTCAAATCATTTGAAATATCGATACTTTTTCCAGCTTCAAGTAACCGTTTCAGCTCCTTGTAAAACTCATTTTCAATCTCAACCCAGTTTTGAATGTGACACTTCTCCAATAATATCTTGAAAAACTTAGAGTGTACAACAACATCCAAATTATTCTCGCGATAATCAGGAAGCGTTCCGTCAAAAAGTGCATTCAAATCCCCTCTTTTATAACATCTGTTGATAAACTTACTAAAAACAGTTTGCTATTAAATGTATTTGTACTAGCGTAATTGAAAGCAAATTTTATATACCACAACAAAAAATCATTATACCTCGTTGGCATACCATGTGCCAAGTCGAACCCATTTCCAATAAGTACAATTCTATTCATGACATAAATAACTGTCGTTGAAAATAAGTAAAAACAGCATGTGAAATATTACAGAGATGGGTTTAACAATCTATCATTGGTGAAAGTAACGCACCTGCCACGCCTGCGCCCTCCTGGCCGTAGGATTCGGCGCAGCCACCGAAGGCGCATACAACCGGAATCCCCGCTTCCCTTCGCGCCCCCCGGTTGTCAGCACCCCGTTTTCCGCCAGGGCCGCCCGGGGAAAGAAGAAAATCCCCTCCTCCACCGCCACCAGGTAAAAATCGAAAGGATCCGCAAGATCGAAAGGCGCCGTTTCCCCCGATGCACTGCGTTTCCATAACGCCACAAAATGCCCCGCCTTCTTCGGCGTCACCTTCGCCCTCCGGAATTTGATGCGCACCTGCCCGCAAAGAAGGGTATGGCCATCATAGTCCGCGCTTTCCGGATCAGGTTCGATGTCGGTTACCGGAAAACCGGCAGGGGTCAGAAATGCAGCGTTTAAACGGGTAAAATAGTCCTGCATGGGGTTATCGCCTTTTGAAAAGCACCGCAAACTACGGAAACCTGCGGAATGACTGGCATGCTATTTTCTGCGGTCACGGTATGGATACAACTTTTATCATTGACGCCACCGCCGAAAAACTGCTCCAGCTGAAACATACCGTAGCCGTCGCCGAAAGCGTTACCGCCGGCATGCTGCAGTCCGCCTTCGCCAGCGCCACCAATGCCATGCGCTTTTTCCAGGGCGGTATCACCGCATACAATATCGGGCAGAAATGCCGGCACCTGCTCATCGAGCCGGTCCATGCGCAGGAAGTGAATTGTGTAAGCGCGAAAATAGCACAGCAAATGGCCGTGGGTGCGTGTTCGATGTTCCGGTCCGACTGGGGCATCGGCATCACCGGTTACGCCTCCCCCGTGCCGGAATCGGACCAAAAAACGTTCGCGTGGTTTGCGATCGCGCGGGGGGAAAAGATCATAGAAACCCTCATGCTGGAGCTCCCCGGCGAAGATCCGGAGCTCGTGCGCCTGTGGTACGTGCAGAAAACGATGGAAACCTTCGTGCAGGCGCTCTCCCGCGCCCGCTAAACTACTTCCGGATACCGACGATCCCTTTCACCAGGCTCTTCCACTGGAAATGCGAAAACCCCAGCATGGCCGTTGCCGCCACCACCAGGTTCCGCAACTTCGTCAGGATTCCCTTTGCTTCCGTGTTCGGCACCTCATTGCGGCCGAATACGCAGGCGCTGACCGTGCGCCCCTGCAGCATCACCATGAACGAGCTCGTAGCGTAGCGGCGGAAAAAATGAGACACCTGGCGGCGGGGCTTCTCCGGCTGCGGAGCGGGCCTCACGCGCATCGTTACCGTCAAAGCATCGCTGCGGATATTCATCTGCTCCGTGATGGCCTCTATCACCACCCAGTCGAAGCCTTCGCCCGAGGGGTTTCCCGGGCCCGGCAGGCGTATCCGGATATAATCGCCGGGAGCGGCTTTCCGCTGCACTGGCCGCCCTGCGGCATCCGACAGCTGGAACGCAGCCAATGGCTTCTCGCTCGTTTCCTTCCATTTATTGACTTCCAGTAACCTGTCCAGCGATTCGCGGAACAGCTGTTCTGCATCTTCTTTCGTTGGCAGCGTAACGATCTGGCAATCGTTGGTCTTGTTACCTGCTACCTGGTCGGGTACTACTTCCCTGCCTTCTATCGCCGGGTCTTCCAATAGCATAACGATGTTTTAGGTTTTCGCGAAAAAATAGTGCCGGAAATTGCCGCGTCATACGGTCTGCGGTGTTTCCAGCAGTTTTTTAAGCCATCCGCATAGTTTTGCGACACTTACATCTTTCACCCAGTAACCGCTGGCGCCCAGGCGCATCATTTCTTCCCGGGTGCGCGGGTCGGAAGATGTGGAGTAAATGATGACAGGAATGTCGCGCAATAGTGCATCGCTTTTCAAAGCCTCCAGGCATGCCCGCCCGTCCATCGGCGCCATGTTCAGATCCAAAAAAATGTAATCGGGTTTGGGTTGGGCCGCCGCCAGCTTCTGCAGTGCTTCACGGCCGTCCCGCGCGAAAAGGCAGGTTACCGGCGAATGCAATTCTTTCAGCGCGTAAAGGAAAATCTCCTGGTCATCCGCATCATCATCAACAAGCATACAAATACAATTCGGCTTCATGCAGGATCATTTAGTGGGCAAATATGGTTTCGTTAAATAAACGGCTCAAAACAGATGGATATGAAAGATAATAAATTTTGCGGTAACAGCCATCACCTAAATCGCAACAGCTGTGGACCTCCGCCACACTTTGCGGCGGATTATTCCCGATATCCTGATCTGCGGCCGCTTACAGGCCATGGCATGCTTTTGACGCTATTCAGGCGGAGGAACAGTCATCATGAAAAAACAACATTTTTTACACCGCAACGGATTGAGCATCATTTTCCTTTTACTGCTGTTTATCTGCCTCGCCGCCCAAACACTCACCGGCTGGCAGGAATTCAACAGTGAGCTGGAGGACCTTCAACTTCCTCCCATCGGCCTGCTAGCCTACCTGGGCAGCCCGCATTTCTTCGAAGCCACTTTCGAGAACTGGGAAAGCGAATTCCTCCAGATGGGCATGTACGTCGTGCTAACGGTGAAGCTCCGGCAATGGGGCTCCGCTGAATCAAAAAAACTGGAAGGGAAAGAAGAAGTGGACCGCGAGCCCAAACCCTCACCGGATGCGCCCTGGCCGGTCAGGAAAGGCGGCGTTTGGCTGGCATTGTACAAGCATTCGTTGTCCATCGCATTCTTTGCATTGTTCATCATTTCCTTCTGGCTGCATTTCATGGGCAGCCGCGGGCATTTCAACCTCGAACAATCCGCCAAAGGCCTGCCCACCGAATCCGCCGCCGCTTATCTCGCCAATCCCAAATTCTGGTTCGAATCATTCCAGAACTGGCAAAGTGAATTCCTTTCCGTGGCGTCGATCGTCATCCTTTCCATCTGGCTGCGGCAATATGGATCTCCCGAATCCAAACCGGTGGACGCGCCCCATTCGGAAACAGGCAAATAAAAAAAAACCGGAGATGAAAATCTCCGGTCACTGTCATCCAAAATCTAAATAATGCTTATGATGAAAAGAAATAATTAAATCAATTCTTATCCCACCAGAGCTTCGTTTCCACGCGGTCTCCACCCACTGCCTGCGCAGCGCTTTCGTAGTTCCTGCGGTTGACGTTATGCTCCGAAACGGGAAATTTATACCGGTTCGGGAAACCGCTTATGGCTCCCTGCGGCATGGGCAATACCGGGTAATCGAGGCGGCGGACTTCCGTCCACCCGTCGTGCCCGCGGTTGAAATACGCGAACCACTTCTGTATCCCGATGCACTTCTTCCAGTTGGCCGCATCGTATGCTACTTTACCCTGTGCGAGATAATCCGTGATTTCCGCATCGGTCACGCCCCAGTTTTTCATCGCCGCCGTAATGCCGGCCCGGTAATGTTCCGCCGCGGTTCCGCCGGTAGCCCATCCGCGCTGCGCAGCTTCCGCCATCAGCAGCCTGACTTCCGCATAATCCAGCAGGTAACCCGGCAGTTCCGCTTCATGCAATACTTCGCCGATCGGCGAAAACCGGTCGAAGTCCGCTTTTGTACCGGGAGGCGCGCCCGCGAAGCTGCCATCGGCCATCGGCTGGAAATAGCGTGAAATACGGGGATCGTTAAAAGCTTTCAGGCTGTCGACGATCGTGCGGTTGGCGACATAATCCGCGCGGCCGCTTTCCACCAGTTCTTCATACACCGGGTTGGCGTAAGGCGGAGCAGACAGGTAATCCAGTTTGCAGTCGTCGTCCGAAGAAGTGAACACGCCGCTGGTGATGGCATTCTCCGCCGCCGTGCGGGCAGCGTCTGCATCGCTGTCCGCGATCAGCAAGGCCATTTTCAGTTTGAAGGAAGCCGCGAATTTCTTCCAGGCCGCCACATCGCCACCGTACAAAAGATCGGAAGCGCCGAAGCTGCCGCCCGTGGGGTCCAGGCTGGCGTGGGCTTCCGTGACGCGGCGCAGCAGATCGGTGTAGATGGCTGCAGCGTCGTCGTATTTCGGGTAAGCGACTTCGTCATTGAGCGCTTCGCTGTACGGTACATTGCCGAAGGTAGTTACGAGGTAGTAAAACGCCGCTACTTCCAGGATATCGATCGTCGCCATCTGGTTCTTTTTTACTTTATCATCGGCGCTGGCCAGCGATACCATGGCACGACAGGCTTTCAGGTTCTGCAGCGTGTAGTAGTAATGGTCGCGCCACCAGGCTCCGCTGATAGAACGGGTATCGAACTGGTACATGCTTTCCTCGTTGTAGGTAGTTTGCTGCCAGTATTGCGTTATAACCCGGAAAACATTGATGTATTGGTTGGCGCCGGCGTTCACGTCCATGAACTCGCGCGAAGCATTGGCGAACAGGGTGCCGGGAGGTACTTCTTCCGGGCTTTTCAGGTCGTTGTTCAGACCGGTAAGATCGCCGGTGCAGGAAGCCATCCCGCCCGCCAGCATTATTAAAAGGAGTTGCTTTCTCATGTGGATCAGAATTTGCATTTCAGGTTGAAGGTGAAGGTGCGGGTGGTGGGATAGGAACCGCTTTGATAGCCCTGGAGGTTCCCTGAGCCCAGGGTATCTTCCGGATCGGCGTACGGCATGTTTTTATGGATGATCCAGAGGTTGCGCCCGATGAAGGAAAGATCAATCCCTTTCACGAATCCAAGCTTCGTAATGAACGGTTTCGGCAATGCGTAGGAAAATACGACTTCGCGCAGCTTTACGTAAGATGCGTCGTACACAAATCCCTTGTTGGGGTTCTTCACGTCGCCGTACAATCCGTATTCGTTCCACACCCACGTCGCATTCTGCTTGCCGTCTTCCGTCACACCGTCCAGGATAAGCCCGCCGCCGTCTTCCAGGCGCTCGCGGGAATTCACGCCGCGGCTGTTCACCGGCACCGTTTCCGCATACATCCCTTGCGACAAACCATAATACATATCCAGGCTGAAGAGCTCGCCGCCCTGCTTCATATCCACCAAAAAGCTCAGCGACAGGTTTTTATAGCGGATCTGGTTGTTCAATCCCGCTATCCAGTCCGGATTCGGATCGGCAATGATGTTGTTGGTGGTGGGGCTTATCATGTAATATCCGTCTGCATCCACGGTTTTCTGCCCGTTGGTATACACGAAATCGGTCCCTCTAACTACGCCAAACGGATGCCCTACAGCCGCGTTGATCGACACGCCGCCCTGGAAGCTGCCCAGCTGGATGTTATCCGTTCCATCCGGCAGCGAAACCACTTTGTTCTTGTTGGCCGACCAGTTGGCCGTCACATTCCAGGAGAAGTCGCTGGTTCTTACCGGGCTTCCCGTGAGTGAAATTTCAAGCCCTTTATTCTCCACAACACCGGCATTCATGTACCGCATCAGGTAACCCGTTGAAGCGGAAGTAGCCACAGGGATGATCTGATCGACGGTTTTGGTGGAATAAGCGGTAAGATCCAACCCGATACGGTTGTCCAGGAAACCCAGTTCGATGCCGCCTTCAAAGCTTTCGGTACGCTCGGGTTTCAGGTTTTGGTTGTTTTTGGTGGAACGGCTGCCGAACTGCACCACGCTTCCCCAGATATCTTCCTGGATATACGTGTCGCGGATGGCCGAAATGGGCGCATCGGCACCCACCTGCGCATAGTTTGCCTTGATCTTCCCGATGCTCAGCCAGGTGGCCTGCGGGATGAGCTTGCTGAAAGTAAATCCTGCGGAAACCGAGGGATAGAAATAGGAATTATCGTCTTTGGGCAAGGTCGAAGATACATCGCGGCGAAGGGTCATGTCCAGCGACAACATATCGTTGTACGACAATGTTGCGCCACCGAATACGCCCTGCACTTCCCTCCTGCCCAGGTACTCCAGCGGCGAAGCCGGGGCGCTGGCGGAGTTGGCGAGGGAATAGAGTTTGGGGATGACGAGGCCGCCGTTGGTTTGCGCGGAAATATTCTCAATCCGCTGCTTGCGGACGTTGGTGCCGAGCAATGCCTTCAGGTTCAGTTTGTTTGCGATGTCTTTATCGGCATTGAACAACAGGTCGAGGTTCGTTTCCTTAAACCAGCGGTTGCTGCGCAGGTATTTGGCAACACCCTGGCTGCCGGTGGCGATGCGTTCTTCCCGCAGCTCATCGTAGTAATCCTGTGCAATACGCCCCATTACATTCAGCCATGGCGTGATTTTGTAATTGACGGCCACATTCCCGAAGAAGCGGTTGCGGGTATCATCCTGGTAGTTTTCGTAGATGGTCCAGTACGGATTGTCCCAATACAACGGCCGCGGATTGGTGACGCCGCGCATATTCCAGGTGCGGTTCTGCCGGTCGCGGAAGTAAGCGTCGCGTTGTTCCAGGATGTC
>NZ_CALNBI010000383.1 GCF_937874145.1 uncultured Chitinophaga sp. | reverse complement strand
CGACAATTCCAACGGCGCCTATGCGGCGCCCCGCCACCTGCTCGAACGCGGCCGCCGCAGCATCGTCTTCCTGCACGGGGAATTGCAGGAGAGGATCAACCGGGATAAAGTGGAAGGCTTCCATCAGGCGCTCGACGAATTCCGGTTCAAGCCCAGCAACGTCCTCATTTCGCTGATGAACGCCGATCATGTGCCCCTGTACAACTGGTACCTCATCAACGCCATCCCCAAGAAACTCGAAGTGAGCAGCTTCAACGCCGGCAACAACGAGATCGTGGTGGAAACGCTGGTGCTCTCTTACCAGTATTTCAAGTATTACGATCCCATCAGCGTAGGATTGGATGCGGCCGCAGGGCTCACCGCTTCGCTCGACATCAACATCGGGATATAAAACCATCCGCGTATGCCCATAGAAATCAGGGAACTCGTGATCCGCGCCAGGGTGGAGGAACCCGCCGCCCAGCAGTCCGGCCCCGCCGGGCCCGCTGCCAGTGCGGGCAATGCCCCGCCGCAGCAGGACATCCAGCAGATCGTTGCCATCTGCACGGAAGAGGTCATGAAATTATTGAAGAAACAAAACGATCGTTAATATGCTCGAATCCGTATTTGGCGGCGGAAAGCTCGAAAAGATGATCATCCGCGCCTTCAAGCCCGTTTCCAAAAAAAAGGAAAAACCCGTGCTCAGCGACGCGGAAGGGGATAAGTACATGGTGCAGGTGAACCCGGATAATTACGCGATCAATTACCGCGTCAATTACAACCGCCGGCCTGCACCGGGCAACTCCGGATCCGTGGCGCGCTACACGCACTCCTCGCCACCCGGACTGGAATTCACTTTCCTGTTCGATGGTACGGGCGTGGTGCCCAAACCCGCCGGTCCGCTCGATAATGTACCCATTGCAGGGGCAATTGCCGATCTCATCAGCGGCGGCGATGAGTACGACGTGATGACGGAGCTTCAGAAATTCGCCAAAGTGGTGTACCTCTTTGAAGGGAAAGAACACCGGCCGCGGCGCGTTCAGCTCAACTGGGGCAAGCTGGTGTTCACGGGCGTTTTGAGCACGCTGTCGATCACCTATAAACTCTTCAAGCCCGACGGTACGCCGCTGCGCGCGGAAGCGCGGGCAGGGTTTGAAGGCTCGATTGAGGATATGTTGCGGGAGAAGGTGGAAGATAAGAGTTCTCCGGATCTCACGCACGTCCGCCAGGTGATTGCGGGCGACAATATCCAGCTGATGTGCAACGAAATTTACGGCGCGCCGGATCATTACATCGAAGTGGCGCGGGCGAATAAGATGTACAATTTCCGCAGGCTGAAAGAAGGCTCCGAGGTCTTCTTCCCGCCTGTCAAACCCCAACCGAAATGAGCGACGAGGAATTACTGCCGATAGAACAGGAAACGAGCCTGGTGACGTTCACCGTCAAAGTGAACGGCCAGCCCGTGACCGGCGAAACGCCCGTCCTTTCCGTTACGGTCTGGAACGAAGCGAACCGCATCGCGGGCGCGCACCTGATCGTGTCGGACGGCGATGCGGCGATGGCAGACTGGCCCGTGAGCGCCGGGGAGCTCTTCCTGCCCGGCAATGAGATCGAAATTTTGGTGGGGTATCATAGTATGGAAGAATCGATATTCACCGGTATCGTCACTTCCCACGCCCTGAAGTTGCGCCAGCATACGTCGGAGCTGCAGGTGGAATGCCGGCACAAAAGCTCGCTGCTGGCCATCGGCAGGAAGAGCGCCTTATTCAAAGATCAGAAAGACAGCGAGATCGCCGCTGCCATCCTCGATGCGGAAGCGCTCACCGGCGAGATCGAAGATACGCCGGTCACGCACGCAGAGATGGTGCAGTACAACGCCTCCGACTGGGATTTCCTCATCACCCGGCTCGACGCGATCGGGTTTGTGGCCGTGACGAATGCAGACAAGATCGATATCCTCAAACCCGCCGTGGAAGCCGAAGGCGCGGCTACGCTCCGTTTCGGCACCAATCTCCTGGAATTCGACGGCGAGATCGACGGGAGCCTGCAATATGGCAGCGTGAAGGCGCAAAGCTGGGACCCTGCTTCGCAGGCGCTCCTGGAAGCCGAATCCGCCGAACCGGAATGGACCACGCCCGGCGACCTCACCGCTTCCGAAATGGGACTGCCGCTGGTAACGTTACGGCAGCCGGCGGGGCTGAAAGAAGAAGAAGTGCAGCAATGGGCAGATGCGGCGGTGCTCCGCAGCCGGATGTCTTTCCTCTGCGGAAGGGCCCAGGTGCAGGGGTTCCACCAGGCGGTGCCGGGAATCACGGTGGCCATCGAAGGGATGGGCTCGAGAATGAACGGGATGTCGTGGGTGAGCGGCGTGCGGCACGAGATCAGCGCCGGCAACTGGACCGTGGATCTGCAACTGGGCTTGTCGCCAAAGCAACATGCGGACAAGTTCCCCGTTTCGGCGAAGCCCGCGGGTGCCCTGGTGCCAGGGATCAACGGCCTGCATACCGCCATCGTCAAAGCCCTGGAAGGCGACCCCGACAGCGAAGGGCGCGTCCTCCTCCAAATACCTTCCATCGACACGGGCGACGACGGCGTTTGGGCACGCGTGTGCACCATGGATGCCGGCGACGGCCGCGGCAGCTTCTTCCTCCCCGAAGTGGAAGACGAAGTGCTGGTAGGCTTCCTGGACGACGATCCCCGTTACCCCGTGGTGCTCGGCGGCCTGCATAGCAGCGCCAAAGCTTCGCCCCTCGAACTGAAAGACGACAATCACGAAAAGGGATTCTTTACCCGCAGCGGTATGCGCGTCCTTTTCAACGACGATAAAAAGACCCTCGTCATCGATACGCCCGGCGGCAATAAAGTGTCGCTCGACGAAGATGCGGGTGAGATCACGATACAGGATCAAAACAATAATAAAATCGTTATGTCCTCCGGCGGGATCACGATTGAAAGCGCGAAAGACCTGGTGATGAAGGCTTCCGGCAGTATCAAGATGGAAAGTTCCACCGGGCTGGAAGCCAAGGCCGGTACGCAGTTCAAGGCGGAAGGCTCGGCGGGTATGGAAATCAGTTCCAGCGCCAATACCGTGATCAAAGGGGCGATCGTACAAATAAACTGATTATTATGTCAATGGCCGCAAGAGTGGGCGACATGCATGTTTGCCCGATGGTAACCGGAACGGTGCCGCATGTTGGCGGTCCGGCGCTGCCGCCCGGAGGGGCTACCGTCATGATCGGCGGGATGCCCGCGCTGCGGGTGGGCGATATGTGTACGTGCACCGGTCCGCCGGATGCCGTGGTGAAGGGTTCCGCCACCGTGATGATCGGCGGGATGCCCGCGGCGAGGATGGGAGACAGTACGGCGCACGGCGGTTCCATCATTATCGGTTGCCCCACCGTCATGATCGGCGGTTAATGTTTAAAAAGATTTGTTATGCCCCAGGAAAACGCATTTCTCGGAAGAGGCTGGAGCTTCCCGCCCAGCTTTTCGAAATTAGAAAGGGAAGTGAAGATGTTCGACGCCGAAGCCGACATCGAAAGCTGCATCGCTATCATTCTTTCCACAGAACTGGGCGAGCGCGTGATGCAACCTTCTTTCGGCTGGAAGCGCGACCGCTGGATCTTCGAATCGCTCGGTACTACTACGGCCACGGCCATCCAGTCGGAAATAGAAACCGCACTGGTCGTATATGAACCCCGTATCAAACTGAACAGCGTAAAGCTGCAGCAGGACCCCGCTGAGGCGGGTAAGGTGACGATCCTGGTGGATTATATGATCCGCAGCACCAATGCGCGCCACAACCTTGTTTACCCCTTCTATCTAACCGAAAAGTAACATGAGCGCTTCTGCACATATCTTGCAATACCTGCTGTCGGCCGACGGGCTGAACCAGGGCAGCCGTTCCCAGCCCGCGCTGGACCCGGCGGCGCTCCCGCTCGACGGGCGCAACCTGGCAGACCTCGCATCCTTCATCTACAAGCTGGCGGCGCAGGTGCGGTATTACGACGAGCAGCGCAATCCCGCCGGCGACTGGCAGGCATTCTTCGACCAGATCGCGGGGGCGGGTGAAGCGGAATTGCAGGCGATGCTTGCCGGGCCGGGGAACCTTGCTCCCCACCTCGCTTTACTGATGGCGTATTTCAAAGCCTTCACCATCGTGCGCAACGATGTGAACCAGCTCACGAAGAAGCGCCTGGATTATTATTACGAAGAAGTGCTGCGCCTCCGCCGTACCACGGCACAGCCCGATAAAGTGCATGTGCTGTTCGAACCGTCCAAATTCGCGAAGCCCCTGGTCCTGAAAGCCGGAACGGAGCTGGACGCGGGCAAGGCCACCAACGGGAAAGTCCTGCACTATGCGCTCGACAGCGAGCTGGTGGTGACGCAGGCGAAGATAGGCGGCCTCCGCAGCAGCTTCAGAGATGTCAATACCGGAGGTAAAAGTATTTTGTTCCGGGCGATGGATGCGGGGCAGGTTCGCCTCGGCACCCGCACTGCCTGGCGCCCGCTGGGCACCAAACAGTTGCCGATCCCCGAAGACAGCGGCCGCATGGAAACCGCGACGCTCGGCTGGGCGGTGGCTTCGCCCAACCTGTTTCTGTCGGAAGGATTGCGTTCCGTACGCCTGTTTATCCGCATGAAGGCGCCCGTCATAACCACCGCACTTATCATCACTCCGCACCTGAAAGTGGCGCTGACCACGGAAAAAGGCTGGCAGGAAACGGAGTTTACCTTCCATGCAGCCCTCCAGCCCGCACTGCCGCAACTGCCTGATGCCGAAAATGAAGTAACGCTGGAAGTGAATGTATCCATTCCCGTAGTGTTGCCCGCCATCGCCGCGTACAATGAGAAAGTGCATAAAGGCGCCTTCCCGACGCAGTGGCCCGTGATGAAAGTGAGCCTCGAGCCGCAGAGCTACCTCATCGAGCAGCTGAGTGCCTTTGAAGTGATCGATATTACGCTGGAAGTAGGCGCGCAGGGCATGAAGAAACTGGTGTTGCAAAACGACCAGGCGCTGCAGGCGGCGGATAAACCCGTATCGCCGTTTACCAGCCAGCCCCGGATCGGTTCGTCTTTTTACATCGGCCACCAGGAAGCATTCAGCAAAACGCTGAAGTCGATGAAGTTCATGCTGGAGTGGCAGGACCCGCCGGTGGATTTCAACGAGTATTACGATGGCTACGGCAATCCCAACATACAAAACGGCGTGTTCCGGGCGGATTTATTCATCCTGAACAACCGCAACTGGCAAACCAAACTGCTGCCCAACGCGCTGTTGTTCGTGGGCAACAACACCCTGGCGCCCGCGCCCGTCAACGTCATCGAAAGCAATTTCAATAACCAGACCGCTGCGCAGCCTTATCGCCGCAATCCTTCACTGGTATTGGGCGACGGCTTCACGCACGACGTGAACCAGGGCTTCGTGAAGTTATCGCTCAGTACGCCCACCGCGGCGGAGTTGGAGTTCATGCCCGTGGAAGAGCCCTTCGAGGCGTTTGGCCACAAGACTTACCCCGTGGCCTACACGAAACGGGTGATCGCCATCTCTAAAACCACCGTGGGTACACCGCCTACGCTTCCCAAGCCGCCTTATACGCCGGTGCTCAAAAGCGTGACGATGGATTACACGGCCAGGGATACATTCCGGCCGGATGCGCCCAACGGCATCGACCAGTTCTTTTTGCAGGATGTATTCGGGCCCGCCGAACCCCTGGCCAACACGCCCTCGGCGCTGCTGGCGGAACATCCGGGCGGAGGGGCGTTGTACATCGGCCTGCAGGGCGCGGAAGCCCCGCAAACCGTATCGTTGCTTTTCCAGATCGAAGAAGGCAGCCTGGAAAGCGCGACGCTCCTGCGCAGCAGCGACCTTCACTGGAGCTATCTCTCAGGCAGCGAATGGCGGCCCATCCTGGGGACGGATGTGCTCGAAGAAAGCACAAACGGATTGCAGCGCCCCGGCATCGTGCGGCTGAACCTCGGCGCCGATGCCACGCTTGCCCACAGCCGGATGCCCGCGGGCATGCGCTGGCTGCGGCTGCATGTCACAGAGAATCCTGGGGGCGCGGCATCGGTGAAAGAGATCTTCACCCAGGCGGCTACCGCTACCTTGCTTTTGCCGGAAACGGGAAGTGATGGATATGAATCGCACCTGGCGGCGCCGCTTCCTGCCGGCACCATCAGCAAACTGGTGAAGAAGATACCCTCGCTGAAAAAAGTGACGCAGCCTTTTGCCTCGTATGAAGGGCAGCGGCCGGAATCGGATACTTCTTTCTACCGCCGTGTCAGCGAAAGGCTGCGGCATAAAAACCGCGCGGTATCTACCGAAGATTTCGAGCGGATGCTGCTGGAATATTTCCCCGGCATTTACAAAGTGAAATGCATTCCGCACAATACGCGCGACAGCTGGATGCAGCCCGGCCAGGTGCGCATGGTGGTGGTGCCGGACTGGCGGAAACGCCCGACCGGGGACCCGCTCCAGCCC
>NZ_CALNBI010000382.1 GCF_937874145.1 uncultured Chitinophaga sp. | reverse complement strand
TTGCTGCATAAACCCGTAATCTTTCGGCGGGGTAGGCTCGGTGCCGCCGCCGCTGAGGGCTGCGTCGGCCATGGTATTCACTTCTTCCAGGCTGTCGACCGAGATGGAATTGATCACGCCGATGCCCGTTTTGGCGTCGATGATCTTTTTGGAGGTGAACTCGGAGAACTTGCCGTGCGTGAGGAGCATCGCGTAGATTTCCTCGCTCAGCACCATGCAGGCGGCAGTTTCGTCGGTGAAGACCGGGTTGTTGGTGAAACCGATCCTGGTGTAGAATTCCATCGACTTGTTAAGGTCGGCTACCGGGAGATTGATGAAGATTTTCTTTGCCATTTTGTGTGTGTTTATAGGTTAATGGTTTGATGAAACAAAGGTGCTCCAAATAACTGAAACCCATGCAGCCCGAATACGTCAAATAAAGGGGGTAAAAACGACAGTCTTGCCTTATCTTTACTTATAAGATTTCAAAGTCTATGCTAGTAACAGTTTTCGCACCCGAGAAGGGGGTTATTGAAGCCGTAACGCCGCCGTACCGCTCATTCAAGGTGGCGAACGATATGCTGATGGCATTGGGTAAAGATCCCCTGTTCGAGGTGGAGTATGCCGGTCTTTCCGGGTATGTATCCGCCAACGACGGGGAGTACACGATCAAGACGGACCGCCTGCTGCAGGATGTCGGGAAAACCGATCTGCTGATTATTCCGCCGGTTTACGGAGACATCGTGGACGGGATCAGGATCAACAGCGAAGCCATTCCCCACATCCGGCAACTGTACGCCAATGGCTGCAGCGTAGCCAGTTTATGCCTCGGCGCCTTCCTCCTGGCGGAAACCGGCCTGCTGGAAGGCAAGAAATGCTCCACGCACTGGGCTTACCTGGACGAGTTCAGGTCGCGCTACCCGGGTATCGAGGTCGTGGACGGCGCTATTATCACCGAGGTGGAGAACATCTACAGCAGCGGCGGCGCCAGCAGCCTTTGGAACCTCATATTGTACCTGATAGAGAAATTCTCCGACAGGGAAACGGCCGTGCTGATTTCCAAGAACTTCGCGCTGGATATCGGGCGGAGCAGCCAGGCGGTGTTTACCGTGTTCAAGGGGCAGAAAAGGCATGCCGACGAAGAGATCATCAAAGTCCAGGATTACATCGAAAAAAACTACACCGAGAAAATGACGATATACGAATTGGCGAACATCGTCAATTCCGGGCGGAGGACCTTCGAGCGGAGGTTCCGTCAGGCCACCAACAACACCCCTCTGGAATACATCCAGCGCGTACGGATCGAAGCCGCCAAGCGCTTTTTTGAAGCATCCCGGAAAAACGTGAGCGAAGTGATGTTCGACGTCGGATATACCGACACCAGGGCTTTCCGGATCACCTTCAAGAAAGTAACGGGACTGACGCCCGTGGAATACAGGAACAAATATGCCAGGTTTGCCGCGGAAGTCTGAGCGGTCCATTCACTAATTTACCATCAAGGCGTATGATCCTGATTATAGACGACGATATCGCAGTGCGCACCTCCCTCCTGTTGCTGTTGCGCCAGGAAGGGTTCGAAGCTTCCGCCGCCGGCACACCAGAACAGGCCATGGAGGCGGTGGCGGCAACGAGGCCCGCGCTCATCCTGCTGGACCTCAACTTTTCCAACCGCACCACCGGCGAAGAAGGCATGGCCCTGCTGCAAAGGATCAAAACCTACGACCACACTATCCCCGTGATCCTCATTACGGGCTGGGGCAGTATAGAGCTCGCAGTGCAGGGCATGAAGCTCGGCGCGGCCGATTTCATCACCAAACCCTGGAGCAACGAAGCCCTCCTGCAATCCGCGCGCACCGTGATGGCGCTGCAAACGAAGAAACCGCAGCGCGGGATAACGCGCAAGCAGCTCGACAAAGATTTCGATTTTCGGCAGATCATCGGGGAAGACCCGGCCATCCTGCAGGTCCTGGAAACGATCAGCCGCGTAGCCGCTACGGACGCATCGGTGCTCATCACCGGCGAAAGCGGTACCGGTAAAGAACTCATCGCCGAAGCCATCCACCAGAATTCCCGCCGGAAGATGCGCCCCTTCGTGAAAGTGAACCTCGGCGGCATCTCCGCCTCCCTGTTCGAAAGCGAAATGTTCGGGCACGTCCGCGGCGCCTTCACCGACGCGCGGTTCGACCGCACCGGCCGCTTCGAACTGGCGAACAAAGGCACCATCTTCCTCGACGAAACCGGCGACCTCGAGCCTTCCAGCCAGGTGAAACTCCTCCGCGTGCTGCAGGACCGCACGTACGAAGTGCTGGGCAGCAGCCGCACCAAAACGGTGGATGTCCGTGTGGTATGCGC
>NZ_CALNBI010000381.1 GCF_937874145.1 uncultured Chitinophaga sp. | reverse complement strand
ACCGCAAGCGCACCGAAGCCCTTGCGGTTTTTTATTTTTCCCGCCAGGGGCATAATGCCAATCATCCCGCGGTATGACCGGGATCAACATGATTGATGGCAGGGATGGATACCTTTGGGTATCGTGAAACTGTTTACATCCCTCATATTAATCGTTTTACTCGCGCTGCAGTCGTTCCACCCCGTAGTGATGTACGCCGGCTATTATGCGAATAAAGATTACGTTGCCGGGATGCTCTGCGAAAACCGCGACCGGCCCGCCATGCACTGCGAAGGCAAATGCTTCCTGAAAAAGCAGCTGCGCAAAGCGGGCGAAGAGGAACAGCCCGGGCATACCTCCGCCAAAATCATCGAAGTGTGCGTGTACGTGGAACCGGCATCCTGCCTGCAACAGCACGTTCCCCTTGTTCCGCCGTCCATGCAGTACCCCGCTTTCCATCCGGGGCATTACGCTTACAATTACCACTATTCCTGTTTCCACCCGCCCTGCATGTAACCGTTTACAGCAATTGGCATTCCTGTGCGGCTAACATGAGCCGCCTGCCGGGAGCGCCATGTCCGAACGGTATCACTTACACTTATCACAATACATGCAGTCATGAAAAAATATTTCCTTTTCCTCCTGGCTTTCACTTTCGCCGCCATTATCACCGGTTGTTCCAAAGACAATATGGAGCCCGCGCCTGAAAAGATCCCTTACCAGAAAATGGCCGAAGGCTACGCCACGGGCGCTGGTGTTAAAGTGGAGCTCTACGCGAAGAAAGCGTTTTCGACCGGGTATAATCCCATATACGTCGCGCTGTACGATTCCATCTCCGGCAAACCGCTGGAAAAGGCGCAGATCACCCTGCAACCCATGATGGACATGGGCACGATGAAACATGCCTCGCCCGTGGAACAACCTTCCGGCAACGCGGAGAACAAACTGTTCCCCGCCGCGGTGGTCTTCACCATGCCTTCCGGTGAAATGGGCAGCTGGACGCTCAGTGTGAGCGTTTCCGGGAACGGCAGGCAGGGCATAGCGACCCTGCCGGCGGTTGTAACCGCCCCCGCCGTAGCGCGCCTGAAATCCTTTGTATCCAAAGCCGATAACGCCAAATTCTTCGTGGCGTACATCCTGCCGGATGCGCCGAAAGTAGGTGTGAACGAGCTGGAGATCGCGGTATATAAAGTAAAGAACATGATGGAGTTCCCGGCAGACAGCAGCCTGACCGTTTCCCTCACCCCCGAAATGCCCACCATGGGCCACGGTTCCCCCAACAACGCGGACCCCGTCCATATTGGCAAAGGCCACTACAAAGGGAAAGCGAATTTCACGATGACGGGCCTGTGGTACCTGCACCTCGGTTTCAAAGCCGGCGCCGCGGTTGCGGACGAGGCAACGTATTTCGAAGTGAATTTCTAAGACCGCGAAAATCGAACGTCATGAAAGCCGTCAACTTATTACTTATATCGCTGCTGCCTGCGGGCATGGCCACTGCGCAGGTGTCTGTCAAAGAGGATTCCCTGCGGACGGTAGTGCTGCGGGAAGTGAACGTTTCCGCGAAACAGAAAACGCACCAGCAGCATTTATTCCAGTTCTTCAGCGCCAACCGCGCCGCCACTACGGAAGACGTGCTTTCGCGCCTGCCCGAGCTGTCGATGGTGAGGCGCGGGAACTACGGGATGGAGCCCGTTATCCGCAGCTACAACAGCGGCCAGGTGAACCTGCTGCTCGACGGGATGCGCATCCACGGGGCCTGTACCGACAAAATGGACCCGGCCTCCATCTACATCGAGCCCGCCAACCTGCAAAGCATCGAAGTGCGCACCACGGGCGGGAGCCTTCTTAACGGGTCGTCCCTCGGCGGCAGCATCAACATGAAACTGGCCGAAGCATCGTGCCACGGCAGCTGCTGCGAAACGGGCGCTACTTTCTCGGGATCGTCGAACACCGGGTTCCATTCCGCATCGCGCTCGTTCTTCCAGTCCCTCAACCTGAACTACACCACGCAAAAGTGGGGGATCGCAGCTACGGGGACGTATCGCAAAGCCGGCAACTACCGCGACGGCAGCGGCCACCGCGTGCAGTTCTCGCAATATGAAAAAGTGAATTACTCCCTGCACGGCAAGTTCCTCCTCAACCACAACACCTACCTGAAAGTAGACCTCCTGGCCGACGATGGCTGGAACATCGGCTACGCCGCCCTGCCCATGGACGTAGGCTATGCCAATGCGCGCATCGGCGCCGTGAGCCTCGTGAAAGAGAACGTGCCGGGCGCAAGATCGAGGCGAAACTCTACGCCAACCAGGTGAAACACTATATGGACGACACGCAGCGGCCCGATGTGCCCATGCACATGGACATGCCCGGCAAAAGCAACACCTCCGGCTTTTATCTCGAAGGCACCAAAAGCATCGGGCAGCGGCAGTCGCTGACGCTGCGGGCGGATGCGTCGCTGACGCGCCTCGTGGCTTCCATGACGATGTACCAGGAGGGGCAGTCGCCCATGTACATGCTCACCTGGCCGGATAACCGCCAGGTGCAGACGGGCGTGGCGGCGCAATACGTGTTGCAGCTGGACAGCCTCACCCAATTGCAGTTCAGCGCCCGCGCGGATTATTCGGACTTCGGGCTTACTACCGGAATGGGTAAAGACCAGCTGGCCGTGTTCGGGTACAGCGGCGCCAATGCGCAGTTCTTCATCCCATCCGTATCCGCGCAGGTTTCCCGGAAGCTGCACCGCAACCTGAAAGCCACGGCATCACTGGGCTTCAATGGCAGAACGCCGACCGCGAGCGAGCTGTACGGCTTCTATCTCTTCAACCAGTTCGACATGCACGATTACATCGGCAATCCCGGCCTGCAACAGGAAACCGCGCAGCAGGCGGAGCTGTCGCTGACCTGGCGCAAACCGAAATGGAAAGTGCAGGCCGCGGGATATGTTTCGCGGGCCGGCAATTATATCATGGGCGTGTACGACCCATCGCTGAGCGTAATGACGACCGGCGCGCGCGGCGTGAAACGTTACCAGAACCTCGACTACGCGATACTGACCGGCGCAGAAGGCAGCGTGATGTACCAGCCCTTCCCCAAAACGCAGGTAGTATCCGTTCTCAAATACGCTTATGCGCGGAACAAGGAAGGCGACCCGCTGCCCATGATCGCGCCGCTGCGCAATATCACCACCATCCGGCAACACATCGGGAAATTATGGCTGCAGGGCGAAATGGAAACCGCCGCGGCCCAGCGCAACGTGAGCAAGGCGGCGAACGAAAGGGAGACGGGCGATTTCCAATTGTTCCATTTCCGCCTCGGCTACAACGGCCGGTTCAACAACATTCCCTGGCAGTTGAACGGCGGCGTGGAGAATATCTTCGACGCTTATTACCGCGAGCACCTGGACTGGGGCAATGTAGCCAGGCAGGGCAGGAATTGCTTCCTGCAGTTCGGTATTTCATTTTAAGTTTTCCCGCATCGCAAATAGCAAAGCCGTATGTGCCCAAAGCGCATGCGGCTTTCATTTTCAGCCACGATTGCCGTAATGCAGTTTATAATGCCTATATTTGTAGTTAATGCACGATTTATACTACATACAATCTGCAGCCTCGTTTGCCAATTATGCGGGGAGCTTCGCCAGTGTTGAATTACTGCCCGGCAAAGCGTACTTCTATTCCAACTTCAAAGACTTCTATACTTCAGCCCCCGCCTGTTAAAACGCGCTTCAGCCGGGGGATACGCATTTTATTCACAGCAATGTCATTGCACGGATAAGCCTTTATGCTTTCCCGGCATAGCGCTGCATGCAATTTATTTTCCGTCGCTGCCCCGATGTTGGCATTGCGGCGGAGGGGCATTGCCATGTCTTTTCAGAAAAATAATACAACCATGAATATCACGCATACCACACAACCCATCATACATAAAGACGATCACGCCATCATCAGCAGCTACCTCGGCACCGAGGCCACCGAGCCGCTGAAGGTAAAGCTGGAGAAGGCTAAAATTGTGCCGCAGGACGAATTCCCCCGCGACGCCGTGCGCCTGCATTCCAGGGTAACCGTAAGAGATAAGATGGCGCGGATGAACTTCACTTACCACATGTCCCTGCCGGGCGGCAACCAGTCGGTAACGTCCAACATCGGTATGGCGATTTTGGGTTTGAAGAAAGGGGAAGAAGTGAAGCTGCAATTCAAGAACAGCAAGAAATATTATATCGTGATGGAAGTTTCCAACCCGGTATAACGTGGGTGACTACAGGGGTAAGACAGGTATCCCCGCCAACAGCAAAGCCGCGCAGGTTGCAGAACCGGCGCGGCTTTCATTTTGTTATACCACTGCGGCTGTCCAGTTTTTGGTTTCGGCGGTGAGCAGGCCGATGACGTCGGTTTTACCGGCTTTGAAGGAATGATCGGCGCCTTCGAGCCGCACGAGCGTGGCGGTGGGGAGGGATTGGCAGACGGCGGCGATGAGGTCCCAGGTGGCCAGCGTATCCCTTGATCCCTGCAGGAACAGCATGGGTTTGGTAATGGCGCGGAGGTGTTCGGCGCGGCCGGCGGAAGGTTTGCCGGCGGCGTGGAGCGGAAAGCCGAAGAAGATGAGCCCTTTCACGGGGCTTTCCGGGTGGGCGGAAATGTACTGCGACGTCATTCTCCCGCCGAATGATTTACCGGAAGCGAATAGCGGGATTTTGGGCGCGAGGGATTGCGCCTTTTTAATGGCCGCCGCGATCGTAGCCTGCGCAACGGCGGGGGAATCCGGTCTTTTCTTCTGTTGTTCCGTAAACGGGAAGTTGAACCGCAGCGTGGCGATACCGGCTTTCGACAGTGATTCCGCCAGCGTTTCCATGAACACATGCTGCATACCGGCGCCCGCGCCATGCGCCAGCGTGAGGATGCAGGAAGGTTTCGGCGGCGACATGTAAATGGCCGTTACGCTGCCAATTTCCGGCGATACTTCGATCTGAAAGGTTTTGGTACTCATCGGGCGTAAAGGTAAGGGTTCATGCGGAATACCTATATTTGTCAAGACCATATTCACCCCAACCAGCGATCCTTATGTTCAAGAAGCAAGCATTTGTCGTTAACAAACCGGTGTTTTTCGTGTCTTTCACACTGGTCGTGGCCAGCCTGGTGTTGTGCCTGCTGTTCCGGGAATCCGCCGCGGCGTGGTTTGCCAGTGTGCAGCACGACATTACCGAAAACCTGGGCTGGTTTTTCATCCTGACCGTCAACTTCGTCCTGATATTCTGCCTGTGCCTGGCCTTCAACCGGTTCGGGCACATCCGCATCGGCGGCGAGCATGCCGAGCCGGAGTTCAGCACCGTTTCCTGGTTCGCCATGCTGTTCAGTGCGGGCATGGGCATCGGCATCATGTTTTTCAGCGTGGCGGAGCCGGTTTCCCATTTCGTGCAGCCACCCCGGCCGGTGGATACGCCCGTAGCCGCCGCGCGCCAGGCCATGGACTTCACCTTCCTGCACTGGGGCCTGCATGCCTGGGGGATCTACGCGCTGGTGGGCCTTGCGCTGGCGTTTTTCGCTTACAACAAGAAGCTTCCGCTCACTTTCCGTTCGCTGTTTTATCCTTTCCTCGGAGAAAGGATCCATGGCTGGTGGGGGCATTGCATCGATATCTTTTCCGTACTGGCCACGCTGTTCGGCCTTTCCACCTCCCTGGGGCTGGGCGTGCAGCAGATCAACGCGGGCACAAACTTCCTGTTCGGATGGCCGGAATCCGCCGGGCTGCAATCCGTCATGATCCTTTGCATCACCGCCGTTGCCACGCTGTCCGTTATTTCCGGGCTCGACAAGGGCGTGAAACTCCTCAGCAACGTGAATATGCTCCTGGCGCTGGCGCTGATGCTCCTGGTGTTCCTCGCGGGACCAACCATCTACCTGCTCAAAAGCCTTATCCAAAATACAGGCTCATACATTTCGCATTTCGTGGATATCAGCACCTGGAACGACAGCTACCGGCAAACCGGGTGGCAGAACAGCTGGACGGTCTTCTACTGGGCCTGGTGGATCGCGTGGTCGCCGTTCGTGGGAAGTTTTATCGCACGCATCTCCCGTGGGCGCACGGTCAGGGAGTTCGTATTGGGCGTACTGATCGTTCCGGCGATGCTGACGCTGCTGTGGATGACCGTTTTCGGCAACACGGCGTTTTCATTCATCCTGGCGGGCGACGATAGCATCGTGAAAGCCGTGCAGGCGAACATTTCCACCGCGCTCTTCGAATTCCTGCAAATGCTACCGCTGACGGCGGTGTTATCCGTACTGGCGGTGGTACTCGTGGCATTTTTCTTCATCACGTCTTCGGATTCCGGGTCGCTGGTGGTGGACAATATCACTTCCGGTGGTTCGCAGCGCACGCCGGTGTTGCAGCGGATCTTCTGGTCGTTCATGCAGGGATTCATCGCCATTGCATTGTTGTGGAGCGGCGGGCTGGGGGCCTTGCAGGCGGCGGTGATCATCGCAGGCCTGCCTTTCGCGGCGATCATCCTGCTGATGTGCTACAGCCTCTGGAAAGGCCTGCAGGAAGAGTATGCGGGTATCCAGAAGAAGCAGCGGCAGAAGCAGGAAAAGAGTTACCGGAACATCATTACTGATCTGATAAACGAACAGGATAAAAATGACTAAGCCTACAGACATCCGAATACTGGTCGGCCTCGACCTATCCGGGATGGACAGGGAACTGATCCGTTATCTCGGCATTCTCCAGCAGTGGCTTCCTTCTTCCCACATTACATTCCTGCACAGCATCAAGGTAGCCGAGTTGCCGGCGGATATGCGCGAGCCCGCCAAGCTCCGGCTCATCGCTTCCCGCATCGAGTCAAAAATACGGCAACTGATCAGCAGCATCGCCATCCCCGACATCCCATTCGACGTGCAGGTGGCGCATGAAGCGTATGCCGAACTGGCGTTTATGGAGGTGGTGAAGAAACAGCAGGCCAACCTGGTGCTGCTCGGCAACAAGCAAACCCTGGAAGGCAGCGGCGGTATCAGCCAGAAGCTCGCCCGCATGCTGCCCGCCGCCGTAATGCTCCTGCCCGAAAGCGCAGACCGCCGGCCGCGCACCATCGTGCAGGCGGTGGATTTCTCCCGCTACACGGCGCCCGTGGCGCGCTGGGGCCGCATCATCGCCGAAGGAGAAGCATCCCCGCGCATGATCCCCGTTTACATCCACCGGATGAGCTACCATTCTTTTCCCATCTTTTCGGAAGATGAAACCGAAGCGGCCTTCCGGCAGGAGGCTGCCGATAAAACCCGGAAATGGGCCGCGCAATACCGCGATGCACCGCCCTTGCAGGTGATCCCCGCCCGCGAGCAAAGCGTGGCCAGCACCCTGATGCGCTTCGCGCGCGAAAACCAGGCGGATTTCATCATCCTCGGCGTACAGGGCGTTACTTCGCTGACCAACCTCTTCATGGGCAGCGTGGCCAACGAAGTGCTGCAGCGCGACAATGCACCCGGACTGCTGCTCGTTAAACCATGAACAAGCTTGGAAACATCAATAAGGCCGGCCCTGGATAGGAGCCGGCCTTGCTATTGTACAGGGTACTCCACTATGGGAGGATGTTCACGTCTACGGATTGTACAGCGCTTTTGCTGTCGTACACCGTGGTGGTAGCCGCCTCGAATGTGGCGATATACTGGCCCGGTGATTTGTAAATGGTAAAGTAGCTTTCCAGCCGGTTGTCCGACATCTTCTTGATCGGCACACCCGCATCCGGGATGGCTTTGTTCAGCTGCAAAGGCTTGGAGATGATCCAGCTTTCCGATTCATCGCTGTTCGCCGGGCCACCGGTCACCTTGAACGACGATGCC
>NZ_CALNBI010000380.1 GCF_937874145.1 uncultured Chitinophaga sp. | reverse complement strand
TGGTTGTTCTCGAAAATATTCATCGACTCGGGGAACATCCGGTTGGCGCAGTTCGCCGGCGACGATGCACCGCCGTTCTGCTGCAGCGAGATCTTCACATCGCTGTAATTTCCGTAAGCGTCCGTCACGCGCACCGTTACCGGGTGCGCTTTGCCGTCCGACAAATCGATCACGCCGTCGCCGCCTTCTTCCTTATAAATATCGAGCTGGTTGCCTGGCAGGGCAAACAACAACTGTACATACGGCCCGCCGCCCTTTTTCATTTTGTAATCGATGTGGGCGTTGAGGTACCGCGTTTCGTCGTACCCGATATTGTCGAGCTGGAAGCCGAGGTCTACCGCGCCGTCGCGGATGAGCATGGCTTCGTAGATACCGTTGGGGTTCGGGGAATTGCTCTGCCTGTCCAGCGCGCTGACGCCCAGGCTTACTCTGTCGGTAGGCACCTGCACCAGGGGCCGCGTGGCGGCGTATTTACCATCTTTTCCGCGGCGGACGGGCACCGTTACCGGCGTTTGTTCGAAAATGCTTTTGTTGCGGTCGTACACCACGATGCGGGAGATTTCCGGATCGCGGGTATCGGGAATATTGAAACCGAAGAGCATGCCGTTCAGGGGCTTTTCGGTTTGTGTATCGCGGATCTCGAAGTGGAGGTGCGGGCCCGCGGAACCGCCCGTGTTGCCGCTCCAGGCTACGAACTGCCCTTTGGTGACGGGGAACATATCCGGCGGGATGGTGAGATCTACCGCCCAGCTTTCCTTTTCGTATTGCTGGCGCTCGATATATTCTTCGAGCTGGGGGAAGAATTTATTGAGATGGGCGTATACCGTCGTGTAGCCGTTGGGATGGGTTATATACAGCACATTGCCGAAGCCGGTGTGCGATACGCCGATCCGGCTTACATATCCTTCGGCCGCCGCGTGAACGGGGAGGTTCTCGCGCTGCTGGGTTTTGAGGTCGAGGCCGGAATGGAAGTGATTGGGCCGCAGTTCGCCGAAATTTCCGGCGGGCTCTATGGGAACGTTCAGCGGGTTTCTGAAATAGCCTTTCGGGTAATGTTTCTCCGGCAGCGACTGCGCCTGCACGAGCTGCGGGAGCATGAGCAAGAGAGCTATCGTTCTTTTCATCGTGCAAATGTAATGGTTAAAGGATAGCCGGAAAGCGGCAATCCATGATTGACAGCGAATTAACATTTTTTTTGCCAACAACTGTGCCGTTTTCCTTAATTTCCATTTACCAAAACCAATCTTCATTTATGAGCTACCCGATACAAGAGATCCAGGGGATCGGCCCCAACTACGCAGGTAAACTGAAAGGCATCGGCATCGACACCGTGGCGAAGTTGCTGGAAGACGGCCAGCAGAAAAGCGGAAGATCGCGCATCGCTGAATCCACCGGCATTCCCGAACCACTGATACTGACCTGGGTTAACCACGCAGACCTTATGCGCCTCAACGGCGTGGGCGACCAGTTCGCCGAGCTCCTCGAGGCCGCGGGTGTGGACACCGTGAAGGAATTAAGGAACCGGAATGCGGAAAACCTGCACGCCAAGGTCTACGAACTGAACCAGCTGAAGAACCTCAGCGGCCGGGCGCCTTCGCTGGCGGAAATCCAGTCCATGATCGATCAGGCGAAAGACATGGAACCCGCTATTTCCTACTAAATTACTTTACCAAAAAACGGCAAGGGCGAGGATTATTCCCCGCCCTTGCTTATTTCAGGATTTCGGTCCCGGGCGCCCTGCCTATTACTATCCGGCGGATCTGAAAAAATAGACTAATTTAGGGACCGCAAAAAAGACGCATGTCAATCAACGTAACGGCGCTGCTAAAACAGTATGGGGAGCAAAAGGCGGTAGACGGGATCACTTTCAGCCTCCAGAAAGGCGAGATCGTCGGGTTCCTGGGGCCTAACGGCGCAGGGAAATCCACCACCATGAAGATTATCACCGGCTATCTGCCGCCTACGGGCGGCTCGGCTTCGGTGTGCGGGCATGACGTGGCCAGGGAACCGCTGGAAGTCCGCCGCCGCGTAGGCTACCTCCCCGAAGCCAATCCCCTGTACCCGGACATGTACATCCGCGAGTTCCTCGAATTCGCCGGCGGCATGCACGGACTGACAGGCAAAAAAGCAGAAGCACGGATTGATGAAATGATCCGTCGGACGGGCCTCACGCCCGAGCGCCACAAGAAGATCGGGGCGCTTTCCAAAGGTTATAAGCAACGCGTGGGCCTGGCCCAGGCGCTGCTGCACGATCCGGAAGTCCTCATCCTCGACGAGCCCACTTCAGGCCTGGACCCCAACCAGCTGGCGGACATCCGGCAGCTGATACGCGAACTGGGTGAAAACAAGACGGTGATGCTCTCCACGCACATCATGCAGGAAGTGGAGGCCCTCTGCAGCCGCGCCATCATTATCAATAAAGGCCATATCATCGCCGACGGCGCCATCAGCACCCTCCGCCAGGGCGCTTCCGGATTCATCCAGGTAGCCTTCGCCGAAGAAACGGCCGAATCCGACCTCCTGGCACTACCCGGCGTACAAAAAGTAACCGCCGCCGAAGGGAACGCCTGGCGCCTCTACACCACGGAACCCGAAACAGTACGGAAAAACCTGCTGCAATTCGCTTTGATAAATAACCGGAACATCCTTTCTTTGCAGAGCAATTCACTGTCGCTCGAAGACGTGTTCAGGGAACTGACAAACTAGTGGTAAGAATCGGTCACCTTTTCTAGCATTTAACAATAAAAATTTTACCCATGAGTATCATTTCAGAGATCCATGCCAGACAGATTTTAGACAGCCGCGGCAATCCCACGGTGGAAGTAGACGTAACCACGGAAGATGGCCACCTCGGCCGTGCCGCCGTTCCCTCCGGCGCATCTACCGGGAAACACGAAGCCGTAGAGCTGCGCGATGGCGATAAAGGCGCCTACATGGGCAAAGGTGTGCTCAAAGCGGTAAAAAACGTCAATGAAGTGATCGCTGACGAACTCATCGGCTGGGACATCTCCGACCAGGCCGGCATCGATAAACTCCTCATCGAGCTCGACGGTACCGAAAATAAAGCCAAACTGGGCGCCAACGCCACCCTCGCCGTGTCTATGGCAGTAGCCAAAGCCGCAGCAGAAGCTTACGGCCTCCCCCTCTTCCGCTACCTCGGCGGCGTAAACGGCACCACCCTGCCGCTGCCCCTCATGAATATCATCAACGGAGGCGTACACGCCGACAATAAGATCGACTTCCAGGAGTTCATGATCATCCCCGTTGGTGCAGACACCTTCTCCGACGGTCTCCGCTGGGGCGTGGAAGTGTTCCACCACCTCAAATCCGTACTGAAAAAGAAAGGGTACAGCACCAACGTAGGCGACGAAGGCGGTTTCGCTCCTGAAATCCAGTCCAACGAAGAAGCCATCGAAACCGTGCTCCAGGCCATCGAAGCCGCTGGCTACAAACCCGGCTCCCAGATCGCCATCGCGCTCGACGCCGCTTCCAGCGAAATGTACAACGAGGCAGACAACACCTACAAATTCTACAAATCTTCCCAGAAAATCATTTCCTCCGACGAAATGGTAGCCTTCTGGGCAGAGTGGTGCAAGAAATATCCCATCGTTTCCATCGAAGACGGCATGGCTGAAGACGACTGGAACGGCTGGAAAAAACAAACCCAGGCCATCGGCGCCAATGTTCAGCTCGTGGGCGACGACCTGTTCGTAACCAACGTAAAGCGCCTGAAACAAGGCATCGACCAGGATATCGCCAACTCCATCCTCATCAAGGTGAACCAGATCGGCACCATCACCGAAACCATCAACGCCGTATCCATGGCGCAGAAGGCTGGTTATACCTCCATCATGAGCCACCGTTCCGGCGAAACCGAAGACACCACCATCGCCGACCTGGCTGTGGCGCTGAACTGCGGTCAGATCAAAACCGGTTCCGCTTCCCGCACCGACCGTATGGCCAAATACAACCAGCTGCTCCGCATCGAGGAACTGCTGGACAGCAGCGCCATTTATCCGAAAAATTCCATTAAATTTGGTAAGAAATAATTTTTCTTCTTACCGCGTTTAATTAGTGGTCAAATACAAAACTCATCCGGGCACTGTCTTCAGTGCCCGGATTTTATAAGTAAACGGTGTGCATATGGAACAGAAGAAGCCGAGATTCAGAATCCCCGCATGGGCCCGGAATAAATACATCATCAGTTGTATCCTGTTCGGCGCATGGCTCCTCTTCCTCGACCGCAACAACATCCTTTACCAGTTCCAGCTCTACCGGGAAGTCAACCAGCTGGAAAACCAGAAAGACTTCTACCAGAAAGAAATCAGCCGCGACCGCCAAAGCCACCAGGAACTCTTTTCCAGCCCCGATAAACTAGAAAAGTTCGCGCGCGAACAATACATGATGAAAAAAGATGATGAAGACATCTACATCGTGCCCACTCCCCCCGACGCAAAACGTTAACCGACTGACAATCACACCCCTTTATTTGTTAAAAACTTGCTAAATTCAAAAAAATAGCCTAGTTTAACAATACTGCCGAGCCATTCTCCGTTATTTTATCGTTATCCAGAATTTTCGTGACCGGGTAATTTGTTTGAATCCATTTAACAACTAATAACCATCAAACGCATGAGTAATTCTACCCTGCCTTTTTCCGTCCTCAAGGGCGAATTAACCGATCCTGCACAAAAAACCATGCATATGCCAGAGCAAGAATTGATGCGTGAAGAGCAGCAGCTGCATCTGCAAACCAACCAGGCGCTGGATGCCATCCGGTACAGCCCGCGGCCGGCTACACTTGTCGCTATCTTCGACTACGCCCACGAATCCGGCAAAACGCGTTAGTTTTAGTATTTTGCGCGCATGACGAAAAAAGAGCGATTCCAATATGTAATCGATTATTTCGAACATCATGCGCCGGACGCCGAAACGGAACTGCTGTACGATAATCCGTATCAATTACTCGTTGCCGTGATCCTGTCCGCCCAATGTACGGACAAGCGCGTCAACATGACCACACCGGCCATCTTCAGCCAGTACCCGGATATTCCTTCCCTCAGCCACGCTACGTTCGATGAGCTTTTCCCGCTCATCCGCAGCATCAGCTATCCCAACAACAAGACCAAGCACCTCATCGGCATGGCCAATATGGTCATGGACGAATTCGATGGCGAGATCCCGTCCACCGTGCCCGAGCTCGTCAAGCTCCCCGGCGTGGGCCGCAAAACTGCGAACGTGATCACCAGCGTCATTTACCAGCAGCCCAACATGGCGGTAGACACCCACGTGTTCCGCGTGTCCGCGCGCCTGGGCCTCACCACCAACGCCAAAACCCCGCTGCAAACGGAGCAGCAACTGCTCAAATACATTCCGAAAGAAAAGGTCCACATCGCCCACCACTGGCTCATCCTGCATGGCCGGTACATCTGCATCGCCCGGAACCCGAAGTGCGGGGAGTGCGGCCTGCGGAAGGTGTGCAAATATTACCAGCAGCTGGTGAAATCTTAAAAAATCACTTTGCGGGACGAACTGTTTTTCACTATATTGGAGAAATTAAAAAAATTTAAAAATTCTCCACGTGAATACCAGCAAAGGCGCCCAACTATCCTTCATGATGTTCCTCCAGTATTTTATCTGGGGGGCCTGGTACGTTTCCATGAACTCCTACATGGCTACCAACCTGCAATCTTCCGGACAGCAAATCAGCTACGCCTACATGGCGCTGGCCATCGCCACTATGATCTCCCCCATTTTCGTGGGGATGGTAGCGGATAAGTACTTTGCCGCGCAGAAGATCATGGGCGTGCTGCACCTCGTGGGCGCAGGCACTTTGCTGCTGGCCACCACTACTACTTCCAACACCGTCTTCATCGGGATCGTGCTGTTCTACTCCCTCTTGTACATGCCCACCATTGCGCTGAGCAATTCTGTGGCGTTCACACAGATGCAGGACCCTACGAAGCAATTTCCGCTCATCCGTATGTTCGGGACCGTGGGCTGGATCCTTTCTGGTATCCTCATCAGCAATCTCGAAGTAGAAAAAACGCATTTCATATTTATCATTGCGGCCGCGGCCTCCACTATCCTGGGGATGTACAGCTTTTTACTGCCCAATACGCCGCCGCCGGCGAAGAACACTTCCATGTCCGCCTCGCAGGCGCTGGGGGCCGATGCGCTCGTCTTATTCAAAGACAGGCCTTACACCGTATTCTTCATCGCGGCGGTGCTGATCTGCATCCCGTTGAGCTTCTACTACGGGTTTGCCAATCTCTTCCTGAACGAGGCGGGGATGGAAAACGCGGCCGGGAAGATGATTTACGGGCAGATATCCGAAGGGCTCTTTATCCTGGCCATTCCCTTGCTGCTGAACCGCATCGGCGTGAAGAAAATGCTGATCCTGGGGATGGGCGCCTGGGTGATCAGATATATCCTGTTCGCCTATGGCAACAACGGCGACAATCTCTGGATGCTGTACGGAGGGATCATCCTGCATGGCATCTGTTATGATTTCTTCTTCGTGACCGGTTATCTTTATACCGAAAGGAAGGCGGGCGAGAAGATCAAATCCGCCGCGCAGGGGCTCTTCACCTTCGCCACCTACGGCCTCGGCATGGTGATCGGCACGCTCTTTTCCGGCATGGTGGCCGATTATTTCACCTCCAACGGTCAAAGGGTATGGTCCAGCATCTGGATGGTGCCGGTATATATCGCCGCGGCAGTACTGGTGTACTTTATCCTGGCTTTCCGCGACCGCAAACAATCAGACGTAAACGCATAAAAATTCAATATCACTATGGCGAAAATTGCAATGCTTGGGTCCGGGTTTATCGGACGGTTCTATGCAGATTCTTTACAGGGGCAGCGCAGCCGCGACAAGATCGTGAGCATCTACTCGCGCCGCGAAGAAAGCGCGAAGAAGTTCGCGGCAGATTACAATTGCGACCACTGGACCACGGATATGGAAGAAGCGATCAATCATCCCGACGTGGATATGGTCTGCATTTCCCTGCCCAACAACCTGCACGAAGCGGCCGTTCTGGCTTGCTGCAAGGCGAAAAAGGCCGTGATGTGCACCAAGCCCCTGGGCCGCAATGCCGAAGAAGCGCAACGCATGATGGAAGCGGTGGAAAAAGCCGGTATCTTCAACGGTTACCTGGAAGACCTGGTGTATACACCTAAATTCCTCAAAGCCCTGCAGTCCGTAAAAGCCGGCGCCCTCGGCAAAATCCTCTGGGCCAAGTCCCGGGAAACGCACCCTGGCCCGCACTCCGAATGGTTCTGGGATAAAGAACAGGCCGGCGGCGGTTGCATGCTCGACCTCGGCTGCCACTGCGTGGAGATCGCCCGCAGCTTCATCGGTAAAGACATCAAGCCCATCGAAGTCATGTGCTGGGCCGATACCCAGGTGAAGCCCATCGACGCCGAAGACCATGCCATCGGCCTGGTGAAATACGAGAACGGCGCCATCGGCCAGTTTGAAGTGAGCTGGACCTTCCGCGGCGGCCTCGACCTCCGCGATGAGGTTATGGGCTCCGAAGGCACTATCTGGCTCAACAGCTTCCTCCGTACCGGCTTCGACATGTTCACCACCGGCAAAGGAGCCGATTACGTGGCCGAAAAAGCCGAAAGCAATTCCGGCTGGCTCTTCCCCGTGGGCGACGAGCTCAATGAGCTGGGCTACAACCACATGTTCGCCGATATGTTCAACGCCGTGGAAGCCGGCAAAGCTCCGCAGGAAACGTTCTACGACGGGTACGTGGTAAACGCCATCCTCGACGCCGCCTACCGCTCCGCCGCCTCCAAGCAGTGGGAACCCGTCCAGCTGCCCGTTTGGCGCGGCCAGGAAGGCGTGCAGAAAGAAAAAGCGCTCACCAGCTACAATGAGCAGTTCTATCTCATTAAAGAGGAAATGACGCACTTCGGCACCCAGAAGCTCATCCTGAAAGACAAAAAAACCGGCCAGATCATCGAAAAAGTGCTCTGATTCAACCGGAATCATATAAAAAAGCCATCCTGATAGTACCGGGATGGCTTTTTTAATGCGCATTTGCCATGTAAAAAAAGTAAGTATCAGGGCGTCAAATCCTTTACTGTATTGGTTTTAGTACCGTTTTACATACATTCGATATAAATTAATCCCGAAGTAACCCCTCTTTAGCCCCTTAGCATGAATTCGGCAGCATATTGATAATCAGCGAAGGACGAACCTTGCTTTCCCCAGGGCGTGATTGACTTCCACTTCGGTGCATTTTCCTTTTTCGTAGTGGTAGATATTGCGCTTCCCTTCGGGGAGCTGGAGTTCGTAGTTATGGTTGCCGAGGTGGCGGAGCGTGAGCGCTTTGCCGAGGGTTTCGCTAAAAACGAGATGTACGGCCTCCGGCTCGGAGAAATAGAGGTCGCCCACGCAAAAGCGGATCCCGTCCGACGCCAGTTGTCTCGTTTCCCCCTTGTGTACCACGGTATAGCCCTTGCCGCTCTTTTTCACGGATGTGAGCGCCTCGCCACCCTTGCGCACCGCCAGCGCCTCCTGCAGCACCTGGTGGCGGTATTCCGCCGTGATATCCACCTCCATCCGCGACATCAGCTTGGACTGTACCCGGCTTTGCATGGAGATTTTCCGTCCTTCAGGGGTTTTTACCTGCCGGACGGTTACGGTACCAACGGGGTTGTTGCCGCCGAGGTAAATGTCATATATATAGACATGCGGTTCCTGGAAGGCCGTGGTCAGGAAGAAGACCGAGGCCAGCACGATTCCCGGGAGGAGGTTAAATAGGCGCATCAGGTTCATGGGCGGAAGGGTTACGCAAAACAATATACGAAAAAGGCGGTTACCGCTTTTCGCAGCAACCGCCCTTTTTATATCGGCTTACTTATTAAAGTAATTCCCGGATTTTTTCCACCAGTTCGCCTTTGGTGATGGGCACGCCCATGACTTTATTATACCCTTTGGCGGGGATGAGGAATTGTTCGCGGATAATCTTGATCAGCTGGCCGTTATTGATCTCGGGGATCAGCACGTGGTCGTAGCTGTGCAGTATTTCTTCCAGGTTGCGGGGGAAGGGGCGCAGGTAGCGGATGTGGGCGTGGGCCACTTCATGGCCTTCGGCCAGCAGTTCCAGTACCGCACTTTTGATGGCGCCGAAGGTGGAACCCCAGCCCAGGACGAGTACTTTGCCTTTTTCGGGCCCTACTTCGATATCCTGCAAGGGAATATGGTCGGCGATCTTGTCCACTTTTTCCTGGCGGATCTTCACCATCAACTGGTGGTTTTCCGGGTCGTAGCTCACGTTGCCGGTGATGTTCTGCTTTTCGAGACCGCCGATGCGGTGTTCCAGTCCGGGCGTACCAGGCACGGCCCAGGGGCGCACCAGGTTCTCGTCGCGCTGGTAAGGCAGGAAGGTTTCTTCATCTTCGGCGAGCCCTTTCTTGAATTTCACGTCGATTTTGGGCAGGTCCGCCTGCCTGGGGAAGCGCCAGGGCTCTGCGCCGTTGGCGATGTAACCGTCGCTGAGGAGGATCACCGGTGTCATGTGCTGTGCCGCGAGGCGGAAGGCTTCGAATGCCATCTGGAAGCAGTCGGACGGGGTGGCTGCGGCAACCACGGGCATGGGGCATTCGCCGTTGCGGCCGTAGTATGCTTGCAGGAGGTCGGATTGTTCCGTTTTGGTGGGCAGGCCAGTAGATGGCCCCCCGCGCTGGATATCCACGATCAGCAGGGGGATTTCCAGCATCACGGCCAGGCCCATGGCCTCACCTTTGAGGGCTACGCCGGGACCGGAAGTGGTGGTGATGCCCATATGCCCGCCGTAGGAAGCCCCGATGGCGGAGGCGATACCGGCGATCTCATCTTCCGCCTGGAAGGTGCGGATGCCGAAGTTCTTATACTTGCTCAGCTCGTGCAGGATGTCTGACGCGGGCGTGATGGGGTAAGTGCCGAGGAAAATGGGCAGGCCCGACTGCTGGCCGGCGGCTACGAGGCCGAACGACAAGGCGGTGTTGCCCGTGATGCTGCGGTAGGTGCCGGGCTCCATGCGGGCCTTTTCCACCCTGAACCGGGAGGCGAAGGCTTCGACGGTTTCCGCGAAATTGTATCCCGCATGCAGGACTTTCACGTTGCTTTCGAGGATTTCGGGCTTCTTGCTGAATTTGGCGTTCAGGAAGTTCAGCGTGCTTTCCATATCGCGGTCGTAGAGCCAGTAGAGGAAGCCGAGCACGAACATGTTCTTGGCGCGGTCTTTCTCTTTCATACCGAGGGAGCTTTCCTTGAGGGCTTCCCGGGTCATTTTGGTCACGTCCATGGTGTGAAGCTGGTAATTGACGAGGGAGCCGTCTTCCAGGGGGTTCACGCCATCGGGATAATTGGCCAGGCGGAGGTTCTTGGCGTCGAAGCCGTCGGTATTGGCGATGATGATACCGCCTTTCTTGAGGCCTTTCAGGTTGGCTTTGAGGGCCGCGGCGTTCATGGCTACGAGGACGTCGCAGGCATCACCGGGGGTGAAAATACGGTTGGAAGAGAAGTGCAACTGGAAGCCGCTCACGCCGGGAATGGTGCCCTGGGGCGCGCGGATCTCCGCGGGGAAGTCGGGGAAGGTGCTCAGGTCGTTGCCGATGAGCGCCGTATTATTGGAGAACTGCGTACCGGTCAGCTGCATACCGTCGCCGCTGTCCCCCGCAAATTTTATCACTACATCCTCTATCTGTTGAATCGTTCTATCGGACATTGATGTTTGCTTTATGATAATATATATAATGGACAAATATGTTGGACTCCGCGCCCGGTTCATCGTCGATTTCACAGGCATTCACAGAGAATGCTGCAAAATTACTGAATCAGCGTTATAAAACCGTCCTTTTCCATCGGCCAAAAGTATACAAAACTAGTAGACTTTACTCATAACTAAATGGAATGCCCCATTCCAAACCGCATACAGTTGTTTTTCCGGCAAGGTATTTGTTATTTTCTGACCCGTGAGAAAATTGACGTTAAACAATTGTATCACTTCTTCGAAACCCTTTACTGAAAAGGAAAGTGATCAACTAACGTCAACGATACTACGTAAATAAGTAGTATTTCCATTCGCCGCAAACCCAGACTGTTAAAGGATTTGTAAAGATTTGTTAAAGCGGCGAAATTTGATCGAGTGGCATGGTGTTTGCAAAAATCTCAACAACGACAAGCATTTCAACACAAAATAGTTTGCTTATCGAAAACGTTTACTTGAACCATTCTTTATTATTAAACCTTCAAAAATTGTATGCTATGAAAAGAGCAAAATTGAGTTTGTTAGCAGTTGCGGCCGTTGCATTCGGCGCATTCGCCTTCAAAGGTATCGCAGGCGGTTCCATCTCCGGTAAAGTAGTACCGGCCGACGGAGCAACAGAAGCATGGGCAGTTTCCGGCACCGACACGCTGAAAGCCCCTATCGCTGACGGCGCCTTCTCCTTCGCAGAAGCAGCAGCCGGCACTTACACCGTGATTGTTGACGCCAAGGAACCCTTTAAGGACGCTACCATCACCGACGTAAAAGTTGAGGACGGTAAAGCCACCGACCTTGGCGAAATCAAACTTGCACAATAAGTAAATAGTTGGTTTTCATAGGGGTTAATCAAGCCGGTCCGCCTGAAACAGGCGGCCGGCTTATTTTTTTTCCGTCCCTCTGGGGGTAGCCCCCCCTTCTGCCGTCATTATGTTATCCGCCCATTGCGGATTACCCCTAAAATCACACAGCACATGAAAATGACGGCAAAAAACGAATCGATCCTGGCCATCAGCGGCCTCAGCACCTGGCTCCTCCTCTGTTTGGTAGCCATCTTCGGCTTCATCCTCACCGGCTGCAGCCGAGAAAACGTTATCGGCTCAGGCCGTATGATAACCGAAGAACGGACAGTAGGCCGCTTCGATGAAGTGACCATCGACGGCTCCATGGATGTCATCATCGAGCAAGGCCCCGCCAAACCCCTCACCATCGAAGCAGAAGACAATGTGATGCGCTTCGTGGAAACCTACATCAGCGGCACCACCCTCCGCATCCGCATGCGCGACGGGCTGAATCTCAGGAAACACAAACAAATCATTGTCCATATCCAGAGCGAAGATTACCGCAGAGTGGTGTTCTCCGGCTCGGGCGAGG
>NZ_CALNBI010000379.1 GCF_937874145.1 uncultured Chitinophaga sp. | reverse complement strand
GCGAACGGTAACGGCCGAAGCTGTTGGCCAGGTACATCCCTTTGAGCGTGTCGTTGGGGATGGCGCCCAGCATATCGTCGGTGGTAGCTTTGCCGCCCTTCCCCATCTGGCTGTACATCACGTAAGCCCCCAGCCTGCGGACGCCGTCGCCCAGCTGTAGTGCGCGCGTACTGGCATATTTGCCTGGCTGAACGATCTGCCGGTAATAAGCCGGGTAATCCGGTTCTTTCGGGTGTTTGCTGCGGGGCATGAACAGGAAGTTGATCACCGCAGCATCCACATCATTCACCACGAGGTATTGCATCAGTTCATCGAATGCTTTGTTGCCGCTTTTCATGTTCTTGCGGAAGGCTTCGTATTTCGGCAGGAAAGATTCGAAGATGGGAAAGAAATCCTCGTACGTTCCCCGGTACTGTATCCCGCTCCAGGACGGAACGGCGATGTCGTCATACACCGCCTGCCATTTCGAAAGCAGCTGGTTCTCTTTCGATCCCCCGCTCACCGCAGCCTTTCCGCCTTTGATGTCCATTTCGATAGTAGACGCGCCTTTTACGTAGATGCGGTGGCTCAAGGCGTGTACGTTCGCATTGTCGGACACATAATAAAACCCTTCTGCCGGGTCGGCAATAGCGAAGGCAAAAGCGCCGTCTGCACCGGCTTTCACCGTCGCAAACTGCTCCATGTTGCCATCCGCCGCGCGGAAGAGGTATATGGTTTTAGCGCCCTTCGCGTCTGTAGTTCCCTGGATGACCGTAGCGGGCGGTTCCGCCGCAAACATCCTGGCAGACGTAACGATGGCGGCTATGAAGAATAATTTTTTCATGATCGTGCTTTAAAAAAAGGTGCGAGTTTGCGCCCGCACCTTTTCGTGGATTTTATGTGGCTGATTTTCGATTTACGAATTATAAGTTGCCGCTGCGCGACCTGAAGGCCACTTCCTTCACTTTAGCGAACCCTCCGTGCGAAACGGTAGGCTTAAGCTGCGGAACGGATCCCTGGTTGAAGGTGCTGAAGAACCGCAGGGTGCCGCCGGTCTCAGGTTGGGAAGCGTTGAAGGTGGCCACCATCAGCTTGTCGCGGTAATTGGCGTAAAATGCGGTATTGGTGATATTGTTCGGAAAAAACAGTTGGGTAACCGGCTCCCCGAAATCCTGCACCATCACTTCGCGGTTGGCGTCGGGCAGATAGGCGTAGAGCTTGTTGCCGCTTGCGTAGTAAAGCGTAGACCAAACCGGGTCTGCCGCGATGCCGGCGAACGAAGCAAAATCCGCTCCCACATTCATTTTCTGGAACATGGCCTGCGCACTGGTGGAAGGATTGAAGATGGCGAGCCAATTTTCTCCCGCATCGTTTTTCAACACGGCCGTCACGTTGCCGGCGCTTACGTTCCTGCTCATCCACACCAGGTCCATCTTCACATCGCTGAAATCGAATTTAGATCCCGTTACGGTATTGATTAATGAAGCATAGGCATCTGTACCCGTGGTGCGCATGATCACCCTGGCAAAACGGCGCTTCTCTTCGTCGAACATCAGCACGCTGGCACTGCCGCCGGTGCCCACGTTAAAGTACCTGCTGGCCCTGAACGGCTGCGCCTCTCCGCGCACATGGTTGTGCGGTGCGCCGAGGTTGAACAGCGATGCGTTCGTATAGGTGTGGATATTTCCGCCGTTGTACATTACGTACAGCGAACCGAGTGACCAGAACCTTTCCGGGACGAAGTTGTCCGGTATCTTACCGAAACACAGGAAAGAAATAGCCTTGTTGGCGGACCATTTCAACGTGTTGCGGTCCAGGGAGTTGGTGCCGGTGGTGGTGGAAATGAAGAACTGGTAATCGTTTGTTTTTGTGGCGGTATACATGCCGAGGGGCTTACCGATCGGCCGGGGATATCCCGAATTGAAAGCGGTCAGCACATCCGTGAACTGCTCCGTTTCATCCATGTTTGCACCGTCGAAAGCGAGCAGGTCCAAACGCGAGGAATCGCCCAGCGCCCCCAGCACGAAAAACCCTTCGTATGCCGCCGTGGTAACCGTCAAACGGAACTTCTGCGCATAGCTCACGCCGGTCTGTTTGTCTTTTATGGAAAACGAAGCCACGTAGGTACCCACATCCAGGCTATCCAGCTTCTGGTCAAAAACCCGCGTTTTGGCGATCTCCCTGACAGTGGTGGTATTCACCTGGATCACCCAGCTGTAGGCATACCGGTTTTCATCCACGCCGCCGGCGGCATCCTGCGTCAGCGCTATTTCAGGTGTGATAACCAGCTGTTCGCCCAGCTTCCCCGTTACTTCCGGGTCCAGCTTGATGACAGCTTCGTTGATCGGCTTATAATCGTAGTTTCCTTCTTCTTTCATACAGGCCGTCGCCATTATAACAGCAGCGGCGGAAAAGAAAATATATTTCTTCATGTTGGTGATTTGGTTGTTATTGAACATAGTCTCCCATGATCATTCTGGACCCGTCTTCTTCCAGTACGGGCGTTCCGGCTTCTTCCATTTCGTTGAGGTAGCGCTGCATGGCATACCCTCCCGCCATCACAAAATTGATCTGTGAAGTGGGCCCGTATGGCGGCACGTAATCCTTTTCGAAATCAAAACCGAACAATTCCGTGAGCAGTTGCGCTTTCTTAATGGAATACACGCCCAGGTATGCATCTGTCCAGCGGGTAGGCCTCGACATAAAGTCGTTGATATACACCCTGAACACATGGTACGGTATCTTCCGGTCCACACCGGACAACGCCCGGTCAGGGAAGTTCGTCTCGAAATGCTCGTTCGGCAACAGCTTCAGGCGCATGAGCATCGTCTGCGTTTTCATCTGAGGCGTACGCACCAGTTTCACCAGCAACGTATCGTTCAGCCTGTTGGCGCGGATAACGGTAGGGCCAAGGATGATTTCCTTATCGAAAGCCGCCGTGGAACCGGTGTCTGCCACAACCACGTAAGGCCTGTCTACCGGCTGCATCTTACCTGCAACGCTCACAGGTATGACCACAAACACGGTATCGGCCTTTTCGTACATGAACGAATAGGTTAAGGAATCCGAAGGCGACGGCTCGCGGCCCGACATATAACCGGCATTCCTGAAATAAATAGTATTTCCTTCTTCATATCGGGTGAGCGGCGATTTTTCGCAGGCACCCAGCAGCATGGCGGCTGCAATCGGTATAACGTACAGGAGCTTTTTCATTTATGCTGAGGTATTTGAAGGTTATTGAAAATAGGCTTCATCGTCCGGCAGCGGCACTACGTACTGGGCACGCGTCATCGTCACGTAGTTGGCGTTGGTGGTGCCCACGGTGCTGCTTTTGAGCAGGCGGGGCGTATTGGTGCGCTTGTAATAGAAGAACAACTGTCCTTCCCCGTACATTTCCTTCGCGTACTCTTTCCCGATCTCGGTTTGGAGGACGGTGGTGGCAGGCGCTTCCAGCAGGCCTCTTTTTGCGCGCACCTGGTTTAAATAATCAAAGCCCGCAGCATCGTCCGGCGCGCACTCCGCAGCGATGTAATACACCTCGCTCTTGCGGAGCATGGGAACACGGTAGCGGAACTGGACGGTAGCCCCGTCCACATCATTGAATTTGCGCAGTGTGCGGTAGCTGATCGTTCCGCCGGAAGGTACTTCCCACCAGCTGAAGGCGAAGATGTTGGAAAAACGGAAGTCGGTAGTCACCTGGTTTTCGTAGGTGCTGGCAAGCCGGGTAGAGTTGGGCGCCCACATCTGCTGCGCATCCACATCGCCGCCGAACAAGGTGCGCGTCCAGTCATAAAGGTTGGGAGCATTCACTGCGAAGAGCACTTCCTGGCTGAATGTCCTGTCGACCGGGGAACGCCCTTTCACGGGATCGAACCAGGGGAAATCTTTGTCGAGCACCCCGATCAGTTCCTGCGCGAGCGCATATGCCGCGGGCTTATCGTTGCGGTAGAGCAGCATGCGGGCTTTGAGGGCTTTTGCCGCGTAAATATTCATGCGGAGATTGCGCATCCGGCTGTAATCCATCCCATCATTCTCAATTTTATCTTCCTTGCCTTTGGTCAATACCGGATCGTTCGCCAGGAATGCAATGGCCCTGTCCATGTCCGTCATTACGCTGTCCATCGCTTCGTTTGCGCGGAGCAAAGGTTTCACGTTGGGGAGACTGGTCGTGTAATACGGTACGGCCAATGCGGTGCTGTCGGTAATATACACCGGCCCGAAGAGGCGGAGCATATCAAAGTGCAGCATGGCGCGGAGGGCATGCAATTCGCCACGGTACAATGTTTCTTCCGCCGCCGGCAATACGCCGGGATATTTGTCGATGCTCGCCAGGAAGTGATTGATATTGAGAATCGTCTTGAAACTGGCGGACCAGGCTGTAGACATGCCTGTCTTCGCCAAAGGATCTTCATATGTATAATCCGCGTACGGCCTTGCCAGCGTACCGCCCTGCCCAGCTTCCACGCCGCCGCCCACGTTCAGTACGGCGCCGCTGTTCAGCTGGCCCAGCGCGTCCATGGCGGTCATGGTCATAAACTGGCCATACAACTCGCGCGACGCCACGTTACTGTAAATCCCATTGATGGCACTGCGGATGTTTTCCGGATCGGTAAATACTTTATCCTCGACCAGCCTGTCGTTCGGCTGCACATCCACCCACTTCTTGCAGGCGGAAAACAGCGTGAGGGCGCCGAGAGCGTATATGCTGAGAAATTTCTTTTTCATGTCGTAATTGCTTTTACTCGTTTAGAAACTGGCGTTGACAGACAATGAGCCGGAGCGCGTAAAGGGATACTGCGTTCCGCGTTCCACCTGGATTGTAGACCAACGCACGAATTCGTTCATGTATGCGTTGATGCGCAGGTTCGACAGGCCCAGCTTTTTAATCCATTCGGATTTGCTGAATTCATAGCCTACGCTCACAGATTCGCCGGTAAACGTATTTTCCTTCTGCACGAAGCGGGAAGAAATGTAAGTCTGCACCTCGTTGCGCCCTATTTCGCCAAAGCCGCGGTAATCCGCGATATCGCCAGCCCGCTGCCAGCGGTCGTACAGCGCCCGGCGGTCAACGTTGTATTTCACATCGTTAGCGTCAATGTCTTCCACCTTCGCAAACAACGCATCGTTGATCGCCTGGCCGCCGAGGCGGTAGCGGAAGTTCACCGAGAAGCTGAACCCTTCATACATGAAGCTGGTGCCCACAATGCCTTCCACGGTAGGACGGGTGGAACCTACCTTCACGATATCGTTCTGATCATATATAAAAGTGCGGTCGCCATTGAGTTTCAGGTACACTTCCCTGCCGCTGCCGGGGTCGATGCCGAGGGAGCGGACAGACCAGATATCGAACTGGCTGTGACCGTCCATATACCGGCGGAATTGCGTAGCCAGCACGGAGTCGGTGGCGAATTTGCTGTTCTCCTGCGAAAGGGAATTGCCCAGGCCGGTAAACTTGCTGTTCTGGAAAATGCCGTTCAGGTGGATGGTCCAAGATGCGCGGCGGTTAACATCCGCCCAGGGCGTTACGCGGGCGGTTACTTCCACGCCGGTATTTTCCATGCCGCCCATGTTGGTCATATAGGAAGAATAACCGGTGGATGGCGGCAATGTGATCGGAATCACCATGTCTTTGGTGTATTTCCGGAAATAGTTGACAGTGGCATTCAACCTGGATTTGAAAAGCGACAGGTCGAAGCCCATGTTGGTATTCTGCGTGATCGGCCAGCGCAGGTCGGGATTGCCCATATAACCCAGTTCCAGCGCCTGGCCCATGGCCACGTTGTAAAGGTCGGCATAGGAATAAACAGCGGTGGAACCGAGGTTGGTATAACTCTGGTTAGAGTTGGTACCGGTATTGATGAATAATTTCAAGCGGTTGATGAAGGGAAGCGCCTGCATGAACGGCTCGTTGTGCAGGTTCCATCCGGCGCCGAGCGACCAGAAAGTATGGTCCGATTTGTTGGCGCCGAAAGAAGTGGAAACATCGTAACGGAGCGACGCGTCCGCAAGGAAACGGTTCTTCCAGCTATAGTTGCCGGATGCGAGGCCAGACCCGGAACGCGATACATTGTCTGTATAGCCGGGCACCTTGTTGATCATGTCATAGCTGGTCCCGAAAGCGGGGTTGCCTTTGCTGCCAAACGGAAAGCCGAGCACCGTTGTGGAAATGTTCTTCGTTTTGGATTCGCGCGCATCTCCGCGGAGATTCAACGATACCTGGTGGCCGCCGGATAATACT
>NZ_CALNBI010000378.1 GCF_937874145.1 uncultured Chitinophaga sp. | reverse complement strand
GCGCCCGCGATGGCGAGCACGCCTTTGCAGGCGGGGCGGTTGCGGAGGTAAGTCAGCTGCAGAAGGCTTCTGTCTTCGAAAAGCGGGAGCAGCTGCTTGGGGGTCTGCCGGTTCGACAGCGGCCAGAGCCGCGTACCGGAGCCTCCGCATAAAATCACATGCTGCATGAGCGTATTGTCAGGTTTATGCATAGATGTAATCGGCTTTGCGGACGTTAAGATCATGAACAGGAGCCGCGGCCACCAGGGCGTACCCCAGGCTGGAGAGCACCGCTCTTACTTTGTTCCGGTTGGCTTCCGGCGTTCTGCCGCGGTAATACAGCAGCGAGGAGCCGTTGCCCTGGTCCGTGTCCGCGATGCGCATGGGAATTTTCTCCAGCGAAGCGGTGCGGTGCTCGCGCATGAACCGGCGGATCATTTCAATATCCGCATCGTGGATCACGGCGGGCTTGCCCAGCCAGTACACGAAGTTGATGATCCCTTCCGTTTCGCGGACGGCGTCCAGCATCCCTTCCGGAATACGCACGAACACGTACGACGAAAACAGCGGTTCTTCCGACGGCTTCCGCCTGTCAGAAGATGGTTTCCCGGTAACATTCATAGGGCAATAACTTTCCAGTTGCTTACGGGCTAACAGATCAGCAACTTTCCTTTCCATTTTTGCCTTGGTATATACTGCATACCAGGCGTGCAATTCCTGTTTCATAGTCTAGCATTTTACGGTGAACGAATCGCAATCAGTTTTCATAGCGGAGAATTTATAAAGGCGGGAAGAAGCATAGCTTCGCTCCTCATTCACATGATGAAGCCGGGTTTTCAATAAAGGCTATCGTGTAAGCGGCCGGGCCGCGTATTTACTATTTGAACATGTTTTTCAACTTCTTGCCGGTTCCGTTTTTCGTTTCTTCCACATAACCATACCCGTAACCGTAAGTGTGATTGGCGACGCCGCGGGGCTTCACGCCGTTGTACACCAGGCTCAGGCGGCCCATTTCGCCGGTACGGTACAGCTCGTCGATCTGCTTCAGGTATTGCCGTGGCGTAACCTGGTGGCGCATCACGTACAGGCAGGCGTCGGACAAGGGTGCGAGCAGCCTGGCATCCGTTACGAGGCCTACCGGGGCGGAGTCGATGATGATGTAATCGAACATCCCGCGCAGTTCCTGGATGAGTTCCTCCAGGCGGCCGTTCAGGATCAGCTCGGTGGGGTTCGGCGGGATCACGCCGGCGGGGATGAGGAACAGGTTCTCGTTCCCCGGCACGGGCCGCACCAGGTCGCCGATCTGCGCTTTGCCTACCAGGTAGTTCGTAATACCCGGTTCGCGGTTGATGCCCAGCATATTGCTCAGCATCGGCTTGCGGAGGTCGAATTCCATCAGCACCACTTTCTTCCGCAGCAGCGAAAGGCTGGATGCGAGGTTCAGCGACACGAAGCTTTTCCCTTCCCCTGAAATCGAACTGGTCACCAGCAGCGTTTTGTTACCGCCGTTAAGCCCGATGTAGGAAAGTGAGGTCCGCAGGTTGCGGAACTGCTCCGCCACCAGGCTGCGGCGGCCGTCGGTGATAACGAGCGGATCCTTGCTGTCGTCGTGCAGGAGCTCGGCCACGATCGGAGCCGACGTTTCTTTTTCTATCTCCGCGCGGGAAGTGATCTCGCGTTTCAGCATATCTTTCAGCGTGATCCAGATGGCCACCACCGCAATGCCCCCCAGCACCGCGATGGCATAGACCATCATCTTACGGGGGTTCACCGGCACGCCGGCCGTTTCGGCCCCGTCCACGATCCTGCTGTCAGAAATGGCCGCGGCATATGCCAGCGCCGTTTCTTCCCGTTTTTGTAAAAGGAATGTGTAAATGTTGTTCTTGATGGCTTGCTGACGGCTTACTTCCAGCAGGGCTCTTTCCTTGCCGGGAACGCTGCGCAGCATGCCCATGAAGCGGTCGTTGGCCGACAGCAGTTTCGCCTTACCCGCTTCCAGGTTGGAGCGCTGGCTCTGGATGTTCTCCAGGATTCCGGGTTTCAGCATTTCGGCCTGACGGTTGAGCGCGGTGAGGGAAGGGCTGTTGGCGCCGGTGGTTTTCTTCAGCCTTTCCTTCTCCAGTTCCGTTTCATATAATTTATTAACCAGCTCCAGCAGCACGGGGTCGCTCAGGCCCAGCGTAGCCGGCACCATGTTCACGCCTTCCGTTTTGCCGTTCACATATTTTTCAATGGATTCAAGGACGGACAGCTGCATATTGGCTTCATTCAGCTTCGAATCATTTTCCTGTACGCTTCCCAGGAACATTTTGCTCTGTTCGCTGATATCCACGATCCCTTCATCCGTCTTGAATCTCGCCACTTCTTTCTCTACCTCGCTCAGCTCGCGCGTTACGATGCGCAGGCGCTCTTCCACGAACGACATGGTGCTGGCGGCCATCCGGTTCTTGTCCGTTACCGCTGCTTCATTATATACCCGGATCAGGTCGTTTACGATGGCTTCGCCGCGGGCGGGCAGCACATCGAGGTATTCCAGGTTGATGACGGTCGCCATTTTGGACACCGGCATGATCTTCATCCGCGCGAGGATCTGCTGGGTGAGGTTGCGCTCGCCGGTGAGTTTCAGGAAATATTGTCCTTCGGCAACCGGCTGCGAAACGTCGCGCATACGGATCACCATCCGGCCCCAGGGCGTGCCTGTGGTATCGTTGATGGGATATGGCTTGCTGTTGAGCAACACTTGTTTTTTCTGGTGATCGAAACCTACGCTCACAAATTCCGAAGGGCCATCCTTAATCGCCCAGGGCTCGATGAAATGGAAATTTACCGGTGAAGATTCCCCGTAAACGGCCACATTCTTAAGGCGCCCTTTTACGAAAAGTTCCCCGTACAGGTCCAGTTTCCGGATCACATCGCGGATGAGGGTGCGGGAAGTGAGTATCTGTATTTCGTTTTCGATATTCTTTTTGGAACCGAACAGGTCCAGCGAATTGAGGAGGTTCGATTCATTGAGGTCTTTGGATTCGTCCTTCACGAGGAGGGATGCGGAAACCTTGTAGACCGGTGTGGCGTAGCGCAGGTAGGCCCAGGCTCCCCCAGCCGCGATGAGTGCGGCCAGCACAAACAGCGGCCAGTAGCTCAGGTAACGGAACCGGAGCATGGCCAGCAGGTCGTCCGTCGACTCTTGCGGTTCCACGCGTTTATGGGCATTCGTCTGCTGCTTCATGGTTTTTCAATTCAATATGGTTATCAACTATGGTCTGTCTCTCGTTGGGCGGTTCGTCCGCCTGGGTTTTCAGGAACGGTTGTTTACTTGATCACGAGCCTGTCGAGGATGATGACGAGGAGGCTGAGGCCGCTGAGCACCACGGGCAGAATTTGCCGGGAGCGGTCCGCCTGCGCCACTTTCGACTTGGTCGGTTCCACGTAAACGATATCGTTGGGTTGTAAGTAGTAATAAGGAGATGAGAGGATGCTGGCATCGTTAAGGTTGAGCCTTTTAACGGTGCGGGCGCCTTCTTTGTCGCGGATGAGCATGACGTTGTCGCGTTTGCCGTACACGGTGATGTCGCCCGCCATGCCGAGGGCTTCCATGATGGAGATCTTCTCGCTGGTAACGGTGATCACGGCGGGTTTGGAGACTTCGCCGAGCAGGGTTACGCGGAAGTTCAGGAAGCGAACGTTCACCACGGGGTCCACGAGCAACTGACGGTCTACGAAGCGGCGGCGGATGGTATCTGCCAGCGATTGCGTGGAGAGGCCGGCGGCATGGACCGATCCGAATACGGGGTATTGGATGTTACCGGCGGCATCGACGAGGAACCCTGCGCCGGGGGCGGCGCCGGATACGGCCGTAGCTCCGCTGCTGGCGGAATTGGGCAGATTATACAGCATGGCTTCCTGCGGGTTCAGGCTGCTCACGGTGATCTGCAGGATGTCGTTCTGCTGGATGGCAGGTTCGAAAGTTCCGGCGATGCGCTGCACCGCCGTATCGTTGTTCACGTTATTGAAATACGTTGCATTCTTCGTGCTCACACAGGAGGCAAATAGCGCACAAGCCGCTACCAGCAAGGTGTTCAATAAAGCATTCCGGTTCTTCAACTCTTGGGTCATAAAGCGCAATTGATATGGTCTGGGTTCACTGCTTAAGCACAGTTACAATATTAGAGCATACCGCGCGCCATAAATATTACTAAGTAGAGTATAAAACCGGAGATCAACTGAAAGCGCATTACTCAAAGAAGTAAGCGCCCCTCTGAACAGATATTTCAGAAAAGATTATTCGACCAGATTTTGGAAATCAGCTCTGATTTTGAAGCGACGTTGAGTTTGGAATATATTTTTTTCAGGTGTTGGTTGATGGTGTGAACGGTCACGAACAGCCGCTCTGCCATTTCTTTATAAGAATGTCCGTCTTTTAAAAGCCCCAGCAATTCGTACTCCCGTTTGGTGAGCCGGTCGCGGATGCTTTCGAGCGGGTCTTTGGAAATATGGTTGATGAGCAGATGAGCGGCTTTGGGCGAAAGGGTGCCACCCTGCGTTACGGCGTCGAGGATGGAATGGTAGATTTCCATGAGGCGGCTGGTTTTGATGATATACCCGCTGGCCCCGTGCATGATGGATTCGATGACGTACTGCTGGCCGTCGTGGCCCGACAGCACGATGATCTTTGCGTCCGGATAATGTTGTTTCAACTCTTCCATCCCTTCGATCCCAGAATCTCCGGGAAGGGAAATATCCAGCAGGATGGCTTTTACATCCGGGTCCTTATATGGCAAAGCCCTGTACTCTTCCATGGACCGGCAGGCGAACACAACCTTACATTCCTGAAAATCTTCTAAAAACTCTCTGTAGTTATTGAGTTGAAAATGGTTGTCTTCAATGATGCCAATAGTTATCATATTACGGTTAACGTTGATATGGTTTTCGCAATAAAGATGCAGCTGCACCTCGAATAATGAAATAGGATAGTATACTATCAAAGATAAGTCCAAATTTTAAAAAAATATTAGCAGATGTATTAATTTATTGATAGCTATTCAAAAGGGAATGGTAATTGCTGTATTATTATTTCAAGTAACAAATTAACAATAATCATATTCGAGTAAAACGTATGTAAGCTTTGTTACAACGCGTAGTGGGGAAACGGCAAAAAGTGCGATGATTATGCGGTGTAAATTGACTATCTTTCTCGTGTGAAACCCGGCCGGATTTTTCCGGAAAACTGAAGAACCTTTTACGACGAAGAACCATATCAGACAGAACTAAGACATGAAGCCTAACCAATCTATCAGGGTAAGCCACATGCTGCGCGGCATTGAGGACCCTGTATTGATCATCAGCTCAGACAAGCTAATCGTCCTGAACGCCAATAGAAAGGCTATAGACACACTGACCAACGGCAAAGCCTCGCAGCTCAGGGGCCTTCCCCTTCAAACCGCCTACGGTAACGAACGCCCCGAAGCGTTCCCCAAACCTTTGCCCACAGCTTTCATGCTGCCGGTTTCACAGAACGGCGATATCGCGCTGATCAATTTCCGCGTCAGCCCGCTTAAAATCGAAGGAAAAAAATACTGGCTGGCCATCGGCCGGAAAGTAGAACAGGAGGAAGAACTGCAGAAACGACTGCAGGATCTCGAACAGGAAAAATCCTTGCAGCAGATGAAAGTTCAGTTCATGTCTATGACGTCGCACGAGTTCAGAACGCCGCTCACCGCCATATCTTCGGCGATGGATCTCCTGGAAGCACGCCTGGAGCTCGACGGGCAGCTGTCTTCTTTCCACCGCCTGCAACTCCGAAAAATGGCGGACGAAATCTTCCAGCTCAATTCCATGCTCGACGAAGTGCTGACCCTCAGCCGCATGGCGGGCAACAACTGGGAGCCCGACCGCAGGCCCGTTGCGCCGGAACAGATCATCGAAGCGCTGCGGTATCAGTATTTTTCGCAACGGAAAGACGAGCGCTCGCTGCTCCTCAGCGTCGAAGGCGAGCCCAGGCCTGTCCTGGCCGACCGCGACCAGTTGGCCAAAGTCTTTACCAACCTTATCAGCAATGCCTTTAAATATTCCACACAAAAGAATCCCTCCGTTAAACTGTTGTACAAAAAGAAAAAACTGGTCATCACTTTCCGCGATCACGGCATCGGCATCCCGGAAAGCGACCTTCCGCACCTGTTCACGTCGTTTTACCGTGGCAGTAATGTGGATGGCATAGAAGGCACCGGTCTCGGTCTTTCAATTGTCAAAACTTTTGTGGAATCCAATCGCGGCACGATTTCAGTTAGTAGCGGGGTGAACGAGGGAACCACCTTCACGTTGGTTTTCGAAGACTTCGCAGACGCCATCTAAATCGATTTTGTGCCAGGTACAAAGCTGAACAGTAATGAACAACACCATCCTGCTAATTGAGGATAAGCCCGGCTTGTCCGAAGCGCTCAGATCGCTGCTGGAATTGCATCAGTACACCGTTGCCGTTGCGTCCAACGGGGAAGAAGGCATCCGTACCGCACGCGCCTTGCTGCCCGACCTCGTGATCAGCGATATCTATATGCCGGTGCTCAATGGCCTCGACCTGCTCGACACTTTCCGCCATGATCCGGTATTGCACGACATTCCCGTAGTGATGCTCACCGCGCGGTCGGAATACGACGATGTGCGCATGGCCATGGAAAAAGGAGCGGCCGGGTATGTGACCAAGCCATTCCTTTTCAAGAATCTTCACGCCGTTATCCAGGGTATTTTCGAGAAACAGCTTTAGCGTTTGGCGGGCCTGAACAGCCATTCCACGCCCAGCATGAAGCCGGCGGTCTTGCTCATATCGCCGCCATCAAGGCCCACGGCCCCGGTGAGGGTGAGGCCGGGTACCGGTGCGTTATAGCGCACCTGCTGCATGGCGTACCATTGGCTGAGCGGACCATCTATCGGACCGGGATCGTAGGTGCCGAAGTTTTTGGTGTAAGTCAACATCGTTTTGCCTTCCAGGACGCTGCCGATGCGGTATAACGCCCCGAGGTGCACGCCGCTCACGCGGTTGTTGATGATGTTCCAACCTTTATTCCGGATCACGTTCCAGCGTTCGCTGTAGTCGAAAGGCTGTGTGTCGTCGAAATAATATTGTCCGCGGCTGCGGTTCACGAACAGCGGCGTTCCGATGATATGGTTTTCGTACTCCCAGCCGGTCAGGTACACGCCATTGTTGTAATAGCTTTCCCGCACCTGCCTGGGGTGCCAGTTGTTCATTTTTTTCGTATTGATGAGCTCCAGCGTTGCTTTCAGCAACACGGCGCCTTCCCTTTTGTCGCGGAAACTAATGCCCATGAGCGCGTCGGTATTTTTGATATCGATGTTCTGGCCGGTTTCGAAGGGCATTTGCCGGTAAGCGCGGAACGCGACGTTTTCGTTTTCCCATTCCAGGCCGCCTTCCAGGACGCCGCGGTGGTCGCCGGGGCGGTTGGGGCGGATTTCTTCTGAGACCACGGTGCCGTCGTCGGCTTCTTTCACGAGTACTACGTCGAGGTAATCTTTGAAACTGTTTTTGATTTTGGGAAGGTCTTTCCGGTTGCCGCCCCAGACGGCATAATGCTGGATGCCGCCGTAGGCGCGGAATTTCTTTTTACCAATACGGAGGTAGAAATTCTTTTCATGGAGAAAGGCGTAGGGGATGAATTGGTTGCGGCCCATCCACCCGTGGCTGAATTGTCCTTTTAACTGCAGCCATCCGTTGGTGAAGGGGACGTCTGCGTATTCCCTCAGGCCGATGCTCACTTTAGGGATCGGCAACGCATTACCGCTGACGCCCAGGGAGCCGGAGGAAAGGTCGGGGTCCACTTCGCCAATGATTTCTTCGTATCGCCCTGCCCGGAGCTCCAGTTTTTTGAACGCGAATTTCACGTAGGCTTCTTCGAAGAAGTTTCGGCGAAAGTGATTGTTGTTGTAAAGACTTACTCCGTATTGAAGGTGCCAGTCGCCCTCCTGCCCGAACGTATGCGCGTTTTTTGCGCGTATGTAGGTGGAAAGATCGGATTTGCGGTCGGAGATGGTTCCGAATTTATTGGCCGTGAGCCAGAAGGGTTGATAATCCCTGGTGGCGATGGTGGCGCGTGTCCCGATCCGCACTTCGAGCGAGTCTGCAAACTGCGCACGGACGGCGGAAAAGGGCAGGAGTAAAGATATGGTGAGTGCGATGCCTGCCGGTTTCATAATAATATAATATCTGTCTTCGGCAATTTAGTTCGGAAGCGGTTGGCGCGAGGCTACTTAAATCAGTATAATACCGCGCCAACAGCGGTAAAAGGGTACTTATGGGAGGAAGTTGGGCATTGGCGGGCGGACTGGTGGCCCGCAGGAAGGGGAATCAAACCGTCGACCAGAGGTACTCATTCAGCTTATAAATACGATCCGCCCTTCTTTCCAGGTGACGATGTAATAATGCGTGGCGCACAATTTCGGAAGTACGAAACAACTGTATTTCCGTGCAGATATGGCTTGCTTTGATTGCAAATGTGTGTCTGGCGATTTTTACTCGTAGCATATAAACTGCCTCGTCGTGTCAGGCGTTTATCCGCCGAATCGCCTTGCGGCGATGTAATAAAGTGGCGGCGCCCATTTCCGGAGCCACCACAGCAGCCGCTCCTCGCGTGCGATCACAGCGTGGCGCCGTTTGCGTTCAATGGCGCGGATGATCTTGCCGGCGCAAACCTCCGCCGGGATGCCTTTCTGCTGGGCTTTGTCCATTTGCCCGTGGGCCTCGCCGCTGCCGCGAAGCGCGTTTATGGAAAAACGCGACCGCACCCGGCCGGGACTGACGATCGTGATGAAAAAACCCTCAATCGCATGTTCCACCTGCAACGATTCGAAATACCCCATCACCGCATGTTTGGCGGCGGAGTACGCCGTTCTTCGCGGAACTCCCATCAACCCGGCCATGCTCCCCGTCACCACCACATGCCCCCCCTGACTGCGGAAGTGCGGCATCAGGGCTTGCGTCAGTAAAACGGGGGCAAAGAAATCCAGTTCCATGATCTGGCGCAGTACAATTTCCGAAGTCTCCTCTGCAGTAGCGCGCTGCCCGATTCCCGCATTGTTGATGAGAATATCGACCCTCCCGTGAATTGCCAGGGCTGCTGCCGCCAGCTCGTGAACGCCTCCAATGCTGAGATCCGCCGGCAGGATAGACACCTGCCCGCTGCAACGATCCCTCACTTGCGCTAATTCGCTTTCATTCCTGGAAGTCAGGATCAGCAACGCGCCCATAGCAGATAACTGCACCGCCAAAGCCTCCCCGATGCCGGAAGAAGCCCCCGTTATCCATATTATTTTTTCACTGAAGCTGGTCCTATTTTCACCCAAAGGGATCATATGACGAAAGGTATACTTTTTTAAGTTCCTTTTCCTACTTTGGACGCATGAAACGTCTTTTTTGTATCATAACTGGCTGCCTCGGTTTACTGCAAACCGCATCAGCCCAGATAGAACCAACCGCACTTCAACAATGGCGCGACCGTAAATACTCCATGTTCATTCACTTCGACGTTTACAGCAAGCTGGGCGGCGTGTGGGAGAACAAAAAGGTCAGCCGCGGCCTCAGTGAACAGATCCGCGCCCATGCCGCCGGTTTGTATAACGACGCCTACGAAGAAGTAGCCCAGGGATTCAATCCCGACCAATGGAACCCCGACAGCATCGCCACCCTCGCCAAACGCGCGGGCATGGGATCGGTCGTGATCACTTCCAAACACCACGACGGGTTCGCATTATGGGATTGCGCCTACACGACGTTTGATATCATGGATGCCACGCCCTACAAGCGCGACATTTTGAAGGAATTATCGGAAGCCTGCCACCGCCAGGGCATCGCGTTCGGATTGTACTTCTCACTGATCGACTGGCACTTCCCCCCGGCGATGCCTATCTCTGGCAGCAATTCCGACTCCATTCCTCCCGCGCATCATACCTACAACATGCAGCAGATCACCGAACTGCTGACGAAATACGGTCCGGTTTCCGAATTATGGTTCGACATGGGCCAGATGACCCGGCAGCAAAGTGAGGAAATGCGGGCGCTGGTGCATAAACTCCAGCCCAATTGCATGATCGGCAGCCGGATCGGCAACAACCAGGGCGACTTCACCGTGATGGGCGACAACCAGGAACCCGATTATATCATCGGCGTGCCCTGGCAAAGCCCCGCATCGTTCTTCCACGAAACCTGGGGATACCGTTCCTGGCAGGAGCGCGGCGATATCAACGCCAAGATCAAGGAAAAACTGACGAGCCTCGTGAAAGTAGCCTCCCGCGGCGGGAACTTCCTCCTGAACATCGGCCCCAAAGGCGATGGTTCCGTGGTGGCTTTCGAACGCGATGTGCTGCTCACAATCGGTCAATGGCTGGATGCGCACCGCGACGCGATCTACGGCACGCAACCCGATCCATTCCACGTCCCCTTCGCATGGGGCAGCATCACCAGCCGCCCAAACAAACTGTACCTGCACCTTATGAACCGCCCGGCGGACAATTCCATCATCCTTCCCGGACTGAAAGGCAAAGTAACCTCCGCCCGCATCATGGGCACCAATATTTTCCTCAAATACACAGCAGGAAAAGACGGCCTCCGTATCCAGCTACCTGCCAGCCTGGATATGAACGGCCTCTTCCCCGTGGTGGAACTCACGCTGCCCGGCGGCTACACTGTGCCCCCGGCCAACATCCGCCCCCTTACTACAGGGCTGGTGCTGGACAATACCAACGCATTCCCCTACTTCAGCAACGCCACCATCGACTATAATACCAGCTTTACCAGCACGATCAGGAACGCCTGGGCGCTGGAACCCCGGCGCAGCGGAGCTTTCCGGCCTGTACTGACGTACACGGAGGAGGAAAAAGGCCGCACGATCGACCTGCAACTGGGCGGCCGCACCACGCCCGTCCGTCTCGAAGGCGGTACTTCTTTCCAACTACAGAACGATATCGCCGCATTGCAACGCGGCCCGATCCACATCCTCGGCCCCCTGTTTTCCGGCCCCGGTGGAACACATGGTTCCCTCGCGCAGGTAGACCTTTCCCAACCCTGGCCCAATAAAGATGGCAAACCATGGACGGCGCACCCCGAATGGAAAAATGGAACGGAATACAGCATCGACGCCAAACGCCCCGCCGGCGCTATGACCGCCCACTACCTGCTCCAGGAAATCACCGCTCCCGCAGCACAATCCGTTCTCGTGAAGTTCACAAGCGGCGACGGCATCATGGTTTTCCTCAATGGCAAACAACTCCTCATCCAGAACAATCCTTATCGCAAGGACAAACTGGACCACTTTGTGCTACTGCCGCTGCAGGCCGGCAAAAACCAGCTGACGGTGAAACTTTTCAACTATTTCCTGAACGCCGTTCCCTTCAACATCGACTTCAACGTTCCACAGATCGGATATCGCCTCGCACTACCGGAAACCCGCATGCAGAAAGGCGTATACTTTCCCATCACATGGCAACTTCATAACCCCTCCACACCGCACGATGAGATGGGAATGCCCAATTTGAAACTGTCATTCGAATAATGCGGATCTGACGACCCATTAACCAAGGCCGGCGCTACAAATGCCCGGCCTTTTTCTTTACGCAGTTCCATGACGCCCAGGATATCATTATCCATCTCCAGCCGCAACACCAATGTGTCGGCAGTATGTGTGTACACACTCCGATTGAAACTATACCGGCGCTTCGTCAGCAGCCTGAAATCCTTGCTGTCTGCGACTTCGATGTAAGCCGGCTTATCTTCGCCTGATGAAATTTTCTGGACGATCATGCTCCAATGTAACGGAAAAAAGAGCACGAAAATTAAAATGGCGGCTTGCCATTTTATTCATTTTTAGAGAGGGTATATATACCTGCCTGGGGTGAAAATGCACAAAAAAATTACCAGCTGAGCCAGCTTTTTTCCATGCCGATGTACAGGCCGTCATCACGGCGCTCAATGGGGTAAGTGCGGAGGTAAAACCCCTCGCCACTGGAATTATATCCGTTCCGCAACGCGAATTTGTACCGGTGAAGGGGGCATACCACATTCCCGCGGTCATCTAAAAAACCGTCGGACATGATACCCCCTGCATGCGGACACTTATAAGCAAAGGCATACAACTCGCCCCCGTGGCGCGCCACGCAGATCTTTTTCCCGTTCACCTCCTGCACCGTAATGCGGGACTCCTCCGCCACAGGATCATTTGCGTCGGCCATCCGGTACCAGTTGTATTGCTTTGCCATTAATAGAAAAATTCGGATTTGTAGGGATAACGCTCCCGGTACAATTGGATCACTTTATCCATAATCGTTTTACGCAGCTCCTCGATATTCCGGCGCTCTGTGGCGGAAACGAACACGCAGTTGCCGTTCGAACGGTGCTGCCAGCTTTCCTTCAGCTGGTTCAGGATGTCGTTCTTCACGTCTTCCGTCAACCACTCGTCGAAAGTCTGCTTTTCATACAAATCCATCTTGTTGAAGATGAGTATAGTCGGCTTATCCAGCGATTTCAGCTCGGTCAGCGTCCTGTTCACCACCTCAATCTGGTCTTCGTACTGCGGATGGCTGATATCCACCACATGCATCAGGATATCGCTTTCCCGGACTTCATCCAGCGTGGATTTGAAGCTTTCCACCAAATGGTGCGGCAGCTTACGGATGAAACCTACGGTATCGCTGAGCAAAAAGGGCGTCTGCTCGAACACGACCTTGCGGGTGGTAGTGTCCAGCGTAGCGAAAAGCTTATTTTCCGCGAACACCTCGCTTTTGCTGAGGAGGTTCATGATGGTGCTCTTTCCCACGTTCGTATAACCCACCAGGGCTACCCGGATGAGCTCACCACGGTCTTTCCGCTGGGTGAGGGCCTGTTTGTCAATTTCGGCGAGGCGCTTGCGGAGGAGGGAAATCTTGTCTTTTACGATACGGCGGTCGGTTTCGATCTCCGTTTCGCCGGGGCCCCTCATCCCTATACCCCCTTTCTGCCTTTCCAGGTGCGTCCACATACCGCGGAGGCGGGGCAGGATATATTGATACTGCGCCAGTTCCACCTGCACTTTGGCCTGGGCCGTGCGGGCGCGCCGCGCGAATATGTCCAGGATCAGGTCGCTCCGGTCGATCACTTTCACCTTCAGTTCTTTCTGGATATTGGATATCTGGGAACCGGTCAGCTCGTCGTCGAAGATCACCAGCTGGATGTCTTTCCCGGCTACGTACTGCCGTACTTCCTCCAGCTTGCCCTTCCCGATGAAAGTGGCCCTGTCGGGGTGCGGCAACCGCTGGGTGAAGCGCTTCGCCGCCGTGGCGCCCGCCGTTTCGGCCAGGAATGCCAGCTCATCCAGGTACTCCTGCACCTGGGGCTCCGTTTGCTCCTTGTGGATCAGTCCAATCAGCACGGCCCGTTCGTCCGCTGATACTACCTGTGTTTTTTCGATCAAAATGCTTTCAGAATTTGTGCAAAGTTAATGAATTCGACCGGCGTCCGGCATGAGGCTAAATTTTCCTACATTTATGCCTCACCACAACAAAATCTGATCCAATGCGTAAAACATTCCTGTTAGCAGGTATTTTATTCATTCAACAAGGCATGGCACAACAAACAATGACGCCCGAGCTCCTCTGGAAGCTCGGAAGGGTTGGCGGCGAAACAGTGCTGGAAGATGGGACCGTCGTTTTCGGCGTTTCCCGGTACAACCTGGAAGAAAATAAAAGCGAACGGAACCTCTGGACCGTTCCCCTCACCGGCGGCACTCCCCGGCAACTGACATCCACCCCCGGCGGCGAATCCTTCGTCAAAGCCCTCCCCGGCGGCAAAATCCTCTACAGCCACAAAGGCCAGCTCTGGGAAATGGATAAAGACGGGTCCAACCCCGTACAAAAAACCAATGTGGAAGGCGGCCTGCAAAATGCCCGCATATCCCCCGACGGCAAGCACATCCTCTTCTCCCGCGAGGTGGAAATGGAGAAAATACTGGCGAAAGACAAATACGCCGATCTTCCCAAAGCGAACGCGCACATCTACACGAACCTTAACTACCGCCACTGGGATACCTGGGAAGACGGGAAATACAACCACGTCTTTTATGCCTCCTTCGACGCCGCCACCGGCAACGTAGGAACCCCGGTAGACATCATGCCCGGCGAGCCCTTCGATTGCCCGCAGATGCCCTTCGGCGGCGCGGAAGATTTCATCTGGAGCCCCGACGGCAGCCAGATCATCTATGTCTGCAAAAAGAAACAAGGCAAGGAATACGCCGTAAGCACCAATACCGACATCTACCGCTACACCCTCACCACCAAACAAACCGAAAACCTTTCCGAAGGCATGAACGGCTACGACGTGGCGCCGCAATTCAGTCCCGACGGCAAAAAGCTGCTCTGGAACAGCATGGCCAACGACGGATTTGAGGCGGACAAAAACGATATCATCGTGCTGGAACTGGCCTCCGGCAAGAAAAACAACCTGACCGCGAAATGGGACGGCACCGTGGCCTCCGCCAGGTTCGCCCCGGATAACAAAACCATCCAGTTCCTGGCCGTAACCAAAGGCACCGAGCAGGTTTTCACTATTCCAGTGGCGGGCGGCGACGTGAAACAGCTGACCAAAGGCCAGTTCGACATCAACGGTATCGTGGGCCAGCACGGGCAAACGCTCGTGGTAACCCGGACGGACATGAACCACGCGGCGGAATTGTTCACCGTCAGCCTGAAAAAC
>NZ_CALNBI010000377.1 GCF_937874145.1 uncultured Chitinophaga sp. | reverse complement strand
AAACCCGATGTTGATCACCACGTCGGTTTTGGTGATGCCTACAATGGTACCGGTAAGCAGACCATTCTCTTCGATCACTTTGAAAGTGCTGTCGTAAGTCTGATCGTACTTCTCTTTTTCTTCTTTGCTGTAAGAAGACACATTGCGTTTGTCCACGCTCCAGTCGAAATCATCGTGAGCGGTCTCTACTGCAACAGGAGCATTTTTTGTCGCTGTTTCTGCCGCGGCGGGAGCCACAGGAGCCTGTTGTTCAGCGTTTTGTTCGTTAGTAATGTTGTTTTCTTCCAAAATATAAAGTTTTAAGGGGGCAAAGATACGACAAATCTGCCTTTGCGGCAACTTTATTTGAACAAAACCGTTATTGAAAATGAGGGTTTTATGCATTTCCACCGAAATCATCCGTTTTCCTGGCAAAAATGGAAAATTGGCCGTGGGAAAGGCCGGCGAGCATTTTTTTTCCTTAATTTTCCGGTATGAACGGAACTACTTTCAAAGCGGATATCAAATACTGGCTCAGACAGGACAATACGGTTAACCACCTGATGATCATTAATATAGCCGTGTTCCTCATCGTGGGCATCCTGCGGCTCCTCGGCACCCTGCAACTCCCCTTCGCCGCCGGCGCCTGGGCGTTCCTGGTCGACAACCTCGTGATGCATGCCGACCGCACCCTGCTGTTCAAGCCCTGGGGCGCCGTCACCTACATGTTCTTCCACATCGGCGTATTTCATATCCTCTTCAATATGCTGACCTTCTTCTGGTTCGGCAACCTCTTCCGTTCCGAGCTCGGCAACCGCCGTGTGCTCCCCCTCTACCTGCTTTCCGGCCTCTTCGGCGCCGGGATGTACCTCCTTTTCTACTACCTCCTCCCCCCCACGCCCTACCTCGGCGGCCCACTCCTCGGCGCTTCCGGAGCCACCATGGCCTTCCTCATCGCCAGCGCCACCCTCATGCCCAACATGGAGATCAGCATCCTCGTAGCCCACTTCAAACTGAAATGGCTCGCTATCGGCGTGCTCGTCCTCAACCTCATTTCCATCCCCGACGGCAACGTCGGCGGCATCCTCGCCCACTTAGGCGGCGCCCTCTTCGGATTCGCATACGTCCGCATCCTCAAATCCACCGGCACCGACCTCTGCGCCCCCCTCATGCAGCTGTTCGACGGCCTCAACCACCTCTTCAGCCGCCGCAAAACCACCACCAGGACATTCAAACCCAAAAAATCCCCCCTCCGCGTAGTCCGCAATGCACCCGACCCTTCCCATGCTTCCAGGCTCGACCAGCTGCTCGATAAGATTTCGGAAAAAGGGTACAACAGCCTCACCTCCGAAGAAAAACAATGGCTCCGCCAGTACAGCAACGAAAAGTGATTTTCTTAACATGCCGGCCCGCTGCGCGAAATAAAAAAGGCCCCGGAGAACCGGGACCTTGTTCAGATCATTTATCAGTAAACGTAAAATCCTAAAGAATTTGTGCCTCCGGCAGCGGCGGCGCCAGCCAAGATACAGCCTGCCCTTCCCGCGTCCTAGCTTTTGCGGATAAAAGACGGCAGCGGGATAATCATACGGAAATACCTGCGGGAATTGTCTGGCGCGCGTCATCCCGCCGCGGGAATTCCACCGATGAAATACCTATCTTTGCCTATCGTATAAGCCATGAAAACATTCAACGTACCGATCATATACCGCAGCCCGCTCATCTCTGCCATCAAACAGCAAAGAAAGCAGCAGGACAAGATGAAGAAAGATTTTACGCCCACCCGACTGGAATTTGGCCCGCTTACGATTTTGCTGGCCCGGCATTTCGGGTTTTGCTACGGCGTGGAAAACGCCATCGAGATCGCCTTCCGGACGGTGGAGGAAAATGAAGGGAAAAGGATTTTCCTGCTCAGCGAAATGATCCACAACCCCCAGGTCAACAGCGACCTGTTGTCGCGCGGGGTGCAATTCCTCATGGACACTTCCGGCAAGCAGCTCATCCCCTGGGAATCGCTGCAACCCGAAGATATCGTCATCATCCCCGCTTTCGGCACCACCCTCGAAATAGAGGCGCGGCTGGAATCGCTGGGTATCGCGCCTCTGAAATACAATACTACCTGTCCGTTCGTGGAAAGGGTATGGAATAAAGCCGAACAGATCGGCGGGAAGGATTACACGGTGATCGTTCACGGGAAACCGAAGCATGAGGAAACGCGCGCCACCTTTTCGCACAGCCGCTCGCATACGCCCACCATCGTGGTGAAAGACATGGAGCAGACGCACCGCCTCGCCGCCTATATCCGGGAGGAAGCCCCGGCCGAAGGGTTCTACGAAGAATTCAAAGGCCAGTACAGCGAAGGGTTCGACGTTACGAAGCACCTCCAGCGTGTGGGCGTCGTGAACCAGACCACCATGCTGGCGTCCGAAACACAGGCCATCGCCGACTACGTGCGCCAGGCCATCCAGGAACATTACCAGCTCCCGGACGACCGGATCGCCGAGCGCTTCGCCGACACGCGCGACACGCTTTGCTACGCCACCAACGACAACCAGACGGCCGTTACCGGCATGCTCAACGTGACCGCCGACCTCGCCATCGTGGTGGGCGGGTACAACAGCTCCAACACCTCGCACCTCGTGGAGCTCTGCGAAGAAAAGCTGCCCACTTACTTCATTTCTTCCGAAGAGAAACTGCTCTCGCCCAACGAGCTCCTGCACTACGACTTCCATCATCACCAGGAACTGCGCAGCACCGGCTACCTGCCGCAAAAAGAAAATATCACCCTCCTCCTAACCAGCGGCGCGTCCTGCCCCGATGCCATCGTGGAAGCGGTTATCCGCAAACTGGCGGGGTTCTACGGATTGGAGCACCTGGTGGATGAAACCGCCGCTGCCTGGTCGTGATAGACAACTTTACTGACTAACAAATTGTCCATACATGAAAAAAGCACCGCTGAGCGGTGCTTTTTTTCTTTGGGGGTAATCAAACGCTAGTAATGCAGAGAAAATTAATTTTGGGGCGTAATAACAAACACGGTGATAATTGCTGGTACAAATGTACTATCGGGTACAAATGTCCGCAACCGGGAATTAATATCCGGTATCGAATAACGCATAACTGGCGGTGTGAAAATGAAATTCGGATGCGGGAGCGGGCCTAAAATTGCATCGCCTTGCGAAGGAACTCCGCTTTGCGGCGGCGGGATACTTCCACCTGGGTGCCGTCGCTCATCAGCGCAAACCCTCCTTCGCCCTGGATGTAGCTGTCCATTTGCTGGAGGTTGATAAGATGGGAGTTGTGGACGCGGAAGAAATCCACGTCGGTCAGGAGCTCTTCGAATTCCTTGAGGGGTTTGGACACGAGGAGCTGCTTGCGGTCGGTGAAGAAGATCTTCGTGTAGTTGCCGGTGGATTCGCAGCGCACGATCTGCTGGACGGGCATGAACACCAGGCCGTTGATGGTCGGCAAGGCGATTTTTTTGTTTGTATGCTGGAGGGTTTTCATGTTCTGCAGAAACATTTCCAGCGGGGCCATCCCTGGCTCGGGTTTGTTCTGCCGCCTTTCATGAAACTTCCGCAATGCCTCCTGCAGCTCCTGGATGCTGAAGGGCTTCAGCAGGTAATCGAGCGCGTTGAACTTGATAGCTTTAAGCGCGTATTGTTCGTAAGCGGTGGTGAAGATGACGTCGAAGGGAATGCGGTCGTATTGTTTGAGCAGCTCGAATCCATTCTGATGGGGCATTTCCACATCCAGGAACACCAGGTCGGGCCGCAGCTCGTCGATGATATTCCGGGCCTCCTGCACGCTCTTTACCCCGGCCAGCACCGTTACGTCCGGACATTTCTTTGTCAGCATCGTTTGCAATGCCTCGATGCAATGTTGCTCGTCGTCTACGATGATGGTTCTGATTTCGCTCATACAGGAACATTTAAGCTGTTAAAATAAAAACTCTGCCGGCAGCACGATGCGCACTTTTGTGCCCGTGGCCTCTCCTTCCGGACCGTGCAGGTCCGTGATCTCAACGTTTGCGTCTTTGGTGTTATTGATTTTCCGGATCAGCGCGATGCGCCCTTCCGTTACCTTCATGCCCATGGAATTATGCAGCTTGTCTTTCTTCTCCCGGATTTCCATCGCCAGCTTCCGCCCGATCCCGTTATCTGTGACCGTTACTTCCAGTATCCGCCCGTTCAGGGCCACTTCAATATCCAGCCTTCCTTTCTCCGTGCGGTGCACCAGCCCGTGCCAAATGGCGTTTTCGACATATGGCTGGATGATCATGGGCGGGATGAGGACCTCCTCTTCATTGATCTCATCGTCCACGAAAATATGATAATCGAACATATGGTTGCAACGCAATGCCTCCAGATCCAGGTACAACCGCAAAGAATCCAGCTCTTTGTTGAGCGGGATGAAGGTATGCTGGCTGTTGTCGAGGATCATGCGCATGAGCTTGGAAAACTTCGTGAGGTATTCCGACGCTTCCTCCTGGTTGTTGCTCCAGATGTAGCGGTGAATGGAATTGAGGGAGTTGAAGATGAAGTGCGGGTTCATCTGCGAACGGAGCGACCGCAGTTCCAGTTGGAGCGTTTGCCGGTTAGCCTGCAGGTTACGGTGCCGGATATAGAAAAAGCCGCCAACGATCAGCATGAACAGAAATCCGGCCAGCGCGATTACCAATGCGAGGTTGCGGCGGATGCGGAGCTGGTTGATGACCTGGTCCTGCTGCAGTTCCTTGATCTGGTTGTCTTTCCGGTGCACTTCGTGCAGCGCTTTCATTTGCGCGAACTCGGTGCTGGTGCGCTCTTCGAGGATGCTGTCCTTGTATTGCAGCGACAACTGCGTATTATCAAAAGACTTCTCAAAATCGCCGGCGCGTTTGTAGTTATCGGCCATGGCTTTGTAGCCTTCCTGGAGGATGTAGTTGAAGGTCCACTGGTGCCCCAGGTCGAGCGCCTGCTGGATGTATTTGCGGGCTTCGGGGAGATTGCCTTCGTCGTTGAGGAGGCGGCCGATGGAGATGTAATTTTCGGCCAGGTGCACTTTATCTTCCACCTGTTCGTTGGCGGCGAGGGCTTTCTGGAGGTAGACCATGGCGGCGGCGTTATTCCCTTTTTTCTGGTACGCCGTACCGAGGCAGGTGTAGCAGATGGCCATGCCGGTATGATTGTTCAGCTGCTGGTTCACGGCCAGCGAGCGTTCGTAGTAATCGATGGCGCGGTCGAGCTGGTTGAGCCCTTCGTAGGCGTAACCGAGGTTGCCGAGGTTAATGGCCACGCCCAGGTTGTTATTGCTTTGCTGTTCGAGTTCCAGCGCGCGGGTGAATTCGCGGATGGCGGCTTCGTACTTCGCGTCTGACAGGTAAATGTTGCCGATGGAATTGATGGCTACGGTGAGGGAGCGGGTCTCGTTGATCTTTTCGGCGATCTTGAGCGCTTCGAAATGGTGGTCGAAGGCTTTTTCGAGCATTTCGCGCCGGCGGTAGTCTACGCCTACGTTATTGTACGAAGTGGCCATGAGGCGCTGGTCTTTGCTTTCGATCGCGGCTTTCAGGGCTTTTTCGTGATATTCGGTGGCGAGGATGTACTGGGATTTGTTGCGGCGCGAGGTGCCGAGGTCGTTATACGCTTCGGCCAGGCCCTTCGGGTAGCGGAGGCGGCCGGAAAGGGCGAGGGCTTCCTGGAGAAAGGGGTTTTCCCTGCCCCCTTTGTCGAAATACCGGTAAACTGTCCGGGATTTGGCCAGGTAGGCGTTGACTTTCGCCGTATCGTCGGGCAGGCCGCGGATCGAGTCGAGCAACCCGAATACCCGCACGGAATCCTGCGCCGTGGCGCCAGCCATGAGGAATAACTGCAGTATGAGCAGGGTGATGGTCCTTCTGAGAAACATGCTTAATGGAGCAAACAGCTTCCACAAGTTAAAATATAATTGCGAAATCCCGTTATCCGGCCGTTTTCAGGGAGAAAAACGAAGGGGCGAAAGAATTCGCCCCTTTCCTATTAACCGAATACACCTACTGAAAATATGAATCGGGGCGGATAACGCCGCCGGTCCACATTGATTTTACAAGCCCGCCAGCCCCAAGGGCATGGCAGTGTCGAATATATTTCAGAGTTCATTGTTATACGGTTAATAGCATGGTCTTTTAACTGGATGCAGTCCGGATATGGCTGAAAGCCTTTGGACAATCACAAAAACCGCTGATTGCTGCGATAGGCAAGTTGCCGGCGGCGCAAAGCGGCGTCCGGGAACAGGTGTCAACAGGTTGACAGGCAACAAATTAGCAGGTTTTTTTCCAGGAATAAAGTCACAGGTCCAAATATCGGGGCGGCAAATGTTTGCATCTCCTCCTAAGAGGAAAATAGCGCCAAGACCATTAAATAATGCAGGAATTTCGGAGGATGAGGTTAATAAGGTATAGTATCGTTACCTAAAGGTAATAACGTTTTTTTGATATACAAAAAAAATCAGGAGGAATGTGACATGATAGCGTCTTCGACCCACTGGGATACGAGGTCGAGCTGTTCATCCATCGTCAGGTTGCTGTTATCGAGGATAATGGCGTCGTCTGCCTTGCGGAGCGGGCTGACTTCCCGGTTGGAGTCGATATAATCGCGGAGCTCGAGGTTTTCTTTCACTTCGTGGAGGGTGATATTGGGGTTCTTGGCGTATAGCTCCTTGAACCGGCGCTGCACCCGGATGCCAGGGTCCGCCGTCATGAAGATCTTCAGCTCGGCATGGGGGAACACGACCGTTCCGATATCCCGGCCATCCATCACGATCCCTCTCCCCGCGCCCATTTTTTGCTGCTGGGCTACCGCGAAGTCACGCACTTCTTTGATCGCCGCCACTTCGCTCACCTTCTCCGCCACCACCATCTCCCGGATCATCGGCTCCACGTTCTCTTCGTTCAGGAACATGTCGCTCTGGCCAGTGAGTTGATTGTGCACGAATTCGAGATGGATATTGTCGAGTGCGGTCTTTACCTGGAAGATGTCCGCCCAGTCGACCCGGTGCTGGATGAAATACAGGGTGATCGCGCGGTACATGGCGCCGCTGTCGATATACAGATAGTTCAACTTCGCCGCCAGTTGCTTGGCAAGCGTGCTTTTCCCGCAGGAGGAATATCCGTCTATCGTGATGATGATCTTTTTCAAACCCGGTAAATTCTAAGCGTGTGCAGTGTTATAAATCAGACACTGCAAATTTGCTGCAATTCCGGGACTTTACAAAGCAATTTGTTCCTACCGTTCCAGCACCACCACCCTGAAAGTGCGTATCTGCTTACCGGTTGCCCTGTCGTAAAATACCAGCACATAAGTACCCTTCGCGAGGTTACTCACATAGATCGTGCGTTCGCCCTCGATGCTGTATTGGTTCATGATCTGCCCCATTGTGTTCACGATCTGCATGAGCAGGCTGGATTGCGTACCCCGCACCCGCACCTGGAAGCTGCCGAAGCTGGGGTTGGGGAATACGTCGAGGCGGAGGAAAGGCGGCACCTCGCGGATTTCGGTGACGCTTTCGCGGCCGTTGCGCGCCACGGCGCGGATCCGGTAATAGCTCCAGCCGTCGTGCCCGTTGGGGTCCACGATCCGGTAATCCAGCCGGGTGCTGGTGTTGCCGTTGGGCGCCATGGTAAAGAGCTCTCCCACTTTCACGAAACCGGTATCGGTATCCAGCCGGCGCTCGATGATGAAACGCTCGTTGTTCATCTCGCGGGCCACCGACCATTCCAGCTGCACCTGCGACTCGTTGATGCGGTGCGCGTTGAAAACGATGAAAACCGCCGGCGCATAAGGCCCGTACAGGATGGAAGCCTTGGTGAAATATTCGTTGTTGCGGATGCCGTTGCTGAACCGGCGGACGTGCATCGTGGCGTTCCTCAGCGTGCCGCCGGTGGTGATATTGCCCGCCGTAGGGAAGGATTGCGGTTCTTCGAAATCCCAGGCGTTGTTCAGGTAGCGGGTTACGTAGGAGGAAGACCGCCAGGCGCTGTAGTCGCGGCCCTCGTCGATGTCCATATGCTGGATGGTGAGGCGCGTATCGCTTTCGTCGGTACGCCCGCGGGCGATGTTCCAGGTTTTGTTGGTGAAATCGAGCTTGTTGACGAGGCCGGACACGGCGTATTGATACACGCTGTCGAACACCCTGGCGCGGAAATCATCCGCCGCGCCGCTGTACTCGATCTGGAAGGGGGCATACCCCGCGGTGGAGGAGCCGATAGGAAATACGACCTTCCCGTCGGAGGCTTTCACCTGTTCGCGGAAGAGAAACCCTCCTGCAATGGCGGTACCGGTAATGATAAACGCCCTTTCACTGAAACCCGTGATCTGCCCTGGATTCCCGTTGCCCACCACGAGGTTCCAGCCGTTGAGAAAAAGGTGGCCGGTGGTGAAGTTGAGGGTATTACGGACCTTCATGTCGGTGAAGTCGTCCATGATCAGGCCCAGCGGGTTGTTGATATCGATATTGGGGAAGGTGGCGCCCAGTTTGCTCACAGCGCTGTATCCGCCGAATACCTGTTGCGCGCCCAGGTTGCCGTATAACGGGTTGTTGCCCTGGAAGCGGATCACCCCGCCCCTGCCGGAGAACCCGTTGTTGCTTTCGTCGGGCAGGGATGCGCCATTGCCATTTGTCCACGATTTCCCGAAAAAATGAATGACCGTATTGTTGCCGGTGCCGAAAGCGCCACCGTTCACCATATTGCCGTAAATGCTGAAATTCTCCCCCGAAAATACCTGCAAACGCTCGCCCGGTGCAATGTACACGCCCTGCTGCCCTTTCGAAAGCAACGGAAGGAAGGAAAATACGAGTAAGGTGTAAATACGTTTCATCTTTTCAATTTTCTATCTTGCGATAATCAACCAGTTGTTCGCGGCCACCATCTGAAACGTCATATGACTGTCGTTTCCTGTATCAGCCGCTAAATCCACACTTCCCGCCCCTTCAATAGTTCCACCACCCGCAACATTGATCTCCAGCGTCCTGTTGGTGCCTCCACCGTTTTTCCTTGTTTTCACAACTACGACCCTGCCTATATGCTGGGCTCCGCTTGGCAATGTAATGGCCTGGTTGTTTGCGCTGATCAATGCATAAATCGTATAGTCATTATCAGCTACATTATAGTTCCCGTATACCGTCGTAATATTATTGAACACCGCGCCTTTCATCTTCGTAGTACCTTCCACCGTTACAGCCGGCCCCATCATATCGATGTTACCCGTATTATGAATCCGCATCCGCGCGGTATTATTCGTACTGAAAACAACGTTCCGGTTGGCGATCATATTCAGATTCAGGCTATCAGCCCCCAGTCGCTCCCCTTTGAATGAAATCGTTGCAGGATGGCTGATCATTTTCTGCCACACGGACGTTCCGAGGTTGCTGATGGAATTACCGCGGAAATAGGCGTCATGGTCGTTGAGGTTGAACTGCCCGAAATACCCGCCGCCAACGGTTTGCAGCATCATGCTGAACCATGCGGTTTCGTTGGGTATCTGGTTCAATGCTTCCGCCTGCACATCCGTCTGGAACACGCCACTGCCGTGACTGATATAGCCGTTGTAGTCGCGGAGCACTTCTCCTTCTCCAGAACCGGCCGTAGTAGCGTAATATAAAGGCAGACCGCTTCTTTGTTTTCCTACTATCACCCACGCAGCTCCATCGCTGACCAGGCGCAAGCTATACCCTGCTGCCAGGCCCACTGTTGGATTGGCCCCGTTCTGACCACGCACCGTATAACCGGTAAAGTTGACAAGCCCGGTATTATATGCCACGATCTCAATCGTTCGGCCTTTGTAATTGGCCGGATTCTGCAATGCAAAATTCACTGTCCCGGTATTATTCATAATCACCACACTGTTGGAATCCGCCATAGTAAAGTTCCCGGTACCCACGGCCACGTTGGTGGCGGTGGAACCGTTGACGTGCAACATGGAATGCGGTGCCGTAGTGCCGATACCGAGCTTACGGTCGGCGGTCACGCGCGCGGCTTCGAGGTTGTTGGTCCTTAGAATGAGCGGCTGGGCGTTGGTGGTGCCCAAAAAATGCAATGCGGGGTTGACGGATGAATTGCCGGTCAGGTTCCAACCGCCGGCATCTGCATCGCTGAGTGCTTTCCAGGAGCTGCCCGTGCGGATATGAATTTTGTTGTCGGTAAGATTGTAGACCATCATTCCCTGTGCCGCCGTATCGAGCGGGGGAACGGTTAGTGCCAGTGAAGTGACGCGGGGCAGGAGCATGCCTTTACGGTTGCTTTCCAGTTCCAGGATCGCATCTCCACGCGTGATGGTGGTATTGCCGCCGATCTTCAGCTGGGCTTTTGCATCCTGCCCTGCGAAGATCAGGGCAAAGAATACGGATGCGGTAACGCTGCAAATAGAGAGAGAAAATTTCATAACGAACGATTATTGGATTATAAAGGAACGGCGGCACAGAACCGCCGTTCCCTTCAATCGAAAATCTATTACATAACTGATCTGGAGATTACGTGCCAGGCGGCTCCGTCGGAAACCAGCGTCACGGCGAAGTTTGGCTCATAGATGATGATGGCGTCCTGGCCATCGATCTGAATGCCGTTGGCGTCAGCAATGTGGAGCTGCGCGATTTCGTTTGTGATACGGCGCGCCCTGCGGATCGTGTACATCCGTCCTTTCACATCACCAGCGGAGGGAAGCGTAACGGTATTAATCGGCTCGGGATCTGCACCCACCGCGCTGTTGTCGCACTTCGCGATAACGATATAATCATCGTTGCCCATAATGTAGTTGCCCGGGTTCAGCACCTTAAAGGGAACCGACATCGCACTGTTCAGGTTGAAGCGGGAAGTCTGCGTAGTGTTGCCGCCCACGTTCAGCGTGTCTTCCACGGTTTTGATACCGTTGAAGGTTTGCGTACCGGTGGTAACGAGACCGCTGGCGGTCTGGCTGGCGTTGGGGATATTAATGGTAATGGAGTTGGCGGCCTCTGTAGCGATGTTGAAACCGTTGCCCGACTGGCCGGCCAGCACAGTCAGGTGCCCGGTAGAAGCATCGGCTTTAATGATTTGGTCGGCAGCCGGCGTTGCACCAGGCAGCCGGATGGAACCGATACCGCCAACGCTTCCAGCGGCCACTTCCACCATTTCCAGCTTGTTGTCGTTATTCGGGTTCAGGACGGCCAGGCGGTAAGTAGCCGGCGTGGGCGTGCTGTAAAAAGCAGGATTGGTGAAGCCCAGGCTGCCACCAAGTGTGGTGTTGCCGGCGATCGCCGCGTTCTCGATCACTTCGATCGTTTTGTTGAAGGTGGCCGCTTCCGAGAAGGTAGATAAGCCGGTCACACCCAGGGTACCGCCCAGGGTGGTGTTACCGGTGATACCGACGGTTTTTGCGAATGTAGTGGCTTCCGCGAATGCTGCTGTTCCGCTGAAAGACTTGGCACCGGCAAATGTCTGCGCTCCTGTGCTCACGATACCCGGCGCAGTGCCGGACGCTTCCACGAGGCGGATCACCAGTTTCCCTTCATCCGCACCCGTCAAACGTTCGATCTGCGCACCATCCCCGCCGGTAATGCCCGTGAGAATGTTGCCAATGGCGATACCGTTTGCAGCCGTGATCGCATCGAGCTTCTTCCAGTCCGCAATGGTCATGAAACCATACTCCTGTGTGGCGCCACCGGCCATGATAGGCAGTTTCACATCCAGTTCGTTCGGGGAAGCGGTAGCAGTCAGTTCCGCAATGTTGGAAGTGTTGCTGGGCGTAACTTTCACCGTAACATTACCCTGGAACGAGTTGAGGGAAGTCACGGAAGTAAGGGAAAGATCTTTCTTATGGATCAAACCGTTGTTATCGATCATTACGACGTCGCTCACGGAAGAACCCGCAACGGGAACGTTGGCGTAAGGGATGGTCAGCTGGCCGGAAGTACCGTCGAACTGCATTACCGTGTTGTTTCCGTTCACTTTGAAGATCAGGGGAATGGCCGTTTTGGTACCCAGCCAGTCGCCGTCGATTACTTCATCGTTGCCGTTTACCCTCCAGAATCCCGCGCCGCCGTTATCCGCGGCAAGCTTAGTCCAGGATGTTTTGTCGGCCGCAGTACCCGTTTTCACGTAGAAACCGACGCCACGGGTATCCGCCAGGGGGTCTTTGATATAAATGACCATACCGGCCTGTGGGTTGCGGCCCACCAGCAGTTCGTACCCTGCCCTGTCGAGGCGGGGCAGCAGTAAACCTTTTCTGCTGCTTTCCAGTTCAAGAATGGCGTTTGGGTCCACTAATGCAGGGTCGCCCCCGATTTTGACCTGTGCCTTCACGCTGTTGTAAGAGAAAAATAATGCGAGGAGCATGCCCGCTATACGTAACGACTTTCTCATAGGTAAGAGATTAAAAAATATACGTTTATAGAGATAAAATGTAAAAACCTCGGCTCTGAATCGAATAACTGATACGGTTAAAACCCGGTCCCCTGACCGGTAAATTGCGCTAATCTCCCACAATTATACATATACTTTTTGAATAATATGTTCTTTTGGAAAGATTTATTTCATTTTTTTATAATATGTCATTTTCGGGCTTCAAACACCTTGAAAATCAATAACAGCCATAAAAAAAGCTGCCGGCAATTGCCGGCAGCTCATATAATCGGGTGATTTCTTACTACTTACGCTTCGGATTTTTCCGATTTGCTTTTGGAGGGATTCTTCAGGGAGAACACCAGTTTCTGGTTTTCCTTGTCGAGATCCGCGATGAGGATATCCCCGTTATGGATATTCATGTTGAGGATTTCTTCCGCCAGGGGATCTTCCAGGTATTTCTGGATGGCCCTGTGCAGCGGGCGGGCGCCGAACTGCTGGTCGTAGCCTTTCTCTGCGAGGAACCCTTTGGCCTCGTCCGTCAGTTCCAGGCTGAAGCCCAGGTTCTGCAGGCGGGCGAGCACGCCTTTCATGGTGATATCGATGATCACGTAGATGTCTTCCTTGCTGAGCGAGTTGAAGATGATCACGTCATCGATACGGTTCAGGAACTCGGGGGAGAATGTACGTTTCAGTGCTTTTTCGATCACTGCCTTGGTATTCTCTTCCTCGTTCACCACGCGGGTGCCGGTGGTGAAGCCCACACCTGCGCCAAAGTCTTTCAACTGGCGTACCCCGATATTGGAGGTCATGATAATGAGCGTGTTCTTGAAGTCCACTTTCCGGCCCAGGCCGTCGGTCAGGATACCGTCGTCGAGCACCTGCAGCAGGATATTATAGATATCCGGATGGGCTTTCTCGATCTCGTCGAGCAGGATCACGGAGTAGGGTTTGCGGCGCACTTTCTCGGTGAGCTGTCCGCCTTCTTCGTATCCAACATATCCCGGAGGCGCGCCGATGAGGCGGCTTACGGAGAATTTCTCCATGTATTCGGACATATCGATGCGGATGAGCGCGTCTTCCGAGTCGAACATGTACCGGGCGAGCGATTTGGCCAGCTCGGTTTTACCGACACCGGTGGGCCCGAGGAAGATGAAGGTACCGATGGGTTTCTTCGGGTCTTTCAGGCCAACGCGGTTACGCTGGATGGCTTTCGTGACTTTGGAAATCGCTTCGGCTTGTCCTACCACGGCAGACTTGAGGTCTTCGCCCATGCGGCGGAGCTTTTCGTTTTCGGCCTGCACCATCCGTTTCACGGGGATGCCGGTCATCATGCTCACCACTTCGGCGATCGCTTCTTCATCGATCGGGTAGCGTTTGTGTTTCACTTCTTCTTCCCACACGGCTTTGGCCTTTTCGAGGTCTTCGCCGAGTTTCTTTTCGGTATCGCGGAGGGCGGCGGCTTCTTCGAAGCGCTGGCTCTTCACGACTTTATTTTTTTCCTGCTTGATGTCTTCGATCTGTTTTTCGAGGTCGAGGATATTTTGCGGAACGTTGATGTTTTTGAGGTGGACGCGGGCGCCTACTTCGTCGAGCACGTCGATGGCTTTGTCGGGCAGCAGGCGGTCGGTCATGTACCGGTCGCTGAGCTTCACGCAGGCGTCGATGGCGTCATCGGTGTAGGAAACGTTGTGATATTCCTCGTAGCGCGGTTTGATGTTGTTGAGGATCTGGATGGTTTCTTCCACGGAGGGGGGATCTACCATTACTTTCTGGAACCTGCGGTCGAGGGCGCCGTCTTTCTCGATATACATGCGGTATTCATCCAGGGTGGATGCGCCGATGCACTGGAGCTCGCCTCTTGCGAGGGCGGGTTTGAAGATATTGGACGCGTCCAGCGAACCGGAAGCGCCGCCGGCGCCAACGATGGTGTGGATCTCGTCGATGAACAGGATCACGTCGCGGTTCTTTTCCAGCTCGTTCATGATGGCCTTCATCCTTTCCTCGAACTGGCCGCGGTATTTGGTACCGGCCACGAGGGCGGCGAGGTCGAGGCTCACCACCCGTTTGTCGAACAGCACGCGGGAAACTTTGCGCTGCACGATGCGGAGGGCGAGGCCTTCCACGATGGCGGTTTTACCTACACCGGGCTCGCCGATCAGGATGGGGTTGTTCTTTTTACGGCGGGAAAGTATCTGCGAAACGCGTTCGATTTCCGCTTCACGGCCCACGATCGGGTCGAGGCTGCCGCTTTCGGCCAGCTTCGTAATGTCGCGGCCGAAGTTATCGAGAACGGGAGTTTTCGACTTGGTATTGGCCTGCTTCTGTTTGGAAGCATAGCTCTTGCGCTCGTCTTCGAACTCCTCTTCTCCGGGGTCATCGAATTCCGCTTTCGGATCGGCGGATTTTACGAAGCCCAGTTCGTTTTTGAAAGTATCGTAGTCCACATCAAACTGTTGAAGGATTTGCGTACAAACGTTTTCTTTATTCTTGAGGATGGATAGCATCAGGTGCTCAGTTTCCACGGTGGGACTCTTCAGCGCCTTCGCTTCCAGCACGGTTACCCGGATCACTTTTTCTGCCTGGCGGGTCAGGGGTAGACTGTTGATGTTCGCAATGTTCTTGCCCGTCTTGTCCTTTATAGCCAATTCCACTTCCTTGCGTAACTCATACAGATCAACGTTCAGCGCCTGTAGGATTTTTACAGCCGTTCCCTCACCCTCACGAATGATACCCAAAAGCAGGTGTTCCGTACCGATGAAATCATTACCCAGTCGCAAAGCTTCCTCCCGGCTAAACGTAATGATCTCCTTTACTTGCGGTGAAAAATTCTGATCCATTGTTTGTTGATTTTGTTAAACCCTTACGGGGGCATGCTTATACAATATTACCAAATAAATTTGGATTTAGTTTTTATCCTTGCACATTATTGGTTAAGATTTACTTTTGCGCTGAAGGGCCTTGTGTGCTGAATATATCTACGAGAAGAGGGATGTTGACGATTGGATTTTTTTACTTCTCCAGGTATGTTCTTCGACGGGTTTCCTTTTTGCCGAATCCTTTTTTTTATAATGTTTTTGAATGATAACATCCGCCGTATGCAATTCAAAATTGATACCAAAGAGAAAATAGTGATTTTTAGGCTGGAAGAAGCCGGTCTGGATGCTAAAATGGCAGCGGATTTCGAAAAAACCGTACTCGCCACCCCCAACCTGGAGACCTCCAACCTCATACTGGACCTGCATTCCCTCCAATCCGCAGCCCCCGAAGCCCTGGAAGCCATTTTTACAGTGTACCAGCACCGCTACGACCATGGCCTCTCCGCCGCGGTGTCCGGACTTAACAAGGTTTTAACAGCCCAACTTTCCGTGCAACACCCCGAAATGCTCAATATCGTGCCAACCGAGTCCGAAGCCATCGATATGGTGATGATGGAAGACTTCGAACGCGAGCTCGACTCGGAGATGAATAATGATTAATTTGCGGAACATGTTTGCGGTCACCATACTCGGCAATAACTCGGCAATCCCCACGCCGGAGCGGCATCCCACCGCCCAGGTACTCACGTATAACGACCAGCTCATACTGATCCACTGCGGTGAGGGCACGCAAACGCAGCTTGCCCGCTACAAGGTCCGCCGCAGCAAAATCCGGTATATTTTCATCAGCCACCTCCATGGCGACCACTACTTCGGCCTCATCGGGCTCATCAACAGCATGAGCCTCCTGGGGCGAACGGAGCCGCTGACCGTCTTCGGCCCGCCCGCGCTCTGGGACATCCTCGAGCTCCAGCTCCGCCATGCCGCCACCACGCTGCGTTTCGAACTGGAATTCAAGCCCCTCACCCCTGAAACCCACGGGGTGCTGCTGCGCGATAAAGACATGGAAGTCAGCTGCTTCCCCACCCGCCACCGCATCCCCTGCTTCGGCTTTTCGTTCAGCATACAGCGGAAAAAACGCCGCATCATACCCGAACAAACCCGTGCTTACGAAATTCCTTCCGCCTTCTTCTCCCACCTCGCCGAAGGTGAAGATTATATCAGAAAAGACGGATCGGTAGTCCGCAACGACTGGGTTACCCTGCCCCCGCTCCGCGCCCGGCGGTATGTGTATTGTGCAGACAGCATCTACGACGAAGACCTCATCCCCTGGATGAAGGACGCCGACCTCGTTTACCACGAAACCACTTACCTCGACGATCTCCGCCAGCGCGCGGCCGACCGCTTCCACAGCACCAGCGTGCAGGCCGCCACCCTCGCCAGCATGGCCGGCGCCCGGCGGCTGCTCATCGGCCACTTCTCCTCCAAATACACCGAGCTCCAGCCTTTCCTCGACGAAAGCATCCCCGTTTTCCCCCATACCGAGCTCGCCCTCGAAGGCACCACTTACATCATCTGATCAGCCTACACATTAAAACATAATTTAATTAAATATACAATACCTAAAATGGTGTATTGCTGGTGAAAATAGCTGCGTTTATCTTTACGCATTAATCTTTTTACCTATAACATGAAACACGCAGCACTAACGTTCGCCTTTGCCCTGTGCCTCAGCACTGCAGCCACGGCGCAGCAAACCGCACCCCTGGAAATCGATACCGAAATCGCCGAAAAGCCGCCCCGCAAGGAAAGGCTCCGCAACCAGCCGATGTATTCCAACATCGTGAAAACCAACCTATCCAGCCTTGCGCTGAACAACTACAGCCTTACGTACGAGCGCCTGCTTACCCGCAAGATCTCCGCTTCGCTCGGCTACCGTTACATGCCGAAAAGCGCGCTCACCAAAAGCATGCTCGGCGAAACAGTGATGGATTATGTGAAGGAAGACGGTGACGACGACCTGCAGAACCAGCTCGACAAGCTGCAGATGAGCGGCGGCGCCCTCACCGCTGAGTTCCGTTTCTACACCGGCCGCCGCCCCGGCGCCAAGGGCTTCTACGCCGGTATCTACGGCCGTTACAGCAATTTCAAGTACGATTACCCGTACGATTATGAAAAACCCGACCAAACCACCACCCTCGTACCCCTCAAGGGCAATTCCAGCGGTTTCGGCGGCGGCGTAGTGATGGGTGGCCAGTTTATGATCGCCAAACGCGTGGTGGTAGACCTCTACATCATCGGCGCGCATTATGGTAAAATGACCGGCAAGGTGGACGGCATTACTGATCTCAGCGACCTCGACGAGCAGGAGCGCACCGATCTGAAAAATGAGCTGGAAGACCTGGTTGATCTCGGTGGAAGTGAAAAAAACATCACTGCGGAGGTGCGCGACGATGGCATCAGGGCAGATATCAGGATGCCGTTCCTCGGCGTCCGCGGCCTGGGCCTTACCGTTGGCTTCGCTTTCTAAATGGTATTATCCTGTTCAACCCTATACTTTCGGGGCGCCTGAGAAGGGCGCCCTTTTTAATGCAAAAAGGCTGACGCCTGGCGTTGAACCAGCTGTCAGCCTTCCGTTTCCCGGTTTACAGGAATTAGTATTTGGAAAGATACTGTTTGATCTGTTGTTGGAGCGCGTCGGTTGCGGGAATCACCGGGAGGCGGAACACGTTTTCGAGGATACCGGCTTCGTGCAGGAATGCTTTGATACCGGCAGGGTTGTTTTCCGCGAACATAAGGTCGAAGCCCTGGAGCATGCGGTAATGCAGGCTGCGGGCGGTTTCGAAGTCACCGGCGAAGGCGGCTTTCACCATTGCTGGGAAATCTTTTGCAAAGTAATTGGCGGCAACGGAGATCACGCCGTCCATACCGCAGGCCAGCTGCGGCATCGCCACGGCATCGTCGCCGCTGATCACGAGGAAATCCTTCGGTTTGTCGCGCACGATGGCCATGCATTGCGCCATATCGCCGGAAGCTTCCTTCATCGCCACCACGTTTTCCACTTCGTGCGCGATGCGCAGGGTGGTTTCCGCCGTCATGTTGCGGCCGGTGCGGCCGGGTACATTGTACAGGATGATGGGTTTCGGAGAGGCAGCGGCAACGGCTTTATAGTGCTGGAAGATGCCTTCCTGCGTGGGTTTGCTGTAGTAAGGCGCTACGCTGAGCACGGCGGCGGCTTCGTCGAGCGGGCAGGATTCCAGCCGTTTCACGACGTCGCGGGTGTTGTAGTCGCCGATGCCTACCACTACGGGTACGCGTTTGTTCACTTTTTCGAAGGTGAAGCGGATGAGATCCAGCTTTTCTTCAGAGGAGAGTGTAGGTGTTTCGCCGGTGGTGCCGAGGGTTACGACGTAATCCACGCCGCCGGTAATCACATGATCGATGAGCCTTTCGAGGGCGTTCCAGTCAATCGCTTCGTTCGTGGCAAAGGGTGTCACCAATGCCACGCCGGTGCCCCGTAATTGTTCCTGTAACATATTTCAAATGGTCAATGGCCGCAATGCTGCCCTTGGAAAATGCAAAGATTGTCAATTGGATTGGTTCCGGCAATATGCCGCCTCTCCTTTTTTAATTAACGTTCTTCAAAAAAGCCCATATTGGAGAATTTATCGATCCGTTGTTCGATACGGGCGTCCGGGTCGATCTTCCTGAGTTCGGCCAGGGTTTCCTTGAGGCGCTTCTTCAATATTTCGGCCATTTCTTCGTGGGCGGAGTGCGCGCCGCCGATAGGTTCGGGGATCACACCGTCTACCAGTCCGAACTGGCTCATATATCCTGATGTCAGTTTCAGTTCTTCGGCCGCTTTTTCCTTGTAGTTCCAGCTTCTCCAGAGGATGGTGGAGCAGTTTTCGGGGGAAATCACGGTATACCAGCTGTTTTCGAGCATGAAGATGCGGTCGCCGATACCAATGCCCAGCGCGCCGCCGGAGGCGCCTTCGCCGATGATCACGCAGATCACGGGAACGCGCAGCTTCACCATTTCGAACAGGTTGCGGGCGATCGCCTCGCCTTGTCCGCGCTCTTCCGCTTCCAGCCCGGGGTATGCGCCGGGTGTATCGATCAGGGTGATGATGGGCTTGTTGAAACGTTCCGCCAGCTTCATCAGGCGCAGCGCCTTGCGGTAACCTTCGGGGTTGGCCATGCCGAAATTCCGGATCTGGCGCATTTTCGTGTTCACCCCTTTCTGCTGGCCGATAAACATCACGGTTTCCCCGTCCAGGTCAGCGAACCCGCCTACCATCGCCTTATCGTCCTTCACATTGCGGTCGCCATGCAGCTCCACGAAATTTTCCGTCATCCTTTCGATATACTCGAGTGTATAAGGCCTGTCGGGATGCCGGCTCAGCTGCACTTTCTGCCAGCTGGTGAGATTGTTATAGATCTGTTGCTTGGTGTCGTTGATTTTCTGTGCGTACTCGTTAACGGTAGCGGAAACGTCCACGCCGGACTTCTCCCCGTTTTCCTTCAGTTTTTCCAGTTGTTCGTACAGATCCGCAATCGGCTTTTCAAAATCCAGAAATTGCATAAACAGTTTTAATAAAGGTTAAAGTACTTCATAAAGATAGTAAACCCTGCCTTGCGCCCAATGGGCTGTTCTTGTACAGGGATCGCATAAGTGACCTTACCGGTTGTTGCCGGCGGGTCAGGGGTGCAAATGTAGGATAATTCTTACTTAATCAAAATCCCCGCCTCAGGGGGCGGGGATTTATAATATAAAAAATTCTGTGCGCGTGCAGATTAGGCCCCACTGAAGACGGTAGCCAGCTTTTCCGCCCAGCCTGCATAAATGCCTGCGGAGGGGTGCAGCTTGTCTTCCGCCACGCCCTCGGGCCGCCCGCCGGCGAGCCGGTAATCTTCCGTAATATTTATATAAGGAATGCCCAGCCGCCCGCTGATTTCGCGGTTGATGCCGTTGAACTGGTCGATGGCGAGGCAGATGGCGTCGAGATCGCGCCCGGCTGCGAAGGGTGTTACGCCCCAGTCGGGGATGCTGATCACGGCTACCTTGCCGCCTGGGGCCAGTTGCAGGGCTTTTTCCGCCAGCCACTGGAACTCTTCCGCGTAATCCGTTTCGGAAAGCCCGCGGTACTGGTTGTTGACGCCAATCAGCAGCGACACGAAATCGTAGCGCGGCAGCAGGCGGCTGCGTTCGTGGAGATGGGCTATCAGTTCGCCGGTGGTCCACCCCGTTTTCGCCACGATCTCCGGGGCCTGCAGCTGCATGCCGCTTGCGCGGAGGAGTTGCAGGGTTTGATAAGGGAAGCTGTCGAACAGGGGGACGCCCTCTCCTATCGTGTAGGAATCGCCGAGGGCGAGCCAGTTTTGGGTTGCGGCACTCATGAGAAAGATTTTAATACTTCATGAAAACGGAGCACATCGGCGTAGGAGCAATACAGGGGCGCGGGCGCCAGGCGGATCACGCCTGGCTCGCGGTAGTCGCAAATAATGCCGCTTTCCATCATGCGGGAGTGGATGGCCTTACCGTCTTCCGGGAAAAACAGCGACAACTGCGCGCCGCGCTGCTCCGGATCGCGGGGGGTGATGATTTCGCAGGGGAGCGGGGTTTGCCCCAGCAGGAACTCCAGGTACGCCGTGAGCTGCAGGCTTTTGGCGCGGAGGTTGGCGATGCCGGCCTCTTTGAAGATTTCGAGCGATGCTTTAAGGGCGGCCATGTTGAAGACCTGCGCCGTGCTGATCTGCCAGCCGGCGGCGCCGGGTTTGGGAACGAAGCCCTTCTCCATGCGGAACCTCGTTTTCTCATCGTTGCCCCACCAGCCGCCGAGGCGCGGGAAGCCGGGATCGCTGCCATGCCTTTCGTGCACGAAAAGCCCGCCGGCCGCGCCGGGGCCGCCGTTCAGGTATTTGTAAGAGCACCACACCGCGAAGTCCGCGTTCCAGTCGTGGAGCTGCACGGGAATGTTGCCGGCCACATGGGCCAGGTCCCACCCGGCGTAAGCGCCCTGCCGGTGCGCGGCGGCCGTGATCGCGGGGATATCGTAGAACTGACCGGTGTAGTAATTGATGCCGCCCATGAGTACCATGGCGAGGCTGTTGCCCTGGCGGGCAATGGTATCGAGTATATCTTCGGTGCGGAGGAGCTTCTCCCCTTCCCTGGGATGGATTTCGACGAGGGCGTCGTCCGGATCCAGGCCGTGGAGGCGCACGAGGGTTTCGAGCGCGTATTGATCTGAGGGGAAGGCGCCCGCTTCCATGATGATGCGGTAGCGTTCTTTGGCGGGACGGTAAAAGCTCTGGAGGATGAGGTGCAGGTTGACGGTGAGCGTGTTCATCACGGTCACTTCTTCGTTTGAGCATCCCATCATGCCGGCCATGGTTTCCGTGAAATTGTTGTGGTAGAAAAGCCAGGGGTTCTTCGCGCGGAAGTACCCTTCCACGGCCAGGTTCTGCCAGTCTTCCAGCTCCTGCCGGATGGCGGCTTCTACGGAGCGGGCCTGCAGGCCGAGGGAGTTGCCACAGAAGTAAATGGCGTCCTTGCCTTCGTGTTGCGGGAAGTGGAATCGGGATTTGAAGGAGGCCAGCACATCTTGCTGATCGAGTGCGTTGGCGAATGCAATGGTTGGTTCAAATGCGGTATTCATGACGGCAATATAACGAAAAAGGCCGCGCCGCCCGGCGGGACAGGCAACCGAACGTGCGATTAATTTTATCCAACGGAAAGCCCGGCGATCACTACCGGTTAAACATTTTCATCACAAACCCGCTCGTATCCGCTTCTACTTTGGATAATTGCTTATTCAGCTCGCGGATGGTCCTGCGGAAAAGGCTTTCGGTGATGCCGTCCTTTTCGCGGCCGGTAAGATAGATCCGGAAAGAGGGCCGGTGGCGCACCTGCGCGAGCATCATGGGCATGCCGGGAAGTACTTCGGAAATGGGTTTCGCGAGCGCGAGGGTATCGTACAGTGCGATGGCGGATTTTACATCGAAAACAGGCAGCTCGGAGGAGTCCGCGATCGCCTGGCCGCGCAGCTGCATGGGCACGATGCGCTGTGCGGGATCGTAAAAACGGATGTAGAGATTGGCGCCGGCGCTGTCGTCCATATTGAGGATGCTTTTGCGCATGGGCGTCACCGAAGAGTCGCCCGCGAAGATCACCGCCTGGATTTCGAAAGCATCGGGGTTGTCGATGAATTCCCGGAGTTGCTGGTTGGCCTGGGTGTGGCGGAAGGCTTTGATGCCCAGGGGGTTCTCTTCCGAAATTTTCGGCAGCAGCGAGGCAGTGGCGGCCGTATCGTTTGTATACAGGAACAGCGCGCCCTGGGTTTTCAGGTGTTCCGCCATAACGGCTTTCGCCCTTTCCACGTTGTAGTTGTAGAGCTTCTCCTGCTGCGCCGCCATTTTTCCGAAATCGGGGTCCTTGCTCCCGAACCAATCCTTTCCGCAGGTTTTGACCAGCGCCAAAACGGCAAACACGGCGCCTACAGGAATCATCCAGGCGGGTTTCCGGTTTTTATCCTTCACCTTGCGGAGCTGCTCTGCAGGCGTGGGATCGATCCCAGCGTGGTAGTAAGCAGCCGCGGCAGGACGGGCGGCGGGCGATTTATCCATCCGGGCGGAAAGATCGCTTGTGAATTGCATGAACACCTCCGCGTCGGCTACGGAATTGTACACGCTGCCTTTATAAGTGAGCCGCCAGGTCAATTGTTTCCCATCCGCCAGCACAATGCGCAGCGACGGCGGCTCCATCCAGAACGATTGCCCGCTAACCTTCGCGATGTCCCCGAATTCCACCCTGCCGAAGAAGGCGGAGGTGAAGCCTTTGCCGTCGATGGTGATTTCGTCAGCCGCTTTGCCTTTGGTGAAGAGGAAGTAAAACCCCAGCGCCATGGTTCCCAGGGTGGAAATGAGGATCGCGGACATGGAGGGGCCGGCCAGCAGGATAACGGCGATCAGCACCACGATGGGTCCGAAGACGGTCAGCCACACATATCGCAGGGCACGGGGATGCTGGAATCGGAAAGAATACGGGCTCATATCTGGTAAAAAACCGCTAAAATACAATACAATGTTCACAATCAGGATTATGTGACGTAAGTCACCATGCCCCCGGATTCATTTGCCGAACTTTGCAGATTGAAAAATGATACGAGGTTTTTAATTATGCTTATGTTGAGAACTTGACCACCGGCCCGCCTGGCAACAGGCAGCCGTGCGTTCCGGGGGGAACAGCGGCGGCGGTGGTCCCTTTTAGCTGCCAGACAAAGCAAGCCCGCACCTTACCGTGCGGGCATTTTTTTGCCCGCCATAACCCCATCCCCTATCCCCCAAAAAAATGATTTTAATCATACTCCACGCCCACAAAGGGTTTCAGCCTCGTGACAACGCCCTAATTAAAGACTTTTTTATCCTTTTATGTGTATTTATACACTAACTTTGCCGTGTTTATCCGTCTTTTATTAAGGACAATTTGGTATTTAATTATAACACTGATTTAAAAAACTCGTCATGAACAACCTCGAACAAGCCGTTATCGGCCAGCTGGTGGCGGACAATTACCGCACCGCCGCTGTTTTCAGCAAATACCACATCGATTTCTGCTGCAATGGCAACCGCACCGTGCAAGACGCCTGCACCCAGAAAAAGATCGACATCGCCGCGGTAACGGCGGACCTGCAAACCGTTCTCGGCATCCAGCCCGAAACCGGTACGGATTACAATACCTGGCAGCCTGACGTGCTGGCGATCCACATTGTTGACCGTCATCACGGCTACGTTTCCAATCAAATCCCCGTTTTGCAGGCGTATCTCCACAAACTGTCGCGCGTACACGGAGACGCACACCCGGAGCTGGTGCAGATTGCCGGGCTTTTCAACGAAAGCGCCGCCGAGCTCACCATGCACATGAAGAAAGAAGAGCTGGTGCTGTTCCCCTATATCCGGCAGATGGTGGTGGCGCAACAGAATGGTCATACCGCACCCCCGCCTCACTTCGGCACCGTATCCAATCCTATTTCCATGATGATGCATGAGCACGACCAGGAAGGCGAGCGCTTCCGGCAGATTCAAGCCCTCAGCAACGACTACACCGTACCACCGGACGGCTGCAACACCTATCGCGTTACATACGCCCTGCTCAAAGAGTTCCAGGAAGACCTGCACCTGCATATCCACCTGGAAAACAATATCCTGTTCCCGAAAGCGGCCGACCTGGAAAACGCATTTGCCCGCCAAACCACCCAGCCGTAATTCGCCCTTGCCGGCCGCGTTTTAGCATCACGGAAAGAAAAAACGGGTGAAAATCAGGCGGATCGCAACCAAACCGACACGGAATTTGTAATACATAAATCATTAACGTGAGAACTATTCATCATGAAACGCAGCAGAACGCCCCTGTGAAAAACCAGCGCCCGTTTTCATCCGATTCGGGATTCGGGATTCATGATGAAAAGCGTGAACAGCGAAGACGACAATTATTCCTGCAGGTTTTCAACCGGCCACGAACATACTATTGCCAACCGAAAGCGATCCGCTTTCCCTGGTAATGGAAGGTTTGCCGCGAACAAAGCATTTCTACTCCCGATCCATCTGAAAGTTCTTTCCGAATCTGCTTACCGCCAGTCACCCCCGTGCATAACAGGGGTTCAATGCTTATTTGCTCCAGGGCGGGCATGGTCCGATCCAGATCATATAAAACACCCTGGACCGATGCCTACTGTCATCAAAATCGATGACAGCCGTCATGAAGTATCCATCCGCCGAAATCGAACTTTGAACTAAACAAACACAATATGAAACAGCTCAGGTATCTCTTCGTCTTCTCTTTAGCCATCGCCATTGCGGCCGCTGGTTGCGGCGGTGGCGGGCAGGAAAAATCCGGCGATAAAGCGCCCGGATCCGAAGCCCCCGCAGCAGATAACGGCGCCGCCGCTTCCACCGATCCCAAGGGTATCGGCAAATTCAAGGACGTCCAGCTTACCCATCCGCTCGACGAAGCCATGGTGAAAAAAGGCCAGGAAGTGGCCGAAGTGAAATGTACGTCCTGCCACAAACTCACCGAAGAAAAACTGGTGGGCCCGGGATGGAAGGGCGTAACCGACCGCCGCACCCCGGAATGGATCATGAACTTCGTCACCAACGTGGACGAAATGCTGGACAAAGATCCGGAAGCACAGGCCATGCTGGAGGTATGTATGGTAAGAATGCCGAACCAGAACCTCTCCGACGATGATGCCCGTGCGGTGCTGGAGTACATGCGCAAAATCGACGGCAAGAATTAAGAATATTCATTCCCGTAATATATTTTTTATGAAACTTTCTCACTTACTACTGACGGCCGCAGCCGCTGCGCTGGCCGTGCAGGGTTGCAAGATGAAGAGCACCGAATCCGCCGTTGGCGGCGATGCCGCATCCCGTACCTATGTTGCTCCCGGCAAATACGATGAACTGTACAACTTCGTTTCCGGCGGTTTCAGCGGCCAGGTGGCGGTATACGGCATCCCTTCCGGCCGCCTGCTGAAAGTGCTGCCCGTGTTCTCCGTGAACCCGGAAAACGGCTATGGTTACAGCGAAGAAACCAAGCCCATGCTGAATACTTCCCAGGGCTTCATTCCATGGGACGACCAGCACCACCTGGCCCTTTCGCAAACCAACGGCGAGCACGACGGCCGCTGGCTCTTCGCCAACGCCAACAACTCACCCCGCGTGGCCAGGATCGACCTGAAGGCTTTCAAGACGATGGAAATCATCGAGTTGCCCAACTCCGGCGGTAACCACTCTTCCCCCTTCCTCACCGAAAACACCGAGTATGTGATCGCAGGCACCCGTTTCTCCGTTCCCATCGGCAACCAGGAATCGGCGCTCGACAATGCTTCTTACAAAAAGAACTTCAAAAGCACCGCCTCTTTCATCAACATCGACAAAAACTCCGGCCATATGAACGTGGCCTTCCAGATCATCCTGCCCGGTATGGACCTCGACCTGAGCCGCGCCGGTAAAGGGCCTTCCCACGGATGGTTCTTCTTCTCCACCTACAACACCGAACAGGCCAGTACCCTCAAGGAAGTGAACGCTTCCCAGAAGGACAAGGACTTTATCGTGGCTGTAAACTGGAAAAAAGCGGAAGAATACGTGAAAGCCGGCAAAGCCAAAAAGATGGCTACCGAGTACTATCACAACACCTTCAACGAAGAAACCCACACCGCCACTTCCGAGATCATCAGGGAAGTGCTGACGCTGGACCCCACCGAGCTGAAGGATTTCGTGTACCTGATCCCCTGCCCCAAGTCGCCGCACGGTTGCGACGTGGACCCTTCCGGCGAGTACATCGTTGGTTCCGGCAAGCTGGCGGCGCTGATCCCCGTGTTCGCGTACCAGAAGTTCGTGAAAGCGATCGAAGACAAAGCGTTTGAAGGAGAATACAACGGCCTGCCCGTTATCAAGTACGAAGCCGCGCTGCACGGCGAAGTGCAGAAACCCGGCCTCGGCCCCCTGCACACTGAGTTCGATGCTAACGGTAACGCATACACTTCATTCTTCGTATCTTCCGAGATCGTGAAATGGAGCCTGAAAGACCTGAAAGTGCTTGACCGCGTACCTACCTACTATTCCATCGGTCACCTCATGGTTCCCGGCGGCGACACCAAAAAGCCTTACGGCAAGTATGTGGTAGCCTACAACAAGATCACCAAAGACCGCTTCCTGCCCACCGGTCCTGAGCTGGCGCAGAGCGCGCAACTGTACTCCATCGAAGGCGACAAAATGCAGCTGCTGCTCGACTTCCCGACCAT
>NZ_CALNBI010000376.1 GCF_937874145.1 uncultured Chitinophaga sp. | reverse complement strand
CGATGTCGCGTTTCATGATATCGAATTCGGCGTCGTCGTATAAAAAGTCGCCGCCGCGCGGGCGGATGATCGGGTAAATTTTCAGGCTGCACTTTTCCCGTACCGCGGCGATCATGCCATAGCTGGGTGTGGTGCCGCCTTCCAGGAGGTTGTCGCAGAGCTCGATGCGGTCGGCCCCGCCTTCTTCGGCGGCGATGCAGGATGCCACGGAGGTGGCGCATATTTCAAGTGTGATGCTTTTCAACGTACTGGTTTTGTGCAAAAATAAGGATCGGCTACCAGCAAGCGCCGGTAGCCGATCTTATAATTAGATGCTATGTTATTGAAAGTAGTATTTCCCTTTGATGAGTACTTCTTCTTTCTCGCCCACGCCGGTGGTGCAGGCGTAGCTGAACCCGGGATGCAGGCAATATGCGCCGTGCTCGCCTTTTTTGTTGAGCGCGAGGAATCCGATCTGGATTTCCTTCGCTTTGGCGGGTTTTTTCTTCACGATGCGCATGACCGCTTCCTTGCAGGCGGCTTCGGGCGGATAGCCCTGGCGCATGAGTTCCACTACCAGGAAGCTCCCTACCACGCGGATCACTTCTTCGCCGACGCCCGTTGCCGTGGCGGCGCCCACTTCGTTATCCACGTACAAGCCCGCGCCGATGATGGGCGAATCGCCCACACGCCCGTGCAGTTTGAAGGCCATGCCGCTGGTAGTGCAGGCGCCGGAAAGGTTCCCTGCTGCGTCGAGCGCCACCATGCCGATGGTATCGTGGTTCCAGGCGTTGCCAGGGAGGCGCAGGGGGTTGAATGCCGTAGCACCGGTTCCCTTGCCTTCGAATGACTGGTTCTCGATATTGATGACGGGTTTATATTCCGCTTTCTTCAGCCATTCTTTCCAGGCTTTTTCGGACTCGGGGGTGAGGAGGTTCTCTTTTTTGAAACCGTTCTCCAGCGCAAACTGCAGCGCGCCGTCGCCCACGAGCATCACATGCGGCGTTTTCTCCATCACCTTGCGGGCCACGGAGATCGGGTGCATGATGTGCTCCAGGCCGGCTACGGAACCGCAGTTCCCCAGCTCGTCCATAATGCAGGCGTCCAGCGTTACATGGCCGTCGCGGTCGGGATACCCGCCGTAACCAACCGTCACGTTCTTCGGATCGGCTTCCGGCACATGCACGCCGGCTTCCACGGCATCGAGGGCACGCCCGCCTTTGGCGAGCACTTCCCAGGCGGCCTTGTTGGCGGCGATGCCGAAGTCCCAGGTGGACACCACGATGGGCTTGCGGCCGGTGCCGCGGGAAGCGGCCGCGGCGGGGAGGCCATCCAGCGAAAGCGTGGCGGCGCCCAGTGCGGCGGTTTTCAAAAAGTTCCTTCTGCTTTTCATACTACACAAAGATAATGCAACATTAATCTTTCATTTCCCAGGCCATGGCGCTGGCGCCCAGGATGGCCGCGTCGCTTTCCTTCAGTTCGGAGAAAAGCAACTTCACTTTATTCTGGAAGATGGGCAGCAGGTTGGCTTCCATGTGCTCGCGAACGGGGCGCATGATAAGGTCGCCTGCCTGGGTGAGGCCGCCGAACAGCACGATGGCTTCGGGGCTGGAGAACATCACGAAGTTGGCCAGCGCTTCGCCGAGCACCTTACCGGTGAACTCGTAGATCTCGATTGCCAGCTTGTCGCCCTTGATGGCGGCTTCGTAGATGAGCTTGGAATCGATCTCTTCGCGGGTGTGGTCGCGCAGCATGGATTCCAGTTCGGGATGCGCTTCCAGCAGTTCGAGGGCGGTATTGGTAACGCCGGTGGCGGAAGCATAAGATTCGAGCGAGCCGCGCGCGCCGGTTCCGGGATGGAGGCGGCCGCCGGGCACCACGATCACGTGGCCAAGCTCGCCGGCAAAACCGTCGTGCCCGTAAATCAGCTGCCCGTTTGCCACGATGCCGCTGCCTACGCCGGTGCCGAGGGTGATGGTGATAAAATCTTTCATGCCGCGGGCGGAGCCGTAGGTCATTTCACCGAGGGCGGCCGCGTTGGCGTCGTTGGTCAATACGGTAGGAAGCCCGAACAGGTCTTCCAGCATTTGCGCCAGGGGCACGATGCCTTTCCAGCGCAGGTTGGGAGCGTATTCGATGTTACCGGTATAGTAGTTGCCGTTGGGGGCGCCTACGCCGATACCGCGTATGTTTTCAATGCCGCCGACCTGTTCGATCAGTCTGGAGAGCCGCTGGTGCAGCTCTTCCAGAAACATGGTAACTTCTTCGTGTGCTTTGGTTGACATGCGGTCCTGGCAAAGGATGTTGCCACGACGGTCTACAATACCGAATTTAGTGTTCGTTCCACCGATATCAATGCCCACCGCTAGTTGCTGACTCATAGTCTATTCCTTGGGAGTTTAAAATTGATTTAACACGTAATGCGAAGAATGCCAGGTAAGCGAAGCAAACCACGGGCACAATATAAGACATATGTATGCCGATGCTGTCGGCGATGCCACCCTGCAACGGGGGCACCAGTGCGCCGCCGAGGATCATCATGATGAGGAAGGATGAGCCCTGGCCGGTGTATTTACCGAGGCCGGCAATGGAGAGGCTGAAGATGCAGGGCCACATCACGGAGCAGAACAGGCCGCCGCTGATGAAAGCGAAGGTAGCTACCGCACCGGTGGTGAACAGGCCGGTCACCATGGCCGCTACGCCCATCACCCCGAAAGTGAGCAGCGTTTTGGTCGGTTTTTCCTGGCCGTAGAAGAAGCCCGCAATCTGGATCACGATGCAGATCGCGAAGGGATAGAGCTGGGTGATATCATTGCCTTTCCAGGCGTTGGCGCCGAGGATCACGCCGTAGGCGATGAAGGGCACTACGACAGACAGCACCTGGCGGGCGGTTTTGGAAATGTTGAATACGGAGATGGCGCCCGTCCACCGGCCGATCATCAGGCCGCCCCAGAAGATGGAGATATACGGGCTGATTTCGGATTCATGCAGGCCTTCCGGTGTGAGGAAGCCCGGTGTTCTCAGGAGCTCGCCCAGGTTGGAGGAAGCGCTCACTTCCACGCCCACATACACGAAGATGGCGATCATCCCCATGATGAGCTGCGGGTATTTCATGGCGCCCCAGCCTTCGCCGTTGCCGCGCGCGCTGAACTGGCTGTAGAACAGGATTACCAGGATGCCTATGATGCCGGCGATGAAGTAGGGGAGCGGATGGGTGGTTACGCCCGTTCCGACCGCGATCACCACGAACATCAGCGTGATGCCCAGCAGGGAGCGGGTGGCTTTCGGGGAAGATTCGAAATGATCGTCTTCCGTACCCTTCGGCATTTTGGTGGCCGCGAAAATACCCGCCGCGGCCAGGAAGAGGCCTACGAGGGTGAGGTACAATACGTTGATCTTGGAAATATCGGTATCGCCTTCGGTGCCGCTCACTTTAGCGGAACCGAAGAGCAGGATGCTTACGATGATGGGGCCGATGGTGGTGCCGAAGGAGTTCACGCCGCCCGCGAGGCTGAGGCGGTGCGCGCCACCCGCCGGGTCGCCGAGTAACACGGCGAAGGGGTTGGCTGCGGTTTGCTGCAACGAGAAGCCGAGCGCCACGATGAAGTAAGCGCCGAGGATAAGGTAGAATGCAGCGGTTTTGTCGGTCATGCCCAGCCCGAGGTTCACCGCGCCGATGGTGGCGGCGGCGCCCACGCCGGAGATGAGCAGGCCATATATGATACCTTTTTTGAAACCGATGCGGTTCAGGATGTCTACCCCTTTCATGGCCGAAAGGAGATAGAGGATGAGGGACCCTACGAAGTAGGCGCCGTAAAACGCGAAGTCGATCAGCTGCGACTGGATCTGCGTCAGCTCAAAGTGCGATTTACAGAAGGGAATGAGTATACTGTTGGAGGCTGCTACGAAGCCCCAGAAAAAGAAAACTAATACCAGTACGGAGAACGATGGGTGCGTACCCTGTTTGCTAGGCGTGGACATATACCGTTATATTTTGGTAAAATTTAGGGTCTAAATGTATAATTATTTTTTTGAGAAAAGGGCAAAAAGTAACGGTAAGACCGTATTTTTTTACATTGCTCAAACGTTTTAGCTAATATATTTATGAATTTAGCGAATTGTTCATTATGTTCGTGGCATTCTTGAACAATCAACCTTTGTCATTCATGAGTAATCAGACAGCTACAGCCACGCCGCCCGTGGCCGCTCAGCGCAACAACTACACGCAGGCGATGATTATCATCGCAACGCTATTCTTTATTTTCGGCTTTGTGACCTGGCTGAACTCCGTTCTCATCCCGTTTCTGAAACAGGCCTGCGAGTTGACGGACACTGTAGCATATCTCGTAGCCTTTGCATTTTACATTTCGTATGTGGTGATGGCGATCCCTTCGTCACTGATTCTCAAAAAGATAGGCTTCCCCCGTGGGATGTCTTTGGGATTACTGACCATTGCAGTCGGATCCATCATTTTCATCCCGGCGGCGCAGATGCGCTCCTACCCGTTATTCCTGGTGGGCCTCTTTACCCAGGGTGCCGGTCTGGCGCTGTTGCAAACCGCTTCCAATCCGTATATCACTATTCTCGGACCAATCGAAAGCGCTGCTAAACGTATTAGCATCATGGGTATCTGCAACAAAGTGGCCGGTATCATTGGTATTTTGGTACTGGTGAAACTTCTGTTCAGCGATACCGAAGCCGTTTCCGCTAAAATCGATACCCTCACCGGCGCTGCGCGTGAAGCTGAGCTCGACCTCCTGGCCGGCCGCCTCGTTATGCCCTATGCCATCATGGCCGGGGTACTGGTGCTGCTCGCCGTGTTTGTCCGCAAATCCAACCTGCCCGAAATCAACCAGGAAGAAGACGCTTCCGCTGAAACCGGCGGATCCGATAAATACGGCCGCAAGTCTGTTTTCGACATCCCTTATCTGCTGCTCGGCGTACTGAGCATCTTCCTCTATGTGGGTGTGGAAGTATTGGCTATCGATACGCTTGCGCTGTATGGTGAATACACCGGCCTGGCGAAAGACGTTGCCTCGCATCTCGCGATATATTGTCTCTTTGCATTCGGCGTTGGCTATCTGCTGGGCGTGTCCCTCGTGCCGAAAGTGATTTCCCAGAAAAATGCACTGATGATCTGCGCTATCCTGGGTATCGTATTCACTGCAGGCGCATTGCTGACGAGCGGAATGACCTCCATCGTGTTCATCATCCTCCTCAGCTTCGCACACTCGCTCATGTGGCCCGGCATCTGGCCGCTGGCCATCAACAAGCTGGGCCGTTTCACCAAAACCGGCTCTGCATTGCTGGTAATGGGCATTGGCGGTGGCGCCATCCTTCCGCTGGTTTATGGCGGCCTGGTGGATTCCATGGGCGGTGATCGTCAGCTGCCTTACGCAATCATGATCCCATGCTACCTTGTTATCCTCTACTTCGCAGCCTCCGGCCACAAAAAAGGACTTCCCGCTTCGTAACAAGCGCAAATAAAAATATCCGCAAAGGGCTGTCGCAAGACGGCCCTTTGTTATTATCACTCTTTATGATAATATCGTATTGAAATCGCTGTTTTCATCCTTTAGCCATCCTCCGTCTATTCTCCGCTCACTGTCCGTAAAATAGGGAGCTTGGACGGAGGATGGACGAAGGGTTGACGGATAAATAGTTTACTGTCAATTAGTTGCGAAAACACGAAAAGTGATGGAAAAAGGGCTATTCTGATAGTATATTAACTGTGATGACAATCTCCGGGCGGCCCGGCAACTTTTTGTTTCCTGCGGTTTTTTACTATTTTTAGGTGTAAAATTTACCCTTATAATGATTTCCACAGCCATAGCGGAGTTTCGCCAGCGTTTCAACCGGGAGCCACTGATCGTGAGCTCGCCGGGACGGATCAACCTGATCGGAGAACATACCGACTACAACGAGGGCTTCGTATTGCCCGCAGCCATCGATAAGCGTATCATCTACGCCATCGCCCTCAACGGCACCGATACCTGCAACGCCCACGCCCTCTTCAGCGGCGAAACCGCCTCCTTTGCCCTGGAAAACATCGTTCCCGGCGGCGATTGGATCAACTACCTCAAAGGCGTGGTGTTTCACCTCCAGCAAAAAGGGTATGAGGTGAAAGGGTTCGACTGCGTCATCACCGGCGACATCCCCATCGGCGCCGGCATGAGCAGCTCCGCCGCCGTAGAAGGAGGCCTGGCCGTTGGGCTCAGCCATCTCCTCGGATTCAACATCCCCCGCATGGAAATGGCCCGCATCGGCCAGCTGGCGGAACATACCTTCCCCGGCGTGAAATGCGGAATTATGGACCAGTTCGCCAACCTGCACGGTAAAAAAGACAGCGTCATGCTGCTCGATTGCCGCAGCCTCGAATATCAATATTTCCCCTTCCGTTTCTCCGACGAAGTGAAAGTAGTGCTCGTGAACTCGATGGTCCACCATTCCCTGGCTTCTTCCGAATACAACGTCCGCCGCGAACAATGCGAGGAAGGCGTGAAACTCCTCCGCGCCGTGTACCCCGGCATCAACAGCCTGCGCGACCTCACCTCCGCCCAGGTGCAGCAACAGCAACACCTCCTGCCCGCCAAAGTTTACGACCGCTGCCTCTACGTGACCCAGGAAAACGAACGCGTGGAAAAAGCCTGCGCGCACCTGCAGCGCCATGAGCTGAAAGAAGCCGGCGCACTCATGTTCGCATCGCATGAGGGACTGAGCAAACTGTACGAAGTGTCCTGCCCGGAGCTGGACTTCCTCGCGGAGCTGGCTTCCCAACGCCCCGAAGTAGCGGGCGCCAGGATGATGGGCGGCGGTTTTGGCGGTTGCACCATCAACCTCGTTGAAACCGGTAAGGTGGAAGACTTCTGCGCTTTCGTGCGGGAACAATTTCACCAGCGTTACGGCATCGTTCCCGAAATCTATATCACTTCCATTGAAGACGGCGCCAAAGTGGAACTGGCCGCGGAAGCGATTGCATAACATATTCACCGAAAAGAAAAAGCCGGCTGCAATCGCGCCGGCTTTCCCTTTTTGAGGCAATGATCACCTTATTGTTGCGCCGCCAGGTCAACGGTGAGGCCGATGCGCAGCGTGTTCGACAGCGGGTTGCGGCTGCCGCCGCTGCCTGTGGGCACCATATACGACAGGTTCATCCCCACCATCCGGTAGCGCCCGCCGATCCCGGCGGTCATCTCCTGGATCCTGCCTTCCTGCCGGTTGCCGGAAACATATCCCAGCCGCGCGCTGAAAGCATTGCGGTACGAATATTCCACCCCGCCCGATGCGCGCCAGGTATTGTGACCGAACGACTGGAACCAGGCCGCCATCGCGCCGGTTTCATAATATTCCTTCACATCATTCATCTCCGGCACCATCAGTTTGTTCCCTTCTGCTCCCAGCATCAGCCGGTGATCCTCCTGCATGACGAACGTATATGCCAAGCCCAGCCCGAAGTTGGCGGGCAGGAATTCTTTCTGGTCGGAATCGCCGCGATAAGCAATGCGGGAACCCAGGTTGCTCAGCGCCAGGCCCGCCGTCAAACCCTGGCCGTCTTCATTCAAACCGGAATAATACATCGAGATATCGCCTGCTACTGCGGTTGCGGGCTTGTAGCGGACTTCATTGAGGTTCCCCCGCACGAGGCTCGAATGGATATACCTGAACGCCACACCGATGCCGAACCGGTCGGTCAGCTTGCGGGCGTAACCGATATCGAACGACATCTCGCGGGGATAGGAGGTCTTGATCAACTGGCCATTGTAATCCGTCAGCGGCAGGTTGCCCAGGCTGAAATACCGGATGTTGGCCGAGATCGCCTGCTGTTCACCCAGCTTGTAATACCCGCCGGCATGCAGCAGGTATACGTCTTTGGTGACGTCCCGGAGCCAGGGGCTGTAGTTCACCGCCAGTGAGCCGGTGCTGTCTGCGAAAGGCGTTTTGGAAAGGTTCCACAGGCCGCTGTTGGCATCCGGACTGGTGGCCAGCCCCATATTGCCCATGCCCGAGGCGCGCGCGTCGGCCGGGATGCGCAGGAACGGCACGGCGGAGGAAGTGATGTTCACGGGTTCAGTGGTTTGCCCGCTGGCGGCGCCTGCTATGGTCAGCAGCATGGCGGCGATGGAGGCGCGGAACAGGTATGTCTTTTTCATGCGTATCTTTTTGAAGCCGGGCCACGCGGGCCCGGCTGTTATTTTTAGTTAATCGCTATGTTTTGTGAAAGTTTGGTTTTGTCGCCGCTGATATGCAGGATGTACATGCCTGTCGGGATGTTCGATACATCGATCTGGATGGTGTTGTTGCCTGCGTTCAGCTGACGGAAGAACGGCGAAACCTGCTGGCCCGAAGTGGTGTACAGGAAGATGTTCGCCCTTTGCGCTTCTGTTACAAAAACCCTTACCTGTAGCGTGCTGCGGCTGCTGCACCAGGCTTTCACGTTGTCGATGATTTTCGGGGTCACGGTCAACGTACCGTTCACATAGCGGAAATTGTAGTTGGCCGCCGCGCCGCCGGAGGGAATGATGGGATATTTACCCGGACGGCTGTATTCGGTGGCAGGGGACTGGATGGTAACCGCACGTGTAAGTACGTGAGGAGCTTCATTCAGCACAAACCCTGTTATCGCGATGGCGAACTGGGGATTGGGCGTACCGGCTTCCTTCGTTTGGTTGCGCGCGGTCACGGTGAGCCATGCTTTGTCTACAGTAAAGGTGCGGCTTACCGGTGTTGCGGCCAGCCAATCATTGTTGCCAGCCTGGCGCGCGGTGATGGTGGTATTGCCCGCACCCACGATATGGATATTCCCGTTAACGATAGTGGCCACATTCGGATTAGAACTGGTGTA
>NZ_CALNBI010000375.1 GCF_937874145.1 uncultured Chitinophaga sp. | reverse complement strand
GCGCAACCGCTGCCTAGGCAAACCGTTAAAGGCGTGATTACCGATCGCGCGACCCATTTCCCCCTTCCCGGCGCGGCCATTTCTTTTCCTGACCTGGGTAAAGGCGTGGCTACCAACGAAAAAGGCGAGTTCCGGATCACGGAGATCCCCGTGGGCCGCCATACCGTGCAGATCAGCATGATGGGCTACGAGCCCGTGGTGCTGCAGGGCGTGGAAGTAAACGCCGGTAAGGAAACCGTGCTGGAAATCCCCCTTACCGAAACCGTCATCACCCTGAAAGGCGCTGAAATTACCGTGAAGCGCGGCGAAGGGCCGGTGAGCCCGCTGGCGCTGTCGAGCGCGCGGCAACTTAATATCGAAGAAGGGATGCGCTATGCCGGTACCCGCAACGATCCGGCGCGCATGGCGCAAAATTTTGCGGGCGTTTCCGGGGCCAACGACGGCCGCAACGATATCATCATCCGCGGCAACTCGCCTTCGGGCGTGCTCTGGCGGGCGGAAGGCGTCGACATTCCCAATCCCAACCACTTCAGTACGTTCGGCGCCACGGGCGGGCCGGTGACCATCCTCAATACCAATACCCTCCGCACCTCTTCCTTTCTCACGGGCGCCTTCCCGGCCGATTACGGGAACGCGCTGGCGGGAGCGTTCGACCTGCGGCTGCGCAACGGGAACAAGGACCGTTACGAAATGCTGGCGCAGGTAGGCTTCAACGGTTTCGAAGCCGCGGTGGAAGGCCCGTTGGGCAAGCGCGGCGGGGCTTCCTTCCTGGTGGATTACCGCTATTCCCTCATCGCGGCGGTGCATGCGCTGGGATTAAGTGTGGGAACGGGCGCCAGCGTGCCGAAATACCAGGATCTCACCATGAAGATCAACCTGCCCACCAAAAAAGCCGGGACCTTCGGCGTGTTTGCCATGGGCGGGCTCAGCAATATCCATTTCATCCCCTCGGAAGATTCCACCGACCTGTACAATTCCGGCGACAATGAAGTGCTCACCACCTCCAATACCGGCGTGGCGGGCATTACGCACAGCATCAACTTCTCCCCGAAAACATACGGCCGCGCTTTCGCCGCCATTTCCGCCGCGGAAAGCAAAACGGATAATTTCGAGATGAAAGATGAAATACGCGGCAAACGCAAAATGGACCTGGATTACAGCCTGATCCGCACCAGTTTCGGATACCGTGTCGATCACAAGTTCAATGCGCGCAACCAGTTCAGCGTGGGCGCTTCCGGCGAAAAGATGCAGCTGGATATGCGCAACCGCCGCATCAAAGACGGCGACGACGAACTGAGCGATATGGTAAACGCGAGCAACAGCGCCTGGCTGGGGAAAGGCTGGATGAACTACCAGCACCGCGCGGGCAACGATCTTACGTTCAACGCCGGTGTATATGGACAGTATTTCGGGTTGAACGGGCAATCCATCGTGGAGCCGCGCTTCAATATGAAATACGACGTATCGAAGAAGCAGTCGCTCAACCTCGGGCTGGGCATGCACAGCCAGTTGCAGCAGCTGGAGGTGTATTTCAATGAATCCGCCGGCAGTTTGACCAACAAGGAGCTGTCGCCCACCCGCGCCCTGCATGCCGTGCTGGGGTACGACCTGTTGCTGGGCGAGCGCCTGCGCTTCAAGGCGGAAACATATTACCAGCACCTGTACGACGCGCCGGTGGAAAGGCAGCCGTCTACTTTCAGCATGTTGAATTTTGGCGCCGATTTCGGTTTCCCGGACAAGCCAAACCTTTTCAACGAAGGCCGCGGCCGTAATTACGGCGTGGAGCTGACGTTGGAGAAGTTCCTGCACAACGGTTTTTACTTCCTGTTCACCCAAAGCCTGTTCGACTCAAAGTACCAGGGCAGCGATAAGATCTGGCGCAATACGGCTTTCAATTCGCAGTATGTTTCCAACTTCCTCATCGGCCGCGAATGGACGGTGAAGCCGGGGTTTTCGGTAGGGGCAGATAGTAAGGTGAGCCTGGCCGGCGGGCAGTGGTACACGCCGTTCGACCAGCAGGGAACGATTGCCGCGGGGTATGTGAAGTACCAGGAAGACAAGGCGTATTCGATGCGGAATGATATGTATTTCCGGTGGGACCTGAAATTTTCATTCACCTGGGAACTGGGCAAAACCACTCAGAAATTCTTTATAGATTTACAGAACCTCACCGCGAGGAAGAATATTTATACACGCACGATCAATGTGGAAACGGGCAAGATCACGGACGTCAACCAGATCGGGCTGTTTCCCAACGTTAACTACCAGTTTACCTTTTAAAAGCAGACGGGGCATATGCGCAAAAACGAAACAGCGCTTGGATTCAACGACAAATGGTTTGTGCTGCTGGGCATCCCGCTCATGGGATTCCTCACGCCTATCATGTACCTCGGCGTGACCTTCTCCCGTGAGCCGCGGTACAGCTGGCTCATCTTTGCCTTCTCAACAGCCATCACGGCCATTTTCTGGCTCGGCAACCGGTGGATCATCATCCGCATGCGGAAGAAATTCCCCCAGCTCGGCCAGGCGCCCAAACGGATCTTTTTGACCTGCCTGCTGATGTTCGTATATACTTTCTCGGTATCGAACTTCAACGGTTTTACGCCGCCGATTTGGTCGGATTTCCAGCTGCCGTACCCGGACCTTAATGTGCTGGGCATCATCAATACGCTCATTATCGCGGGTATATACGAAGTGATCTGGTACCAGGCGCAATTGCGGCTGTCGATGCAGGGGCAGGAAGATTTGCGGAACGAAAGCCTGCAGGCGCAGATCAGGGCGCTGAAAAGCCAGGTGGACCCGCATTTCCTTTTCAATAACCTCAATACCCTCAGCTCCGTGGTGCACAGCGATCCGGACAAGGCGGAGCATTTCATCCAGCAGCTGTCGAAACTCTACCGGCATATGCTCGAGGTGCAGGACACAACGCTGGTAACGGTAAAGGAAGAGCTCGGCCTGCTTGATGCATACGTCTACCTGCTCAAAACCCGTTTCGGCGACAACCTGCGCGTAACGATCGATGTGCCCGAAACGTACCACGAGCGGAAGATCATTCCCTTTGCCCTGCAGATCGTGGTGGAGAACGCCATGAAACACAACGTGGTATCGGCCAAGCCGCTGAACGTGAAGATAGAAGTGGTGCAGGACAAGATCGTGGTCACCAATAACCTGCAACGTAAATTACATGCCGTGCCCTCTACCGGGAAAGGACTGGAAAACATCAAATCCCGCGTGCGGCTGATCCGTGAGGCGGAAGAAGTGGAGTCGGTGGTAACGGCAGATCAGTTCATCGTATTATTACCCATATTTCCCGCCTCATGATTAAAGTGGTGATTATAGAAGACGAAGCCCCCGCCGCCAGCAAGCTCAAAACCTTGCTGGGCCGCCATTCCGAACCGGTGGAAGTGCTGGCGGTGCTCGACAGCGTGGAGGAATCCGCCAAATGGTTCCGCCTCTTTCCGATGCCGGACCTCATTTTCATGGACGTGCAGCTGGCCGATGGCCTCAGCCTGGAAATCTTCCGGCAGGCCCACCTCACCGCGCCCGTCATCTTCACCACAGCCTACGACCAGTATATGCTGCATGCCTTCCGCAACAACGGCATCGAATATCTCCTCAAACCGCTCGACGAAAACGAGCTGCACCAGGCACTGGCCAAATTCAGCCAGCTTTGCCGCCCGAAGGCCGAAGCGGCAGGTTGGGAAGATAAGATCCACCAGCTCCTGCAATCCATGCAGCCCGCGGCGTACAAGGAACGCTTCCTCGTAAAGAGCGGGCAACAGTTGTATTACGTGAACACGGAAGACCTGGCGTGTTTGTACGCCGACGGCAAGCTGGTGTTCGGCCTGGATTTCGCAGGGAAAAAGCATGTGATGGAAGAGAACCTTTCGGCGATCGAGCAGCAGTTGTCGCCGAAGGAGTTTTTCCGCGTGAGCCGGCACCTGGTAGTGCATGTGAAGAGCGTGCGCAGGGTGCACCCCTGGTTCAGCGGCCGCCTCAAGCTCGACCTGCAGCCCGCGCCCGGCGTGGACCTGGAAGTGAGCCGCGACCGTGTGGCCGGGTTCAAAGAATGGCTGGGGAAATAAATTCCGCATTGATTTCCATAAACATAAAGGGCTGACGGTATACACCGTGCAGCCCTTTTTATCAATCAACTGTGGTACGCTTATTTGATCACTTCGGCCAGTTTGGCGGCCAGCGCATCGCCACGGAGGTTTTTGGCGATGATCTTACCCTGCGGGTCGAGCAGGAAGTTCTGCGGGATAGCGCGAACGGCGTAGAGTGCAGCCGCTTCGTTTTTCCAGAACTTCAGGTCAGACACCTGGGGCCAGGTGAGGCCGTCGTCTTCGATCGCTTTCAGCCATTTGTCTTTGGCGGTGGGCTGGTCGAGGGAAACGCCGAGGATGGTGAAGTTTTTGTCTTTGTACTCGTTGTACGCTTTTACGACGTGCGGGTTTTCTGCACGGCAGGGGCCGCACCAGGAAGCCCAGAAATCGATCAGCACGTATTTACCGCGGAAAGAGGACAGGGCGATGGGATTGCCTTCAGGATCGTTCTGTGTGAAATCGGGAGCGATAGCGCCGATGGAAACGGCTTTCACTTTTTCCAGTAATTCGCCGTAAGCTTTACCGTCCGGGCTGGATTGTACTGCCGGGGCCAGTTTGGCGAACATGGGCTGAATAGTGGCGTAGTCGGGAACGGAGCCTGCCATTGCTTTGAGGGCTTCCAGGCCGGCTGCGGATTTAGTATGCGATTCGGCGAATTTTTTCAGGATCGCTTCTTCGTCGTCGTTGATTTGTTTGCTTTCAGCCATGATAGCCGCCATCCAAACCGAATCTTTTTTCTGTTCCTGGGAAGAAGCGTAGTAGCGGGCCATGAGGGCTTTGTTACGCTCGCCAACGGGTTTCAGCAGGGCGTCGAGGGCTACCTGGTCGTTGGTGTGGATACCGCCTTTCACGGAAGCGTTCTTCAGGGAGTCGGCGCTTTTAATGGTAACGGTGCCGGGCTCCAGGTAGATTTTCAGCTGTTCGTTGGAGGAACGCGGTGCGTCCGGGCCGTAGCTGAACAGGATCGTGGCTTTGGTGATACCGGGAACGGTGCCGGAGTAAGAGAACTCGCCGTTTTTCAGGATGGCGGAGTCGCGCTTCTGTTCGCCGTCTACGCTATAAACGAGGTAAGATTTAACGGGTTCGTTGTGCTTGCCTACTTTACCCTTTACGGTGTATTTTGTTTGGGCATGTACGAGCGCCGGCAGGAGGAGCACTGCAGGCAGGATCTGGATTGCTTTCATGATTGGTTTGATTTTACGCTCTAAAATTATGGAAAGAAATCGGTTGGGCACTTGCCGCCCATCATAAATTGCGGCCCTCCAACCTGCCGCCGTCTCTCTGCCTGTTGTTGTTTAAGGGCGTAAAATAGTCCATTTTTTGCGCGTTATGGGAAGGTTGAAACTGATACAATATGATGATTTGCATATGTTATTTTCTCTTTAGGGACCCGGGAGGGTCGTTCCGGGAGACCATAAGATTGTCCATCAATTCCCCAATCCTATCCATTCTCCGGAAGGAAAGATACTGCTATATTTGAGCCCGTAGAAATAACGCATTAGACGCAATCAACCAAATGCATTAAAATCTCAGCTATGAAATGTATCCACGTATGCTCCATTCCAGGAGGGCAGCAAACATCGCCACCTGGTGAAGATGCTTTGCCGTCATTTTTTCCATCAGTATTGAAATTGCTAATCGTTGCTATGTTCCTGCTGGTTGCGCCGCAATGGGCCGGCGCGCAGGACAACAGCGGGCAGGTAACGGTGACGGGCAGTGTAAAGGATTCCGCCGGCGCACGTCTGCCAGGTGTTACCGTATTGGTAGCCGGCGTCACCGGCAAGGGCACCACCACCAATGCCGACGGCCGCTTTGTATTGGATGCAAAACCCAATGCCACGCTTCAATTTACGCTGATGGGATTTGAAACCGTGACCATTCCCCTGGCCGGCAGAACCTCCATCGATGTGGTGTTGCGCGAAAAAGTCAGCCAGCTGTCCGACGTGGTGATCACTGCCTACGGCAAAAAGCAACAGCGCGAAGCCATTGTGGGAGCGGTAACGACCGTCAACCCCAAAGATCTCAAAATTCCTTCCAGCAACCTGACCACGGCGCTGGCGGGGCAAGTGGCGGGCATGATCGCATACCAGCGCAGCGGCCAGCCGGGACAGGACAACGCCAGTTTCTTCGTCCGCGGCGTAACGACTTTCGGATATAAACAGGATCCGCTCATCCTGATTGATAACGTGGAATTGACCGCCACCGATCTCGCCCGCCTTCAGGTAGACGATATCGCCAGCTTTTCCATCCTGAAAGACGCGAGTGCCACTTCACTTTACGGCGCCCGTGGCGCCAACGGGGTTATCCTCGTGACCACGAAGGAGGGCCGCGCAGGTAAGGCGAAAATCAATTTCCGCTTCGAGAACTCCATCTCCCAGGCCACGAAAAACATCGAAATGGCCGATCCGGTAACATACATGAATCTGTTCAATGAAGCCATCATGACGAGGGATTCCCTCGGCGCACCGCGCTATGACCAGAACAAGATCAATCATACCATCAATGGCGACAACAAATTCGTGTATCCGGCGGTAGACTGGATGAACGAGCTGTTTAAGAAACGCACGAACAACCAGCGCGCCAACCTTAGTGTGAGCGGCGGGGGGGAAGTGGCGCGGTATTATGTGGCGGGTTCCTTCAACCGAGACAATGGTATTTTGAAAGTGAGCCCGGTCAACAACTTCAATAATAATGTCAAACTTGATAACTATCAGCTACGCTCCAATGTCAACATCAACCTGACCAAAACCACGGAAATGGTGGTGCGGCTGGCGGGTAATTTCGACGAGTATACAGGCCCCGTTACACAGGACGCTTCTTATGGAACAGACCTCTACTCGCAGGTGATGCATACGAGCCCTGTTGACTTCCCGGCGTATTACACCCCGGACTCTTCTACCCTGTTCGAAAAACATATTCTCTTCGGTAACAAACCGCTGGAAACCGGACTGCTCGGTACCAATCCCTATGCGCAGCTGTTGCGCGGGTACAAGAATTTCTCCCGTTCACGGATGTCGGCGCAGGTGGAGCTGACGCAAAATCTCTCGTTTATCACCAAAGGGCTGAATTTCCGCGGGATGGTAACGACCAACCGCTATTCTTTCTTTGATGTTGTACGCCAGTACAATCCGTTTTACTACCAGGTGGGTGATTATGACCGGAAAACGGACCAGTTCCGCCTGGTCTGGCTGAACAACAAGCCCGGCGAAGCCACGGAATATCTCGACTTTACGCCGGGTAACCGCGTCATTTCTACCTTTGTTTACCTGCAGGGGATACTGGATTACAACCGTACTTTCGGCGACCATACGATCAGCAGTA
>NZ_CALNBI010000374.1 GCF_937874145.1 uncultured Chitinophaga sp. | reverse complement strand
TCCGGTAATCCTTCTTCAGCTCGCGGATCTGGAACGGCGAAATACGGCCGTACGGCGGCCGGAATAAATCGGAACAGATGTACTGCGCCGCTTCGCGGATATTGCTGATGTACTTGTCGGTAGCCGTTTTCCAGCCGTTGAGATGGTTGTGGGTATGATTGCCCACCGCATGCCCGTCGAGCAGGATCTGTTGATAAATATCCGGGTGCGCCACCACGTTTTTGCCAATGCAGAAGAACGTGGCCTTCGCATCGTATTTCTTTAGCGTTTCCAGCACGAATGGCGTGGCTTTGGGATGAGGCCCGTCGTCGAACGTCAGGTAAACCGCCGGTACGGCAGGCGTGAAATTCCAGGTGCAGCTTTTGTAGAGCGACTTCAGAAAGCCGGGTGTTTTCGTAAAATAGAACATGTTAAGCGGATTAGCGTGATCGTTCCCTGCCCCGAAATTATTATTTTTGCGCCGTATGAGTCACAATAAAGTAAGGGTGCGCTTTGCGCCGAGCCCTACGGGCGGGCTTCACCTCGGCGGCGTACGCACGGTGTTGTTCAATTACCTCTTTGCCCGTCAGCACGACGGCGAATTTATCCTCCGGATCGAAGACACGGACCAGACGCGCTTCGTGCCCGGCGCCGAGGAATATATCGTGGAATGCCTCCGCTGGTGCGGGCTGGAGCCGGACGAAAGCCCCCTGCAAGGCGGTCCTTACGGCCCCTACCGCCAATCCGAGCGCAAACCGCTGTACCGCCAGTATGCGGAACAACTGGTAGCTGCCGGTAACGCCTATTATGCCTTCGATACCCCTGAAGAACTGGAAGCCATGCGCGAAGTGGAACGCGCCCGCGGCAACCATTCCCCCCAATACAACCACGCCGTGCGCAGCACCATGCGCAACTCCCTCAATATGGAAGCGGCCGAAGTGAAGGAGCTCCTCGGCAAAGGGGCCCCGCACGTCATCCGCATCAAAATGCCGACCAACGAAGAAGTGACCTTCACCGATATGATCCGCGGCGATGTTACCTTCCAGACCAATATCGTGGACGATAAAGTGCTCCTGAAGGCCGACGGCATGCCCACCTACCACCTGGCGGTGGTGGTCGACGATTACCTCATGAAGATCAGCCACGCCTTCCGCGGCGAGGAATGGCTCCCCTCCGCACCGGTGCACATCCTGCTCTGGAAGTACCTGGGCTGGGGGAACGAGATGCCCCAGTGGGCGCACCTCCCGCTCATCCTCAAGCCCGACGGCAACGGCAAGCTTTCCAAACGCGATGGAGACCGCCTCGGCTTCCCCGTATACGCCATGAACTGGCAGGACCCCGCCACCGGCGACCTCACCAATGGCTTCCGAGAAAACGGTTTCCTCCCCGAAGCATTCATCAATATGCTGGCCATGCTCGGCTGGAACGACGGATCCGGACAGGAGATTTTCACCATGGATGAGCTCATCCGGAAATTCTCCATCTCCCGCGTCCACAAAGGCGGCGCCAAGTTCGACTACGACAAGGCCAAATGGTTCAACCACCAATGGATCCAGCGCACCGGCAACGAGCGCCTGGCGCAACTCTTCCTCCCCGTCCTCGAAAGCAAAGGCGTGGTCGCCGAACCCGCTTACGTGGAAAAAATCGCCGGCCTGGTGAAAGAACGCTGCCAGTTCGTCAACGAAATCTGGGACCACGGGTTCTTCTTCTTCGTTCGCCCGGAGAAATACGACCTCGACGCCGTGAAGCCGAGATGGAATGCTGATAAACAAGCGTTCTTCGGCGAATGGCAGGCCGCTTTGCTGAACCAGGAAGACTTCTCCGCCGCCGCGCTGGAAGAAGGTTTCAAGGCGCTGGCTGCTACCAGGGGCATCAAGCCCGGCGAACTGCAACTGCCTTTCCGCATCATGCTCTGCGGTGGTAAATTCGGCCCCCCGGTATTCGATATCGCCGCCACCATCGGCAGGAACGAAACCGCAGACCGCATCGCCCTGGCGCTCGATCTCCTGAAATAATTACGATTTCGTATAAACGAAAAGGCCATCCGGTGAGGATGGCCTTTTTTGTATCTGGTTGCGTCAGTTTAAGCTTTCTTGGCTTCCTTGGCCCAGGTGTCCTTCAGGGTTACGGTCCGGTTGAACACGGGGTGCTCAGGCGTGGAGTCGTAATCCGCTACGAAATACCCTTTGCGGAGGAACTGGAAGCGGTCGCCGGGCTTTGCCGCCGCGAGGACCGGTTCGATATATGCTTTCTTGATGATTTCCAGTGAATTGGGGTTGATGAGGTCCTTGAACTCGGTTTCTTCCGCCGCGGGGTTCTCCACGGTAAAGAGGCGGTCGTATAACCGTACTTCGGCTTCCTTTGCATGCGCGGCGCTCACCCAGTGGATGGTGCCCTTCACGCTCATGGCGCTGCCTTCCGCACCCGATTTGCTTTCGGGGATGTGGGTGGCGTATACGGTGGTGATGTTGCCGTCGGCATCCTTGTCGAAGCCGGTGCACTCCACGATGTAAGCGTATTTCAGGCGCACTTTCAGGCCTACGCCGAGGCGGAAGAACTTCTTGGGAGGGTTCTCCATGAAATCTTCCCGCTCGATCCAGAGGGTGTTGCTGAAGGATACGGAGCGATGGCCGGCGGAAGCGTCTTCCGGGTTGTTCTCTGCTTCCAGTTCTTCGGTTTGCCCTTCGGGATAGCTTGTGATCACCAGTTTGACGGGGTCGAGCACGGCCATTACGCGGTTGGCGGTTTTATTCAGTTCTTCACGGATGCAGAATTCCAGCAGCCCGATCTCGATCATGTTGTCGCGCTTCTGGATGCCCACTCTTTCCGCGAAAGTGCGGATGCTGGAAGGCGTGAAGCCGCGGCGGCGGAATGCGGCGATCGTAGGCATGCGGGGATCGTCCCAGCCGGCCACGATGCCCTCGTTCACCAGCTGCAGCAGCTTGCGCTTGCTCATCACGGTGTAGCTGAGGTTCAGCCGCGCGAACTCGTACTGGTGCGAAGGGAAAATATCCAGCTGCTGGATGAACCAGTCGTACAGCGGCCGGTGGGGGATGAACTCCAGGGTGCAGATGGAATGCGTGATCTGCTCGATGCTGTCGCTCTGCCCGTGCGCGAAGTCGTACATGGGATAGATGCTCCAGGCGTCGCCGGTGCGGTGGTGGTGCGCATGCTTGATGCGGTACATGATGGGGTCGCGCATGTGCATGTTGGGCGAAGCCATGTCTACCCTGGCACGGAGCACCTTGGCGCCGTCGGGGTATTTGCCTTCGCGCATTTCCGCGAACAGGCGGAGGTTTTCCTCCACGCTGCGGCTGCGGTAGGGGCTGTCCTTACCCGGCTCGGTAGGCGTGCCCTTGAGCGCGGCGATCTCGGCGGCGGTGGAATCATCCACGTACGCGAGGCCTTTTTCGATCAATTGCACGGCAAACGCGTACAGCTGCTCGAAGTAATCGGAAGCATATAGCTCTTTGGCCCATTCGAACCCGAGCCACCGGATGTCTTCCTTGATGGATTCCACGTACTCGGTGTCTTCGGTAACGGGGTTGGTATCGTCGAACCGGAGGTTAGTTTGCCCGCCGTATTTTTTGGCCAGGCCGAAATTGAGGCAGATGCTTTTGGCATGCCCGATATG
>NZ_CALNBI010000373.1 GCF_937874145.1 uncultured Chitinophaga sp. | reverse complement strand
TACTGGATCACGGTGAACTACCGCGAAGCCTATAAAATGTACGCCTGCAACGGCATCCTCTTCAACCACGAATCCCCCCTGCGCGGCGAGACCTTCGTGACCCGCAAGATCACCCGCGGCGTCGCCAAAATCGGCCTCGGCATGCAGGACAAGCTCTTCATGGGCAACCTCGACGCCAAGCGCGACTGGGGCCATGCCAAAGATTACGTGAAGGCGATGTGGCTCATCCTCCAACAGGATACACCCGAAGATTATGTGATCGCCACCGGCGAAACCAATACCGTACGCGACTTCATCCGCCTCAGCTTTGCCGAGATCGGCGTGGAACTGGAGTTTAAAGGCGAGGGCGCCGAAGAAAAAGGATTCGGGAAGTCCGCTACTAATCCCAGCTTCCCCCTGCAACCCGGCACGGAAGTGGTAGCCGTGGACCCGCGTTACTTCCGCCCCACGGAAGTGGACCTCCTCATCGGCGACCCTACCAAATCCAAGACGCAATTGGGCTGGAAGCCTGAACATGACCTGTACAGCCTCGTGAAAGACATGATGGCGGCCGATATCGAGCTCTTCCGCCGCGAAAAGCTGCTGAAAGACGCCGGGTACAAAGTCCTCAATCAATTCGAATAGCCAATGCAACCGAACAGCAAAATATATATCGCCGGGCACCGCGGCATGGTGGGCTCCGCCATCACCCGGAGGCTGCAAAAAGCAGGTTTCAATAACTTCGTCACCCGCACCTCCGATACCCTCGACCTCCGCGACCAGGCAGCCGTGGCGGCTTTCTTCCAGGAAGAAAAACCCGATTACGTGTTCCTCGCAGCGGCCAAAGTAGGCGGCATCGTAGCCAACAACACCTACCGCGCGGAATTCCTGTACGACAACCTCATGATCCAGAACAACGTGATCCATCATGCCCACCTCAACGGCGTGAAAAAACTCATGTTCCTCGGATCGTCGTGCATCTATCCCAAGCTGGCGCCGCAGCCGCTGAAGGAAGAATACCTGCTCACCGGCACGCTGGAACCTACCAACGAACCGTATGCCATCGCCAAGATCGCCGGCATCAAACTCTGTGACGCCTACCGCAGCCAGTATGGTTCGCAGTTCATTTCCGTGATGCCGACCAACCTGTACGGGCCCAACGACAATTACGACCTGCAGAACTCGCACGTGCTGCCCGCCCTGCTCCGCAAATTCCACGACGCGAAAGCCAATAACGTGGAAGAAGTGGTAATCTGGGGAACCGGGACGCCGCTCCGCGAATTCCTGCATGCCGACGATATGGCCGACGCCTGCTTCTTCCTCATGCAACACTACGACGAACCAGGCCCAATCAATATCGGTGTGGGGGAAGACCTCAGCATCGCCGACCTGGCTCGCCTCGTGCAGCAGATCGTGGGTTACGGGGGAAAGCTCGTGTTCGACACCACCAAACCCGACGGTACGCCCCGCAAACTGATGGACGTTTCCCGCCTCCACAGCCTCGGCTGGAAAGCCGCGATCCCCCTGGAACAGGGCATCCGGCAGGTGTATGAAGAAAAATTCCTGCAGCAGGCCCGATAAAAGGGAACTGCCTAAAATACGACGGGGGCGACAGATCAACTGTCGCCCCCGTTTTTTATGCCGGTGTTAAGGCTTTAATCTTCCGACGGGCCACCGTCCGCCATGCGTACGATCCTGGGCAGGAATGTCCCGATCACGTCGACCAACGGCTTTTGCGCGGCCATCACGGCGTGGATGTCCTTGTAGGCGCCGGGCGCTTCGTCCAGGCCACCACCCACGAGGGTAACGCCTTTCTCCTTCAGGATGCGGTTCAGCTCGTGCCCGGTGAAGGTTTGCGTGGCTTTGGACCGGCTCATCTGCCGGCCTGCGCCATGCGAGGCGGAATCCAGGGAGCCTTCGAACCCGCGGCCCCGGACGATAAATCCAGGTTCCGTCATAGATCCGGGGATAACGCCGAGCGCTCCTTTACCGGCAGGCGTTGCGCCTTTCCGGTGAACGATCAGGTTTTCGCCGCCATGGGTTTCTTTCCAGGCGAAGTTGTGGTGGTTCTCGACCCGCGCCAGCAGCGTGGCGCCCATGGCTTTGATCAGCCGGCGGTGGATGTGGTGATGGTTCGCGGAAGCGTAATCGCCCGCGAGGTTCATCGCCGTCCAGTATTCCCGGCCGTTATCGGAATCCATTTCCAGCCAGGCGAGGTGTTGCACTTCGCGCGGAAGCTGGCAAACGTCCTGCGCCACTTTGGTATAGTGCGCTGCGATCTGCGCGCCCAGCCCGCGGGAGCCGGAGTGCGACAGCAGGCCCAGGTATACTCCCGGAGCGAGGTTCCATTCGTTGGCGGGATCGGTGATTTCCACCAGTCCCCATTCCACGAAGTGGTTCCCCGAGCCGGAGGTGCTCAGCTGCGCGGCGGCTTTGGCCTGCAGGTGCTTCAGCAGCCCGATCTCCCGGAAGGCCGGGTTTTCCAGCACGGCGTCGTCTTCCGGTTTTTTCCAGGACATGCCCGCCCCGAAAGCCGTTTGCGCGATCAGCTCCCGTTTGAACTCGGAGGCGTTTTTCTCAAGGCTGGCAGCCGGGATATCCAGGATGGACAGGCACATCCGGCAACCGATATCCACACCTACGGCGTAAGGGATCACGGCATTGCGGACGGCCAGCACGCCGCCGATTGGCAGGCCGTAGCCCTGGTGGGCGTCGGGCATGAGGGCGCCGGCGGCTGTAACGGGCAGGCGCATGGCGCCGTTCATTTGCCGAAGGGCGCCATCTTCAATGAATTCCTTCCCGAAAACCTGGTAAGGCAACGCTTCCGGCAGGAGAGGAATCTCAGCGGATGGTTCCACGACCAGCTTTTCTGCGATTTTTCCAAGGTGTTCGTCGGCCGAGAAAGCGGCCGGGTCTTGCAGCACCTGCGTCAGCAGGGCCAGCGCGGCGTCCTGGGAGTGGTGTTTGTAATGTTTCTCCATGACACCGATCGCGACGCTGATCACCGGCGCCTCGGGGTAACCGATGGCCCGGAGATCTTTGCCGCGAAGTTTGAGTTTTGACATATAGATGAATTGTATGCCCGTCTTTCACGGGCGGGTTAGCTATACCGCAGCATCTTTCATGCCAGCGGCGGGGTCTGGCCAACCCAGGGATTAAAAAATACCAGGATTATCCTTCGCATTTCTCCGGCTTACTGCGGCGCGTTTTTCGTAACGCGGGCACCGTATGCGGAAGGAGTGCAAGGAGCAGTTTTCCTCCGCCGTCGTCGTATTGCCCGTCATACCTGATGTTATAGTTTACGGACAGGACCGTGTAGCGGTCCGGTAACTGGGGTTTGTATGTGGACTTATGGTTCTTTTTCATTGTTGGCATTTTTGGCGTTAAAAAAAGCTCCCGCCAAAGACGGGAGCCGGGTTGACTCTTTTCTTTTGCGTATAAAAAAAGTTTATATCATGATGGCACTTTCTTCGTACTGGTCGCGCAGTTCTTGCAATTGTGCGATGTGCCGTTCGATATGTTTGGTGAGGAAGAAGATATATTGATAGATATCCAGTTTCCCCAGGTTATTGACGGTCATTTCGGTTCTTACGAGCCTGCCTTCCCCGTTTTTGAGCATGCTGAGATTATACATGCATTGTGCGAACTGTTGCTTGAGGAGGGTGCGGATCTCGTCGAGGTCCCTGGTGCCGGAGGGCTCCAGGTGCGCGGGGTTCACCCATCCGAAGGATTTGCTGCTTACGATTTCGATCTGGCGGAATTTATCCTCATAATCGGAACCGGGCATTATATAGAGTCCGTCCATCTTGCGTTCCAGCGCGCGGCGGGTGCTTTTATTGATGGTCAGCAACAGGAAGTAGTTCGTCAGGCAAATATGTTCAAGCACTTCCCGCGCATTCCACTGCCCGCGTTCGGGTTTAAAGTGTAAAAGCACGGCGTCTTCCTGGAACCATTGGTCCAGCTCCCGGAAATTGTTGATCAGGGCCTCTCTTACGAATTGTACAACGTTTCTCATTGGTCTGTTTTTGGGGCAAATCACTTTTTCACAAAAGCAATTACCTGGTTATATATGTATTCATGTTTCCGTTTCCGGGGGGCTTCAAATAAAAAGCCCGGTCGGCTGTGGGCGGCGGACCGGGCTATATATAGCGTTCGTAAAAATTACGTTCACATCAATACATACCGGTCCCTCCAGGGCTGTGCCATAAAAAGCACTCCCCCGACGCCTTTGCCATGCGTTCTTGCGCGATTGTCTTGTTCAGTTGTATGTCCATCAGCACCATAAAAAAAAGGTCCCGCATTCTCTGCGGGACCCTTCTGTTATATCTTTCGGATAACTTTCTTTTTGTTACCTGCTATAACCCGCCCGCATAAGATCGTTTCGCCTGCTTTTGCATGCGTTTTGCGACCTTCATCTTATATGTACAATTGCGTGACATCGTCTATTAGCAGTTTGTTTACGTCAACAAAGATAGGAAAATTATTTTTTTCTTTTCGCAATATTTTTATTAAAAAATTGTTTCCTCACGATTTTATTTTTGTCAACCCGCTTTCTTCAGTAAGATCTTCTGATCCCTGAAGGCCTCCGCCGCATCGATCATCTCCAGCAGCTGCGGCCATTTGGCGGCCGGCGCATGCGCCACCTTGTACGACTTGGTGATCCGCAGCTGCAACCTGCCTTCCTTCTGTTCCGCTTTCACAATAAAGCTCCCGCATTCATTATCGACCTGCCGCGCCAGCTTCTCCAACCCCTCGGCCACATATCCTTCCGGAATCTCCACCTCGATCTCATACGCGAACGACCGGGCGAACGACATATACACATCCGCCGTGCGCGCCCGCTGCGAAGGCTTCACCGAAATCTGCCCGCCGATGATCTTCCCCGCGTCCAGGATGTAGTTGGGGCCCGCTTTCTTCACCAGTCCATCCAACGAAAACCGCGTCTGGTACACCAATGCCGGCTTATCCGACCGGATTCCCATCTCCCGGATACCGAACGTATCCAGCGTCACCGTCATATCTTCAAACTGCGCCTGCACATCCTGCTGGAAATAATCCTTCACATCCCGCCGCGCCCGGTCGAAGGCGTTCCGGTATTCGTCGTGCAGCGCACGGGTATGCCGGCTCCCCTGGAAATCCTCCATAAACGACTTCTCCATCCCCAGCAATTCCCTTTCCGCGTTGTAATAATCTTCGAAAAGGAATAGCTGCTGCTGCGTGCGTTTCTTGAAATGCCCAGTCACCGTCGTTTCCCGCTCAATATGCAACTGCTGGAGGTTATCCTTCGCGAACCCTATCTTCATCCGTTCCGCCTGCCGGTTATCCGACGCCACGCTTTCCGGGATATCCCACTGCTCTGTAGTGTGACCGCTTTCCGCAGGCAGTACCGACGCTTTCTGCCCCTCGAACTCGGATGGGATATGGTCTGTCGTCGGGAAAAGCCCGTCCACACTCACATACAGCGGCTTTTTTCCCGGAATGCGCAGCATCAGGCTGAAATCCCCGGCGTCAAATACTTCCGTCATGGCAGGACCGTTCTTCGGTGTCGTAAACACGAATTCCGCCGGCACATCGAACCTGCCCAGCACCAGGTACACATACAACAGGAAGTTTTCTTCCCGGAGCGAATTGAAATTGCGGCGCTGGTCGACGATGATTGGATCAGTGGGGGAGATGTGATACACCACACCGTACCGCACCGTATAGTAAATGAATTCCGCCAGCTCGGATTGCGTGGCGTTGGGTTTTTCCTTCTTAAACTTTTTTACCCTGTCCATTACCATGCCATAGGATGGCAATATAGTGGGCGATTGCGCATTGCGGCGCCCCACGATGGAAGCTACGGCCTCGTCGCGGATCTTGGCGGAGCTGGGGTTGGCATAAATCATCCCCTCTTTCCGGCGCCCGCCCTTTTCGGTACGTGCACCGGGGCGCATGTGGGTACGCACCATCGGCAACTGCCGGAATGCGTTCATCCAGAGGCTGACGGGCTGCGGCGGGATATTCCTCACGAGCATATCCAGGTGGATCATATGGTCTTCGTACCGCTCTTTGAAGTTGGGCGCGCCGTTCATCGAGCGGTACTCCAGCGCAAACCACTCATTGAACGCCCCGATGTGGATCGAATACTCCAGCACCGGCTCCTCTTCTCCAAACACGAAAAGCTCCCGGGTAAACTGGTTGGCGTAAATCACGAACGACTCTTCCCGGATGAAATAATCCACCAGGTCGCCCACCTGCAGATCAGGGATCGCCAGTTTGCGGGATTTATGACGGGTAACGGCGATGTCGGTCACCACGGATTCGTCGCCGTAAATCTCCTTCATCGTACCGTCTTTTTTATAGATACGCACCCCGATGTAAACGACTTTCGTGAGTTTATCGAAAGGCTCCAGCAA
>NZ_CALNBI010000372.1 GCF_937874145.1 uncultured Chitinophaga sp. | reverse complement strand
TTCTCGAATGCCTGGCTGGGCGGGCTGCCGCTGCACAATACCCCCTGGCGCTGGGGCACGCTGGAAAACAAAGTGACCCGCGTGTAAGGAGAAATACCGGTGCGGCGGAGGAGCAGGCAACCCTTTGCGGCCAGGCGCCGTATTCTCCCTAAAAGCCGATATGAAAAACTTGCGTGCCTGGGCGTTAGGCCTGTTAATAGTGTGCTGCCTCCCGGCGGTCTCCTGCAAAAAGGATAAAGACGATAAACTGTATACCGCCAGCAATGCTCCCATGAGCGGCGGACAGGAATTTCCCGCGGTAACCACCACCGCCACCGGGAACTTCGATGCCTCCTACAACCGGGAATCCAAACAATTGACGATTACCGTGCGCTGGCAGGGCCTGAGCGGCAACGCCACCCTCGCGCATATCCACGGACCGGCAGCCAAAGGCGCCAATGCCGGCGTCCTGTATAATTTTACGCCCATCCTTTCGCTCACGCCGAGCGGTAACTTTTCCACAAGCTTCACGCTGAACGGTACCAACCAGCTGGAGGAAGACCTCCTGGCCGGGAAATGGTACGTCAACATCCATACCGCCAACCACCCCGGCGGCGAAATCCGCGGGCAAATCGAACTGACTTACTGAGAAATGTATGCTGATGCTGTAATGCCCTTCATCCACACCGCCAACCACCCCGGCGGCGAAATCCGCGGGCAGATACTGCCGCAGCACTAGTAAAGCTTGCGGGCCAGGTGCGGGGCTGAAAGCCTTCCTGCCGTACAAGTGAGTGACACAACGGCGGCCGGGAAGCGGAAAAATGACTGGAAAACGGCAACGATACAACGGCATGAGGCCGTTAAAAGACACACCGGTAACTCGAAAAACAGGAACAAACCCCAAAAACGAGGGCTGAATAAATTCAGCCCTTTTTCTTTTGCCGCTATGTTATTTCCATGCATCCAGCAAAAAGCGGATCCAGTTTTTGTACATGATATTATCGATGTCGTTGCTCTTATAACCGCGCTGGCGGAGGATATCGGGTATTTTCTGGAGGCCTGCGATCGTGCCGAGGTCTCCGGGCGACTGCTCGGAGCCAAAAGCGCCGTCGAGGTCGGAGCCGATGGCGGCATGCTGCGAATTGCCCGCAAGCTGGCAGATGTGATCGATGTGATTGGCCACATGTTCCAGCGAAACGCCGGTATTTTCAGGCGTACTCTTGCCGCGCTGCCATCCGGGGATGAGCATCCAGGCGTCGAAAGCCGTACCGATCACCGCGCCGCGCCGGATCAGGAGCGAAAACTGCTCGTCGCTGAACTGGCGGTTGTGCGGCACCAGGGCGCGGCTGTTATGATGGCTCGCCCAAACGGGACCGGTGTAGAGGTCCATCGCTTCGGAAAAGCTTTCGTCGCAGAGGTGGGTGGCGTCGAGGATAAAGCCGAGGCGGTCCATTTCCTTGAGCAACGCCCGGCCTTTGGTGCCGAGCCCGCCGGTGGAATCGGTACCGTAGGCGTATACACCGGGGCCGTAATGTGCCGGTCCGATCGCGCGGAGGCCGTAAGCCCAGGCTTTTTCCACGCAGGCCAGTTCATAGAAGGAGTCGGCGCCTTCGAGGCTTAGGATGAAGCCGACGGGGAGGGAGCTGGTGTCTTCCGCGGTTTCCCAGAGTTTGAGGTGGGCGGAAAGCTCGTCGGCATTCGTGATTTGCGTCATTTCACCACGTGAGACCATGGCCTGGTACCATGCCAGTTGCCCCTGCGTCTGCGCCCATGCCTGTTCCTGCGAATGCCAGCCGGGCAGGGGATTGTCGAGCCCCACGTACCGCGCGATCTGCGTGGCCACGCACAAGCCCACACGGCCTTTGCGCATTTCCGGGAGGGAAACGGTGCCGCGTTCGCGGTCGGGTTTATCGGTGAGGCCCTTCTCACGGTCGCGGATGGCCTGAACGGAAGTGGTAAGGTCACGGTTCCACTCCAGGGCGTTCATGCTCAGGTCCAGGTGCGCGTCAAAAATCACTGATTGCATAGATATATTCAGATTGAAGTATTGTCAGAGTAACCTTCCGCGGGCGATGGCCCAGGTGCCGGTGTTGCTGCCGTTTTCGATAACGAGCGCCTCGTTGTACAGCGCCACGGTGGGGCATACGTGCCAGGGCGTGCCGTACAGTACATCGCCCACCTGCAGCGTATCCGCTTCCGGTGTTTTCACGACGAGGTGTTCTTCGCTCTGGGAAATCACTTCGTAATGCTTAAGCGCGGGGAAGAAAACGCGGCGGGTGATGGGGTTTTCGGCCGATACGGCTTTATGCCCCAGGTCGAGCGTAACGTGGCCTTCCTGCGGTTTAGAAATCACGCGGGTGAGGAGCTGCGCGGCCACTACAAAGGGCTGGTCGGGCAGCCCGGTGCCGTAACCTTCGTCCCACAGCAGGCAGGTGCCGGGGCTGAGGGTGATCTCCGCACGGCGGGCGTGGATGGGAAAGGTGGGCGTTCCGCCGGCAATGATTTCCGGGGGATGGATGTCCGCGGCAAGTTGCTCTACCGCGGCGAAGGCCTCGTCGCACTGACGGGTGCGCTCTTCGATGTCAACAGCGCGGATATGGCCGTCGTACACGTGCAACCCGGCGGCTTCCACGTTGGGGAGCGCCTGCAGTTCCCGCCAGAGTGGTGCCGCTTTATCGGAAGTGATGCCGGTGCGGCGCATGCCGTCGTCGATATCGATGTACAGGCGTGCTTTGGTGCCGAGGGGCGCATGCAAATCGTTCATAAGCCGGGCGGAGGCGGTATTGTCGGCCAGCGAAGCAAAGCGCGACGCGGGATACTGCTGCTGAAGTTCCACGAAAGCCTGGGCCATGGGGGCGTTGAGCTGGTAGGCCAGCAGGATGTCGGGCGCGCCCGTTTCGGCGAGCATGCGGGCTTCGGCCAGCGTGGCGCACTTGAAGCGGCGGATGCCCTGGTCGAGTTGCATCCGTACCACCGGCGCCATTTTATGGGTCTTGACATGGGGCATAAGCCGTCCGGGCCCCCCAGCCATGCGGATCATCAGGCGGATATTTTCGGAAATGCGTTCGGGAAAGACGAGCAGCGCCGGGGAAGGGAGCGCCGCCGTGGAAATAACAGGTTGCATGTATGATTTAATCTGATAATTCAAAAATAGCTTCGATTTCTACGGTGATGTTGTCGGGAAGGGAACCCATGCCTACGGCGCTCCTGACGCCGACGCCGTTGTCTGGCCCCCAGACTTTGACGAACAATTCGCTGCAGCCGTTGATGACGTGCGGATGAGTGCCGAATTCCGGCGTGGCGTTCACCATTCCAAGGATTTTAATGACCCTTTTGATCCGGTTGAGCGAACCGAGCTGGGAAACGAGGGTGGAGAGGATGGTGAGCCCTACTTGCTGGGCGGCGAGCTTTGCGCCGTCGGCGTTGACGTCCATCCCGGCTTTGCCGTGGAGGAGCGATCCGTCTGGCAATACGGGCCCGTGGCCGGAAACGTAGACGAATTTATCGACGATCAGCAGGGGTTTGTAAACCCCTTTGGGCGCGGGCGGCGGTGGCAGGACCAGGCCCAGTACGGCAAAATTTTCGGCTGCGTTCATCAGGAAATTTGTTTAAAGTTAACCTAATATTTTTTGCAATTCCAAGTAAATAATTTGCAGTTTTTGCAATAAATGCTGGATTTTATGGGAATTTTATTTGCAATATCGGCAGATTGCCGGCTATAAAAACGCCTGCAAGGCGAGCACGCCGAGCAATCCGCAGACCGACACGATGGTTTCCATAACGGACCAGGTGGCGAAGGTCTGTTTCAGGCTGAGATTGAAGTATTCTTTAAACAACCAGAACCCGCCATCGTTCACATGGCTGAACATGAGGCTGCCCGCCCCGATGGAAAGCACCATCAGTTCCGGGTGCACCTGTTGCTGCTGGATGATGGGGAGCAGGATGCCGACCGTCGTCAATCCCGCTACGGTGGCGGACCCTACGCAAACGCGGATCGCCGCGGCGATCAGCCAGCCCAGTACCAGCGGGGATAAGGCGAGCCCTTGCATAGACTGGCCGATATAGGTATTGATCCCTCCGTCTTTGATCACCTGCATGAAAACACCGCTGCCGGCGATGATCAGCATGATCGGCGCCACGTCTTTGAACGCGGTTTCGAGGGATTTCATGAGCGATTTCATACCCGTTCCGCGGCGAAGCCCGAGGAAATAGATTGCCACCAGGAGCGACAGCAGCATGGCGATATTCGGATCTCCGATTACGGAAATCGCCGGGCGGAGCGGGCTGCCGGGCGCCATGAAGGGATCGAGGGCGGTAGTGATGGTCAGGAGGATGAGGGGAAGCAATGCGGTGAAAAGGCTGATCCCGAGACCAGGCAGCTCATTGTCCGACCGTTGTTGGATCTGCACCAGTCCCTGCTCCGGCGTCACCTCCATTTTCCGCAGGGTGCTGCCGAACAGGGGGCCGGCGATGGCGATGGTGGGGATGGCGATGATGAGACCGTACACGAGCGTCTTGCCCAGGTCGGCCCCGAGCTGCTGGCTGATGGCCGTGGGCGAGGGGTGGGGAGGCAAAAAGCCGTGAGCGGTGGACAAGGCCGAGATCATGGGGATGCCGAGATAGAGCAGGGGCAACCTGGTGGAAAGGCCCGTCGCGAAAATCAGGGGCACCACGATCACGAAGCCCGCGGTATAAAACATGGGAATGCCTACCAGCAAACCGGCCAGCGCCATGCCCCATTGAATCCGGGGGATGCCGAATATCCGGATCATGGAAGAGGTAATCCTTTGCGCGGCGCCGCTGTCGGCCACCAGCTTGCCCAGCATGGCGCCGAAGCCCAGGATGGTGACGAGCGAGCCCAGGGTGGCGCCGATGCCTCCGGTTATCGATTTGCCAATGGCGGGACCGTCGAGCCCGCAGGCCAGGGCCAGCAGGATGCTGACGATGATGAAAGAGATGAAAGTGTCGAGTTTTGCCCACATGATCAGGGCAATCAGCAGGAGTATGGACAGTAAGACCAGTAACAAGGGTGATAGCATCGGGCTGTGGAATTTTGTGCGTTGAAGATAACAAAGCCGGGTGTTAAATGCCATAAAAAAAGCAGCTCCCCGGGATGGAGAGCTGCTGAATAGCCTGTCAAAAGCAGAAGTGAGTGACACAACGGCGGCCGGGCCAATAACCGGAGCCGGCGCCATCATATTAATCTTCCTTCGTCTGTTCCTTGATCTTCTGAACGGTTTGCAGGATGTGACTGGCTTGTTTGCTCAGCTCGTTGCGGAGCTCGCCGGAAGAGGCGGCGGCTTTTTCCTGCTTTTTCTTCGCGATGGGCTGCATCAGGTTCATGATGTAGTTGTTCACCCAGTTGTTGTTGAACTGCGTGATCGCGTCGGTAACATCGTCCACGCCTTTGGTAACCAGGGCGGTATTGTCGATCTGCCCGAGGATGCCCAGGTAGAGGATCGCGGCGCCGATTTTATCCTGACCGGTGCTGTTGGCCAGGTTGGTGGCGAAATAAGGTACATCCGCCTCGCTGCCGTTCTGTGCGTACACATTGGCGATAGCAGTGCCGAGTGCGCCGCGGGCGTCTTTTTCCATGGATTTGGCCAGCGGGTATGCTTTCTTCAGGTCCAGGTCGGCGAGGCCCACCAGGCCGGCGCCTTCCACGAGGTAGGAGCGGTCTTTCAGCGCGGCTTCGAACAGGGCGGTATGCTGGGGATCTTTCAGTTTGCTGATCTGCTTGAGCGAAGCGGCGCGCACCGGTGCCGCGGGATCGTTCTTCGCGAGGTCGAGCAATACGGGCAGGGCGGCGGCTTTCACGTCGTTGTTATCCATTTTGAGGCCCGCAATGGCGATGGCGCGGAGGCCTGAGAACTTGTCTTTCAAAGCGGCAATCACCGTAGCGCGGGCATCCGCGTTGCCGGTCTGCTGTTTCAGGCATTCCTCGATCGCCTCGCGGCGGTCGCGGTAGGTAGGGGCATTTTTATACTGGAAAACGTACGTAGCCAGGTTGCGGCGGTCGGTTTTTTCGAGGATGAGTATCTTGTCGCCGTCCACATTCACGAAATCCGGCTTGCCGTTCACGGGGAAGCTGAAATTGCTTGTTTTTTCCGTGATGCGCACTTTATGGCGGGTCTTTTTACCGCCTTCGTACACATCGATCGCGATGGGGAGGTCGAAGATCTTCTCACCTTTTTGCTCGATAGTCACGCCTGCGAATCCGGGCTTGCTGTAGTCGTAGGAGATATCGAGGGTGGGGTATCCTTTACCGAAATACCATTGGTTGAAGAACCAGTTCAGGTCCTGGCCGGTCACTTCTTCGGCGGCCAGGCGGAAGTGGTGGGACTCCGTGGCTTTGAAGGCGTTGGTTTTCAGGTACAGGTTCATGGATTTAAAGAAGGCTT
>NZ_CALNBI010000371.1 GCF_937874145.1 uncultured Chitinophaga sp. | reverse complement strand
TACTTTGAGGTAAGTTTAATGGTACTTCGAGGTCGTTAAAAAGCAACAGGGCTATGTTAAAGTTACAAACAATTTCGGCAGAATGGGAAACCTGCACGGCATTATCTGCGGTTCAGGATGCGTTGTACGTGTTGCACGGCAAATGGAAGCTGCCGATCATCGTAGCCCTCAGTTCGGGCAACAAGCGGTTCAACGAATTGCAGAAAACGGTGCCTGGCATCGCGGCGAAGGTGCTTTCCCATGAACTGAAAGAACTGGAGCTCAACGGGTTCGTTACCCGCCGGGTGCACGACACCACGCCCGTGCTTGTGGAATACTGCATCACCGATTACAGCAATACGCTCGGCGAAGTGGTGGATGCCCTCCGGAAATGGGGCACCCAGCATAAGGAAAACATCCGCCGGCAACTGAAGAAAGTGGATTAGTCGAGCCGCTGGCGGAGGTAGTTCCCCAGCTCTTTCCCGGCACGGGCATAGGCAGCGCCGATGCGGGGGCCGCCGGTCCCGTTGTCGGGCGCGCTGCTTTCGCCTGCCGCCTCATCGATCTGGATTTTCACGACCGCTTTTCCGGTCTGCGTATCCATCACCGTTACGGTGCCCTTCAGCCTGGCGGACTTCCGGATGATCCCCGACTGCCCGGGCTCGATATAAATAGAACTGAAAATCAACTGATAGCGGGTAGCCGGATGCTCGCCTATCTCTTTTTCCGAAAATTTCCGGAGGGATTCCAGGAACTGGGGCTCGTAGAACTTCGATTTATCGCCAACCCACATTTCTTCCCAGGCGTACCCGCTCCCGGGAGCCCTTTTTTCGGCGTCGGCTTTTTTCTTGCGGATATAATTCGCTTCTCTCCCCAAATCCCCCACCATCAGTTTATCGTATTTATATATGATATGGAAGGTATCGATGCCTTTGAGCGCATTGATCTTGCCGGAGGAAACGTCGATTTTCTGGGCCGTCGCAACGAAAGCCAGCAGCAGCAGCGGGCACAGGAAAAATAATGTACGGGATCTCATGGTTCGTCGGTTATTCGGATAAATATAAATCTTTTCAGCCATCTGTAGCTTCAAAAAAAGGGCACCCCCGAAGGATGCCCGGTATGGCTGCTTTCTTGCGGTTATGACAGGTTGATTTTTGTTTCCGGGAACGGGTATTGCCCGTCCGCACAATATAGAGTAGCAACTAAGACCGGCCCGCGGCCTGCTTGATGGTTGGTTTCTGCATTGAACGGATAGCCTGGGCACAAGATACGGCCCGCTCCGCCCCGGCGCCCCACCGTTCACCGAGAACTGAAAAGCCGATGACAGAGCGCCGCCGCCTGCAACGCACGCCGGTCCGCCGGATGAACAAATCCACCGGAACCGCCATTTCAAACCCGGACTTTTAGACATTCCATCAGCGAACGCGCCTTTTCAGCAGGGAAATCGCCGCCAGATTGCTGACGAACCAGTGACATACCGAAATCGGGACGGTGCACAACCTTTCATGTAGAAGTATTGTTTCAGTAGATAATTTCATTATACCATCCACGCTTATCGTATCGCACAACTACACCGTATCTGTTCATTACAATAAACCGCGTACATCCATGCCAATGAAAACATCCGCAGGAATCCTGCAGGGGACGGACTATGAGTTCACCATGAAAATCCCCCCGGAATACTACGAAAGCCTTATCCATGAAGCCATTGCCCATTACAACTGCAGTTCTGGCGGTGATATGCTCACCCAATACTTCCACGACCCGCATCTGCAGGTATGGTTATACGAATCCCGGCAGTTGGAAATGCAGGAGCTCATGGTCAGGATCGCTTCACCCGCCACGGTAGCGCTCTACAACCTCGAAGGCAGTGCCCGCCTGCTCACCCGTGGCCGCGGCGCGCTGGACATCGAAGCCGACAGCTACCAGATCCTCCGGCTGCAACCCGACAGCCACCGCCTGGCGCTCGCCGAAGGCCGCCACCGCTTTCTCTTCCTGTTCCTCTCCCCTTCCATTCAATCGCTGATGAACCAGGAGTCGATCGTGGCGCCCTATGCACAACCACCCTCGGGCCCGCTGGGCCAACCACAGCGGGATCAGCTCCTCAGCATCTACCAGCCGGTGTTGAAAGGCGATATCTGGCGGCTGAAACGACAGGTGCTGCTGCTCGACGTGCTCTTCCATACGCTCGACAACGCAGGTGTTCAATACCGCCTGGAGGATATGGATGTTTACCACAACGACTACCAGACGCTCAACAGCGTGAAATCCTACATTGCAGACAACATCGATAAGAAGCTGTCGATTTCCCACCTGGCGAGGCATTTCGGCGTACAGCCCACACAGTTGCGGCGCGGGTATTACCGCGTGTTCCACCAGCATTTGTGCGATTATATCCGGGATCTGCGGCTGGATAAAGCCCGCAGGCTGCTGACGCAGACGGGGCTTCCGGTCCAGGAGATCGCGTGGGAAGTGGGATACGGCTCTGCGGCGGGGTTTTCGCGGGTATTCTCGCATTATTATCAGCAGGCGCCGATAGACGTTCGGAAGTGACGGGATTGTACGAATGAAAAAAATGCAAAGAAATCTGTCGATCCGGATATTGGAAAATAAAATTAGAAGAGTAGATTTACATATAGAAGCATGAACGGCATGAGAATGCACATCAGACTGAGAACGATTCATGCCACGCTAAATAATGTCTACATCACGAGAGAAACAAGCATCTAAACAGCAATTAAACCGGGTATCTATGAAGCAAAAGAGGTTGCTTGAGGGTATAGTGTTTTTCCTATTTCTATTTTGGATTTATGCCGCGGTGGTGAAACTGGCGGACATCAGTTTATGGCGGTTCCGGTTGAAGGAGCAGCCGTTCGACGATATGTTCGCGGAGCCGTTGGCCTGGGGCTTGCCCATACTTGAATTTGTTATTGCCGGGTTAATGATATCTGCGCGGACGTTGAAGTGGGGATTGTATATGGGGGCGGTGTTGCTGGGGGTATTCAGTGTGTATATCGGCATGATTCAATTGAATTTCTTTTCGCACGTTCCATGCAGTTGTGCGGGTATTGTGAAGGCCTTCGGATGGACGGAGCATTTAATTTTCAACGGGGTAATTCTTGGCGTAACGATTTATACCATTCTCCGGATTAATAGAATGCAAAGTGACACAGCTCCTGCAACGGTGCAGCTGTCTTGAATCTACACAACAGTGCTTTCTCCTTTACTGTTTTTGCCAACTTTCCCATTCCCTTTAATTTTATCAGCTAGCAACTGCAGCGGCAGGCAACTGCCTCTTGTATTTGTATCTATTTTAAATCTAAGTATCGTATTGCTCTCACAGAAAAAAAAGAATTATTATGAAAAAGCTCAAAATTAGCTTAATCGCAATTGCATTGATTATTGGTGGTGTCCAGGCGTATGGGGGACGACTCAGCCAAACTTACTATTGCGCACCTGGCATTTCACAAGATGATACTTGGTACTATGTTGCAGCTTCAAGTCCGGCTATGTTCTGCACTGGTGGACAGGACTTTACATACGTTTGTACATTCAGTTCCTTTAGTGGCTTTACAAATGGGGCTCAAGTTGCACCCAATGCCGCGTTTATCCTCAGTACATATCCATAATCACCTAAAATTTTGCTCAATACCAGCCTTATCTATTTCAATCTGTGGAAACGGATAAACATATTTTGGATCATTTGGCGCTAGAATTAAGTTCACAGAGCCAAACCTACGTTGAATTGAAGTGGCAAGTCTAGGATCCAAATTAAGCCGTCTTAGATCTTGCCACCTAATTTGTCCCGTAAATGGTAATTCTTTTCGCCTTTCTTGCAATATCATATCCAAAGCCTCATTAGCATCTGAAGTCAGATATTCTACATAAGTCCCCCTCTTGTATCTATAACTCAACAATTTATTTAGATCATTGAGTCCTTCGTTAATTCTACCCAATCTTACATTACACTCTGCACGAATCAATAGGATTTCATTTATAGCAATTCCAGAAAAATTCTTTTCCCTTCCAGTATAACTACCGACGAACTTAATTAACGAATCATCAATTCTCTTGAAGAAGTACACTTTTCTTAAATCATTATCATCATACAATTGATAGAAAGCTGTATCAACACCGCCATAACCCGGCACTTCATTTGGAAAAATCAAAACATATCCATTGCCTTCGCCATAGAATAAAACTTCCGAATTTCCAGTTTTAAAATTCGGAAATCTAAAAGGTAAAATCAATTAGCTGGGTATTATTCTTAACTACTGAATCTGCAAATTGAAAAGATTTTTCATAATTATTCATACTTAAGTAAACCCGGGCTAACAATCCCCAAGCCGATAGTTTTGTTGGCTGTGTTGTAAATAAACCCGTCTTTCCCAACAAGGATGATGCAGTAGTCGCATCCTCCAAAATTTGCGAATAGCACTCCAGAACACTGGACCGCTGTACTATTTGATTAACGTCAGAACTCCGCTTAATACAAATCCCCTTATCAGTATTCGCAGTAGCAGAGTTATATGCCTTGCAAAACAAATTCACAAGCTCGCTATACATGTATGCTCTATAAAAGCAAGCTTGTCCTGATATTTGCCTGTATGATGCTGGATCATTACTTTCGATCTTCAAATTTTTTAAGGATTCCAAAACAACATTAGCATAAACGATGCCTTTATATGCAGTAAAATAATCAGTTGAAATTTGTCCTTCGTATATGTCCTTTGTCCATAAATATGCATTCTTCTCAATTACATTGACACGGCCCAATTCCGAATCCTTAACCAAAATATTATCACAACCTATGAGCCCAATTGCAGGCATGGATGTATTGAAAATTGTAGTGTTATTCAACAATTCCTGCATATCCTTGACAGACTTGATTGTTAACTCCTCCTTTTTCCTCGGTTCATCAAGCCATTCATTTTGCTTATTACAGCTCAATAAAATTAGAAGAATTGCAGGTATTACAACTGAAATTTTAGCTGTGATTCTCATGACTATAATTTTAATATAGCACCAATAGAAATGGTAGGTCTTATACGATAACTCTCCAAAACTGCGGTATATTGTAAATCTGGATCCAATCCCAATTTGTTGGCGCGCCAGATAATACCAACATTACTTAAATAAGAATAAAGTTCAATTTGTTTTACTTTAGATATCTCTTTAGTGTTCGTTACCGTATAAGATAATCGGATATCTTGGAGTCTAATATTATCAGCTTTCTCTACCAATACCTCCGATCTTTGATAAAACTGATTACGCAGATCATTATACGCTACACTAACTGATGGAACATTGGTGTATCGTTCATCACCAGCCATTCTCCAACTTTTCGAAAAGTCTTGATGAGGTCCCTTCAATAAATCCGAATAATTTATTGGCAATCCGGGTTTTCGAAAGTAGTATTTAAAACGGTAGTATAGATTAACTGACAAGTTCCACCTTTTATAGGTGATATCATTCATGACATTACCAAATATTCTAGGAGAAGCGGAACCATGGTAAACTAGGGAATCAGTATGGAAATTATTAAGCATCGCAGTGTAATTTTTGCTAACCTCACCGTTCAAATAGCCTTGTGGATCCCCAGTTTTCGCATCCAATCCAGCCCATTTATAACTGAACATGGCTTTTGTTGATTTTCCAGGTAGTCTAACCATACCTATTCGTGAATCCAACAGAATTACGGATTGTCGTGTAGGTTTCTGATCGTATTCCAACAGCTTATCGGAAATCCATGAAATATTAAGTTTTGGACGCCACCCAACACTTCTACTGAACTTCCAATTTCCGTTTAGAGTCAATTCTCCTCCACGTGTAACCGTTCGAGCTGAGTTCAGTTGAACAGTTGAAAAGCCAGTTTGGGGAGCGACATCGAATCTCTGAATTAAATCAAAACTTTTCTTTGTAAAGAAATCAAAGCTTCCCTCGAGATGTTGTTGAAACAGCGAAAAATCACTACCAATGTTCAGCATCTTTGATTTTTCCCATCTTAAGTCTTCATTAGGGGGATTCAGAATCACACTAGTAGGTAGCCCAGTTAACGGATCTACATCAGGACTTCTACTAATTGTTAAATATGAAGACCCGTAGTATCTATTCACAAAATCTACATTCCAGAACTCTTCCTTATCAACTGACCAACCTCCCGCAATAGCCCAGAATGGCGAAAACTTCCGATTCGTCCTGGCACCAAACAAATTCCCTCCATCCCTCCTTGCAATTAGGTTTAATTCGAGCCTTTGGTCCCAATTATACTCCAATACCGAAAAGTATGAGATATAACGACTTAAAAAACTGCTGGTGGAGCCATCAAAATCTAAAAACGTATTTAACTTACCTTGTCCGACTGGTGTCAACGGATACAATATGTTTGTATTCAAATTTGTAACTGGAGTACCATTGATATCGCTATAGCCTGCCTGTGCTCTTTCGGAACCTTCTGCATCTAGTTCACGGACTTCCCCACCAACTAAAAGCCTGAAACCATGAGATTTGATATTACGATTAACCCCTAGCGTCCCCCGCACATTATTTGCTTTCCAGTCATAATCGCCGTTAATCATAATCCCACCAGCTGGTAATTGCTGAGTTATTCTGCCAGTAGCAATATTATAACTTGAAAAAGTATTGACTAAGTCCCTGGTGAAGTATGAGTTAGCGCTATAGTAATTGTTCCCATTTATAATTTGTCGCTGATTCTGGTAGGATAAACTTGCTTGAAAAAATCTCAGAAATTTATAATTAATTGAAGCTTTAAGGATAAGATTTTGAAGCGTATTCTTGTTCGTGTTATTACTTATTTCATCCAATGGGTAGTAATTCCAATCCAAATAACCCAGTCGGTGCAAACTGTCTGTAAACAATGTATTATAATCCTTTACTACTGGCACTTTATTCCCTTGCTTATCTGTAAAAGAGGCATATGGGTATAATTCTCCTGATCTCCCGTTTTTACTTTGAACACCTCTGAATGCGACGTTATTACCAATCTGTAAATTGTTTTGCGTATAATTTATATAAGCATTAACCTCTAAGTTCTTGGCAGGTTTGAATATATTATTATAGACAACATTAGTTCTGTTCTGATAGTTTCGAACAAACTTTGTTCTGGCCCTGTCGTGCCCTAGTGATAAGAAGTACGAAAAATCTTTGGTTCCTCCACGTATGTTAATAGAGTATTGCTCTCCGAATGAATTACGGTATGCATGTTCTGAGAAATCACGCCGAACATCGTTCAACTTAAGTTGATTTAGCTGGTTTTCGAGCTCAAGATTATTTAGTTCCCCGTTTCTGTTTCTAAGCAATAAACTTACAACAGGAGTTATGGCTGGTCTGTTGAAAGTATTATTAATGTCTTGCTCATAGAATCCTTGAGAAAAAAGCGTTCTTTCAATTTCAATGTAATCCTTGGACTCGATAAAATGAATATCATCATGCAATTTTGGCTTTAATCCAAGTGACATGCTCACATTAAAATTGATTTTCATTTTCTCTCCATACTTCCCTGTCTTGGTTGTTAATACAATTACGCCATTACCGCTTCTCGCCCCCCAAATACTGGTAGACCCTGCATCTTTTAATATAGTCATAGAAGCTATATCGTTGGGATTGATGTTTGTTATATTACCTTCATAAGGGAAATTATCTAAAATTATCAGTGGATTAGGATTTACGCTATTGGGTGAAATAGTATTGAAACCTCTAATATAAAATCCATTATCAGCACCATCGGGAGTTTTAGGAAACCAATTTATCGTCCCAGGTGTTCTGCTTACTAAAATACCACCGGAAATCCCTTCCAAACGATCGAGAATATTTGGGCTTACGGCCCTATTTATCAATGTACTATCAATCACATTATATGCCCCGGGCGTCTCGCGCTTCTTCAATACCTGGTACCCTGTGTTCGCTGTAACCTCTACGGCTTCGATCTGGGCAACGGCGGGTTCGAGGATGAAGTTCTTCGTGTGCTCGCCGTCGAGGCGGTACTGGCGGCTGAGGAAACCGATGGAATTGATAATTAGGACCGATTGCGGATGCACCCGCTCAATCTTGTAGAAACCGCTGCCGTTGGTCACCCCGCCCTTTTTCTCGCCCTTCACCATAATCGTTACCCCCGGCAACGCCACCCCGTCGTTATCCATCACCATCCCCGTAACCGTGATCAATTGCTCCCCGTTATTCAGCCGCACGGGGTGCTGGCTCCTGAACAGGATGATATTACCCCCGCGGTACGTCCAGTCCACCAGCCGGTCCCCCAATACCTTATCCATCACTTCCGCAACCGGGGTCTTGCGGAAATATACGGTGACCTCCTGGCTGAAATCGATGACCTTGCTCGACCGGTTGACGTATATACCCGTCTCCTTGTCCATCAAATCGAATATTTCCTCGATGCTGTAAGTACCGGAAAGCGTAAACGTCTTCTCCTGGGGAAGCGTTTGCTGGGGAGGTGTAGTACCCTCCTGGGCGCAGGCCGGACCGGCCACGCTGAATATCATGGTGAAGGTGAAAAAGCTATAAACCAGAATCGCTGCAATATTCCCCATGCGAATGTCTTTACAAATTTTGGTTGTTTGTATGTCGTTCGTTCTGGCAGCAGACTCCGGGGTGCTTTTCACATGGAGATGTTCCATGCAGGAATCCGGGGATTAGTCTCATAAAATAACCAAAAATCCTATTTACAAAAATAGGATTTTCGCTTTTGTCTAAGCATGCTAACGTGTTTGTGTAGTTGATAGGCCCTACCATGGGGCAATTATCTTAAATGCCTGAGGCGATTGCGTAAATTCTTTAGCGCGATTTTGATGTGGCTCTTCACGGTCTCCAGCTTCAATTCCATCTCTGCGGCGATCTGACGGTGCGGCTTCCCTTCCAGGTACGATTTCTCAAACGCCAGCCGTTGTTGCCCCGGCAAAGAATTCATCGCATCCTGCAACCCTCGGCGCGTGTCCCACCGCTCCAGTTGCTCTCCCGTCTCAAACCTGGGCTCCGTTTCCTCGAAACGGTCCCTCCGCCGTTTATCCGTCTCCGCTTTCCGCTGCGCACTGAGACAATTATTGCGCACAGCACTGAATATATATGCTTTATACTTCTCCGGCTCCACCTTATCCAGGTGGCAGCGCTTGATGATCACTTCAAATGTATCCATCACCACATCATCCGCCTCCGCAAGGTTCTTCTTCTGCAGCAGGTAGGCAGCCTCCGTTACCAACGCCCTGTGATATTGCGCGAACAAATCACAGATCAATTGATGCATTGCATCTGAAGGCTCATGTGGTGTGAATGATGCTTCCGACATATAATACGCATCTTGTTTTTAGATTGTTAAAATACATCGGCCCCTCATCCCTTTTACAATTTTTCCCGGGAAAAGAAGCCCATGTACAATCAAATGCTATTACGGAATTTTTCTTCACTCAATTTAGTGAAAAAATAGAATGCAAGAAAAAGCGAGTTGTTAATCTCGCGTTAATCAATGGATCCTGGTTCATGCCTAACATGCACTCCGCAAAAACAAATATAATGGTTAACTCAGGGAATTACTAACAAACAAGTTAGAGAATATGCTCGCTGTCCTTGACGATCTCCAGCCGGTACCCGATCCGCGAAAGCAACTCGCTCGACTCATCCAGCAAATCCAACAACTCCTCCCGCAAATTCGAACCATTCTCCCCGGCCCGGTGTACGAAATCCTCCCAACTCAGGTTGTCCGTCAAGAAGATGAACTGCAATCTGTTCGTCAAATATGAATTTTCCATAATGAAAAAATTAATATATGGTCCTGATTGTCCTGAAATACACTAGAATACATACAGCTTCTTCCCTTCAATCCGGTAACGAACTCCCTCCGATAAACGCAACACATCCATAAACTCCTCCAACGGCTTGTTCTTGTCCAGCTTCACATCAAACTCATACGCCGCCAACTCCGGTTTGTCCACCACCAGCTCCAGCGAATACCAACGCTCCAGCGCCTTCGCTATCTCCTGGAAATCAGCATTTTTGAAATAATACACCCCCTGCATCCACGACAACTTCTCCCGCTGGTCGAACGCCGTCACCTCCAACTCCCTATCCTCCCGCCACACTGCCTCCTGGCCCGGCTTCAGCTCCGCCGTCCCGCCATCGCCCACCGCACGGATACGGCCACTCACCAACGAAGTCACCACCTTACCCGGCTCATACGTGTTCACATTGAACGTGGTGCCCAATACCTGCACTTCCCCCTGCGGCGTCTGCACCACAAAAGGTTTCCCCGCATCAGGAGATACATTGAAATATGCCTCACCGCTCACTTCTACCTCCCGCCTGTCGCCGGAAAAAGTGAAAGGAAAACGGATAGAACTCTTCGAATTCAGCCATACCTCGGTACCGTCCGACAATACCAGCCGGCAATCCAGCCTTTGCGGCACTTCCAGCTGGTTCCAGCCGTCGGCCGTTCCGGAAGGGTCTTCGTACCGGAGCGTCTTGTCCTCCCCCATCTTCACCTTCACGTTCGCCACCAGCCGCGACGAATTGGGCCGCAGCGCAATCCGCTCGCCACCGGCAACGTTGATCGTCACCTCGTCGGACGCAAACTCCGGCTGCAGCCGCGCCAGCTCCTTAATTTCCGGCTGCGGATGATGGAAATACCGGGAATACATCACCGTTACCACGATCACCAGCACGGACGCCGCAGCCACCCAACGAAACAGCTGAATGGTACGGGTCGACCGCTCCGCCCCTTCCAGGGCCTGCGCGGCCAGCTCGTCCCACCGCTTGTTGGTAGGCCGCTCCCGCAGCAGCTCAATCATTTCCGGCGAGTTGTACAGTTCATACAATTCGTCGCACATCTGTTTGATCTGGGGGTCCGCCATGGCCGCTTCCAGCTCGGCGTCCTCCTTCGGGGTCGTAGTACCCGCCAGTTTCTGGAGGTACAAATGCCGTATATGATCTAAATTTTCAGCCATAAGCCAACGGGTCTTATATTAATAGATGGATTTTACATCCCCGCAGGGTGTATCATCCAAAAAAAAAATTCAAACGGAAATCTAACAAATCATCTCCATTCCACCACTATTAAAGAAGGCTAAAACGATTTAAATTTGAAAGAATTAATCAATTCCTCCATACATATGCGTTTATTCTCCACATGCATTGCGCTGCTGGCGCCCGGTCTCCTCATCGCGCAGGACCCGGCCCGGTACGTCAGGCCCATCATCGGGACCGCCAAAATGGGCCACACCTATCCCGGCGCCACCGTCCCCTTCGGCATGGTCCAGCTCAGCCCGGACACAGACACCATTCCTTACGAAATGAACGGGAAATACAACCCCGACGTCTACCGCTACTGCGCCGGCTACCAGTATGCCGATCCCACCATCACCGGGTTCTCCCACACCCACTTCAGCGGCACCGGCCATTCCGACCTGGGCGATTTCCTCATCATGCCCGCCAATGGCCCAGTCCAGCTCAACCCCGGCACCGCCGGCCATCCCGAATCCGGGTACCGCTCCCGGTTTTCCCATCAAAACGAAACCGCCGAACCCGCCTATTACAAGGTACTGCTAAACGACCATCATATCACCGCAGAGCTCACCGCCACCAACCGCACCGGCATGCACCGGTATACCTTCTCCTCCGGCGATAACCCCCATATCGTCCTCGACCTCATGGCCAATCTCTATAACTACACAAACAAGAATGTGTGGACGTTCCTGCGGGTTGAAAACGACACCCTCATCACCGGGTACCGCCAAACCAACGGCTGGGCCCGCACCCGCACGTTGTATTTCGCCATGACCTTCTCCAGGCCCATCCGCCGGTACGGCCACCAGAACATGGCCAGCGACGTGTACAAGGGCTTTTGGCGCAAATTCAACCAAACCGAAAACTTCCCCGAAATGGCCGGCCGCCAGCTCCGCGCCTGGTTCGGCTTCGACGCGCAACCCGGCGAAGCGGTGACCATCAAAATGGCGCTGTCGCCCGTGAACACCGAAGGTGCCGTCAACAACCTCCGCGCCGAAAACCCCGGCTGGGACTTCGACGCCGTCCGCCGCCAGGGCCGCGACGCCTGGAACCGCGAGCTCTCTAAAGTAAAAGCAGAAATGCACGACGAAGACGGGCTCATCAATTTTTACACTGCGCTTTACCACACCTACCTCGGCCCCACCACTTACGCCGATGTTGACGGCCAATACCGTGGCATCGACCAGAACAACCATCGCGCGGAAGGGTGGACGAACTACAGCACCTTTTCGCTATGGGACACCTATCGCGCCCTTCACCCGCTCTTCAACATCCTCCAGCCCGCCCGCAACGCCGATATGGTAAGGTCGATGCTCGAACATTATAATCAAAGTGTCCACAAAATGTTGCCGGTATGGAGCCACCAGGGCAACGAGAACTGGTGCATGATCGGCTACCACAGCGTGTCGGTCATCGCAGACGCCATCATGAAAGGCAATATTAAAGGGTACGACGCCATGCAGGCCCTCGAAGCCTGCGCCGCCACCGCCCGTTACAAGCCCTACGACGGCATCGGGTATTACATGGCGCTCGGGTATGTGCCGGAAGACAAGAACAGTTCATCCGTGTCCAAAACTCTGGAATATGCCTACGACGACTGGTGCATCGCGCAGGTAGCGAAAAAACTGGGCCGCAACGATTTGTATGCCGAATTTTCAAAACGCGCGGAAAACTACCGTAATGTGTACGATGCCTCCACCGGCTTCATGCGGCCGCGGATGAGCGATGGAACTTTCCGAAAGGAATTCGATGTACTGAGCACGCACGGGCAGGGGTACATTGAAGGGAACGCCTGGAACTACAGCCTGTATGTGCCGCACGCACCGGCGGAAATGATAGGGCTGATGGGTGGAAAAAAACAATTCACCGGCCATCTCGATTCCCTGTTCACCATGCACCTCCCCGATGCGTTTTTCGCGGAAACGGAAGACATCACCCGCGAAGGTATCATCGGCAATTACGTACACGGCAACGAGCCCGCCCATCACGCCGCCTATCTCTACAACTGGACGGATGCGCCGTGGAAAACGCAGGAACGCGTGCGGATGATCATCGAAAAAATGTACAAACCTACGCCGGATGGACTCGGCGGCAACGACGACTGCGGACAGATGAGCGCCTGGTATCTCTTTACCGCGCTGGGCTTCTACCCTGTTTGCCCGGGCTCCACGGAATACGCGCTGGGCAGCCCCACGGTTGTTTCAGCGGATATTCAACTAGAGAACGGGCGCACCTTCCGGGTAAAGACGGTGAACCAGGGAACGAAAAACGTGTATGTGAAGAAAGCTGTGCTGAACGGGCGTACGATCGATCGTTTCATTACGCATGCCGACATCATGGACGGTGGCACGCTGGTATTCCACATGAGTGCAAAGCCCGTTAAGTAAGGGGCAAAAAAAACATCCCGGAGAACCGGGATGCAGAATTTACAGTGAACAATGAAATAGCAATGATTGCTACTATTCCAGGATCTTGATTATTTTCCAGTTGTTGTAAATGAATAAGGATAAGCAGACTCGTTTGTGCCCCTTTGTTTGTTAGGATTCGCCCCCATCGTCACTTTCATCACTCCGCCCTGCTGGATCGCCGAATGGCTGATCCAGTTGGTGTTGTGGGGTTTCCCGTTCAGCGTAATGTTTTGGGTATACACATTCGATTTGCCGTTGCCCGGCGCTTCGATCACGAATTGCTTGCCGTCTTGCAGGGTCACCGTCATTTTGGAGAACAGCGGCGCGCCGAGCACGTACTGGTCGGTGCCGGGGCACACGGGATAGAATCCCATGGCGGAGAACACGTACCAGGCCGAGGTTTGGCCGTTGTCTTCGTCGCCGCAATAGCCATCGGGCCCGGCGT
>NZ_CALNBI010000370.1 GCF_937874145.1 uncultured Chitinophaga sp. | reverse complement strand
TAGTAGATTTCGAATCACAGAACGACAAGGCGATGAAAGCCCTCGATGGCACCGAGATCCTCTTCTGCCTCGACTTCAACGCCATGAGCCGCACCCGGAACATGGAACCACACCTGGAAAAGCTGCAAAGCGTGAAAGTCCTCATCGATCATCACCTCGAACCCCAACCCGTGTTCGATTTCGGCGTGAGCGACACCACCGCGGCCTCTACCGCTCAGCTTGTGTACGAGATCATCTACCGCCTGGGCGACGAACACTATATCGATAACGACATTGCGCAGTGCATTTATGCCGGCACCATGACCGATACCGGATCCTTCCGGTTCGCCTCCACCAGCGCCCGCGTTCACCGTATGGTGGCCGACTTGCTGGAAAGAGGGCTGGAGCACGAATACATCCACCAGGCCATTTACGATAATTTCCTCGAAAACCGCCTCCGCTTCATCGGGCATAGCCTGCTGAACCGGATGGAAGTGTTTTACGAGACCAATACGGCCATCATGGCCATCCCTTACAGCGACCTGAAAAGGTTTGATCTGCAGACGGGAGACACCGAAGGACTGGTAAATTTCCTTTTATCCATCCAAGGCATTAAATTAGCGGCGCTGATCATCGACCGGAATTCGGAAGTAAAGCTGTCTTTCCGCTCCAAAGGCAATTTCGACGTAAATACCTTTGCCCGGAAATACTTCGAAGGCGGGGGCCATTTCAATGCCTCCGGCGGCAGGAGTTCCGATTCGCTTGACCGCACCGTGCAGCGCTTTATCCGCGCCATGCACGAAAACGAAGATATTTTGCAATAAAAAGCTTGACCGGCCCGATAAACCGGTTGAAACACTCATAAACTCAATCGTAAAGATGAAAACAAACAATCTGTTACTTGTTGCGCTGGGCGGCCTTGCCCTGGCCAGCTGCGGTAAAAGCGGTCCCAGGAAAACACCGGGCGGCATCGAGTTCATCGTTCCTAAAGAAGGGAAGGGCGAAAAACTGAAAGAAGGTGATACCATCCTCGTTCACTTCTCTTCCTACCTGAACGACTCCTCGCTGATGTCTTCCCGCGAGCAGGCACCCTCCGGCATGCCGCTGGTGCTGCAAAAATCCATGAACAAGTACGATCTCATGGATGGTTTCGCGATGCTGACCGAAGGCGATAGCGCCGTGTTCCTGCTGCCGGTAGACTCCATGCCCCAAATGCCCCCCATGGCAAAGAAAGGTGATGTGATGAAAGTGGCATTCGTAGTAGAAAGCAAATATTCCTCCGCCAAACAAAACGAAAAAGACGAGAAGGAAATCGCTGAATACATCAAGAAAAATAACCTGGACACCCGCAAGTCTCCCAAAGGCGTTTATATCGCCGAGACCGTTGTTGGTACCGGCGCACAGGCGAAAGCCGGCGACGAAGTGAGCGTGAACTACACCGGCAAGCTGCTCGACGGCACCAAGTTCGACTCCAATACCGACAGCACCCTGCGCCCCGGCATGCCGCTGGAGCCCCTGAAATTCAACGTAGGCGAAGGCCGCGTGATTCCGGGATGGGACGATGCGCTGGCTCAGCTGAAAGTAGGTTCCAAAGCTACGATCGTGATCCCGTCTTCCCTGGCTTACGGCCTGAACGGCTCCGGTCCCTTTATCAAGCCGAACAGCATCCTGGTGTTCGACGTGGAACTGCTGGAAGTGAAACCCGCTCCCGCTGCTCCCGCCGCGCCCCCGGCTCCCGCACAATAAGCAAAAGCAATAGATTGCACATATGTAAAGCCCGGCCACCGCGCCGGGCTTTCTTTTTACCCTCATCTCATGAAAAAGCCCCGTTCCTGCATTGGGAACGGGGCTTAGTATGAATGGGTATTACCATTAAAGGAATTTGCTGCGCATCTCCGCATCCGGCACCATACAGGCGTCCATCTTCCCGAACCAGCGGTAACGGTTCCGGGCGATCCGGTCGTAGACGGCATTCCGGATGAACGCGGGCACGATCATGAAGGCCCACAGCAGGTTCCAGGGGAACCCCAGCCCGCGGGCCACCCGCAAAGCCGCCGTGCTCTTCAGGTACGGTTTCCCGCCTTCGATCAGCACGAACGAATCCGTCTTTTCCCGGTCGATGCCGTGTTCCGCCATCAGCCGCTGCCCGGGTTCAGATTGCAGGGGAGCGAAGCGGAAACGGCCAGATTTGTCGTGGCGCAGCACGAAATTCACGCTGCCGTTGCAAAAGCGGCAAACGCCGTCGAACAATATGACGGCCTTTCCCTGCATTAGTGAATACCGGTGTAATTATGCGGGGTGATGGCTTTCAGCTCTTTTTTCAGCGCAGCGCTGATTTTCAGCCCGTCGATGAATTTATGCATCGTTTTCTGCGTGATCGCTTCCCCGCCGCGCGTGAGCTCTTTCAGCGCCTCGTAAGGCTGCGGGAAGTTTTCGCGGCGCAGTACGGTCTGGATGGCTTCCGCCACTACGGCCCAGTTATGCTCCAGGTCTTCGTGCAGCTTGGCGGCGTTGAGGATCAGCTTGTTGAGGCCTTTCTCGAGGCTCTTCAGCGCCAGGAGGCTGTGCGCAAAAGGTACGCCCACGTTGCGTAGCACGGTGGAATCCGTCAGGTCGCGCTGGAGGCGGGAGATGGGCAGTTTGGCCGCCAGGTGCTCGAACAGGGCATTGGCGATGCCCAGGTTGCCTTCGGCGTTCTCGAAATCGATCGGGTTTACCTTATGCGGCATGGCGGAGGAGCCCACTTCGTTTTTCTTGATTTTTTGCTTGAAGTAATCCATCGAGATGTACGTCCACACGTCGCGGGCGAAATCCACCAGCACGTTGTTCACGCGCTTGAGGGTATCGAACTGGGCGGCGATATTGTCGTAGTGCTCGATCTGGGTGGTATACTGCATGCGCTGCAGGCCAAGGTTGTTATTCACGAACTTGTTGCCGAACTTCTCCCAGTTGATGGCCGGGAAGGCCACGTGGTGGGCGTTGAAATTGCCCGTGGCGCCGCCGAACTTGGCAGCGAAGGGGATCTCGCCGAGGAGTTTGATCTGGCCTTCGAGGCGCTCCACGAACACCTGGATCTCCTTGCCCAGGATGGTGGGGGAAGCCGGCTGGCCGTGGGTGCGGGCGAGCATGGGAACGGCTTTCCATTCTTTCGCCAGCTTCTTCAGGTGGAGAATGAGGTTGGAGATGGCCGGGAGGTATACGTGCTCGATGGCGTCTTTCCAGAGCAGGGGCGTGGCGGTGTTGTTCACGTCCTGGGAAGTGAGGCCGAAATGCACCCATTCCAGCTTATCTTCCAGCCCGAGGCGCTTCAGCTCGTTTTTCAGGAAGTATTCCACGGCTTTCACGTCGTGGTTGGTCACTTTTTCAGTGTCTTTCACCAGCTGCGCCTGCTCCACGGTGAAATCACGGTAGATGGCGCGCAGGGCCGGCAATTTGGCTTTGGGGAGGGTGAACAGCTTCTGTTCGGACAGGGCGATGAAGTATTCCACCTCCACCTGTACACGGTAACGGATCAACGCATATTCGGAAAAATAAGGGGCCAGTTCTTCGAGCTGGCCTCTGTAACGCCCGTCTACCGGGGAAATCGCAGTTAAAGCTTGTAATTGCATCATGTTAATATTATCCTGTCAATAAAGCCCCCGGTTATCCCAAAGCAGGTAATTACGGGAATTACTTTAATTTAGCAGGCTCAAAATTACAGAAATTGGAACGGAAAGTAAAAGTAGCAGCAGTGAGTTATCTGAATACGAAGCCTTTATTATACGGATTCAGGGAACACCCGGTACTGCGGAACATGGAACTGACGGCGGATTACCCGGCTAAAATAGCCGCACAGCTGATAGATGGAACGGTGGATGTAGGGCTGGTTCCCGTAGCGATCATCCCGAAACTGAAGGAATCGCATATCATTTCCGATTTCTGCATCGGCGCAGAAGGCCCCGTTGCCTCCGTCTGCCTCTTCAGCGAAGTACCCCTGAAAGATATCAAAAGAATTTTCCTTGACTACCAGAGCCGCACTTCCGTGGCGCTCCTGAAAGTGCTCGTACGCGAATACTGGAAACTGGATGTCGAATTCGTGGAAACCACCGGCGATTACCAAAACCTCATCACCGGTACCGACGCGGGGCTGGTCATAGGCGACAGGGCCCTGCAGCAGCGGCTGATTTCGTCGTTCATCTTCGACCTGGCCGAGCACTGGATCCGGTTTACCAGCCTGCCTTTCGTGTTCGCGGCCTGGATCAGCAACAAGCCCCTGCCCATCGAATTCATCCAGCAGTTCAACGACGCGAACGCCATCGGGCTGAACAACATCCCCGCCGTAGTTGCGGAAAACACGTACGGGCCTTACGACCTGACGGTTTACTACACCAAAAACATCAGCTACCGGCTCACGCCGAGCAAACGCCAGGGGCTGCAGCGTTTTCTGGCTTACCTGCAATAATCCCGCAGGATTTGCTTAAATTAGGATAGAGCAAACCTGTTCGGTATGAAGATCGCCATCCTCGGGTCCGGCGATGTAGGAATGACTTTGGCCGGCGCATTCCTGGCGCGCGGCCATCAAGTGATGATCGGTACCCGGCACACGCAAAAGGAAGGCTTGCTGGATTGGCTGACGGCGCACCCCGCCGCCCAGGCAGGCACATACTCGGAAACGGCCGCATTCGGAGATGTGGTGGTGCTTTGCACCGGGTGGACCGGCACCAAAGCCGCCATCGAGATGGCCGGTATCTGGAATTTCAAGAAAAAAATCGTGATCGACGTAACCAACCCGCTGGACGGCAAGGGCCCCGATGCCATGGGGCGCCTGCACCTCTCCGCGGGCAATGCCCAATCGGGCGGGGAGCAGGTGCAGAACTGGCTCCAGGAAGCGCATGTCGTAAAAGCCCTCAACTCCATCGGCAACAACGGCATGATCGCCCCCTCGTTTGCGGAAGGCACGCCGGCTATGTTCATCGCGGGCAACGACGACCTGGCCAAACTCGCCGTGACCGACATCCTCGGCCAGCTGGGCTGGAAGGATGTTGTGGACACCGGCGGCATCGCCATGAGCCGCCACCTGGAGTCCCTGGCCGTGATCTGGTGTGCCTACGGCTTCCGGACCGGCACCTGGGACCATGCTTTCGCCCTGCTCCGCAAATAAATCAGGCAACCGTTTTGGTATGCTTCCGGAAGGCCCGGATGGCCAGAACGGCCCCCAATAGCGTGAGCACAGCGGCCATGGCGAACGGCGCCGCGGGGAAATAGATCCTGGCGCCTGTTTTCGTGAATTCATGGAACAGGCCGGTCATCAGCAGGGGACCGATTATATTGGTAATGCTGATCAGGCTGGTGAAAGTACCCTGCAGCTCGCCCTGTTCGTTGGGGGGTACCTGGTTGGAGATGATACCCTGCAGGCTCGGGCCGAAGATGCCCCACAGACCGTACAGCCCTAGTATGGGGAACATCATCCATCCTTCCCCGGCCAGTGCGAACAAAAGGAAAGATGCCCCATAAATAATCAACCCGATATATACCGCACGGTGGTAGCCGATCTTCGGCAAAACGATACGGATCAGCCCGCCCTGGACGATCATCAGCATCAATCCCGCAAAAGACAGCGAATAGCCTACCATGGCCTGCGACCATTTGAATACGTGCATGGTGTAGTACGTCCAGTTGCTCTGGATGGCATGGGCCGCTGTGAAGATGAGCGCCACCGCGCCCAGGAGTGCGTAAATGCTACGATAGTTTTTCAGTTGCCGCAGGCCGCCCCAGGGGTTGGCGCGCGACCAGCTGAAGGCCCTGCGGTTTTCCATTTTCAGGGATTCCGGGAGGATAAAATACCCGTAGAGGGCGTTCAGCAGCGAGAGCCCGGCCGTGAGGAAGAAGGGCGCCCTCAGGCCCCAGGCTTCAGACACGGTGCCGCCGATGACCGGCCCCAGCACAAAACCGATCCCTACGGCCATACCTACCAGCCCGAAGTTCTGCGCCCGCTTTTCCGGAGCGCTGATATCGGCGATGTACGCCTGCGCGGCCGTCATGGACGCGCCGGTGATACCGATGAAAATCCGGCCCACGAACAACCAGAAGATCGTAGGCGCAAAGGCCAGGAAGAGGTAATCGATCCCCATGCCGGCCATCGACAACAACAGTACGGGGCGGCGGCCGTATTTATCGCTCAGGCCCCCGAGAATGGGGGCGAAGAAGAATTGCATGAACGCATAGGCGAAAGTAAGCCACCCGCCGTACCAGGAAGCGTCGCTCTCGTTGCCGCCGATGAGTTGTTCGATCAGTTTGGGCACCACGGGGGCAATGATGCCGAACCCGATGAAATCGATGAGTAAAGTAATGAAAATGAATGCCAAGGGACCCGAAAAGCGCCGCATAGTGTGGTGAAATTTGCGCAAAACTACAGGAATAAGGGAAGGCGGGAAGCGTAAAATGACATATTGCATTCATGGAATGATGTTTGCCAAACATTCCATATCACATCATTGTTTCACTTTAAAACCCTTTATTATGTTACGTTGGGCAGTTATATTCCTGATTATCGCCATCGTGGCGGCCATATTCGGATTCGGCGGCATCGCGGCGGGCGCCGTGGGCATTGCCAAGATCCTCTTCTTCATTTTCCTCGTCCTGTTCGTGATTTCCCTCATCGGCGGCCTGATGCGGCGCTAGTGCGCGTAAATCAGGTTTCCTGCATGGAAATGAGCTGGATGGCGTCCGGGCAGGCGGCGAAAGCCTCCCGGAGGCGCTCCCCGTGGGTATCGGTGATGAAGACCTGCCCGTAATCGGGCTGCAGCACCAGCTGAATCAGCCGGGAAACCCTTTCCTGGTCCAGCTTTTCGAACACGTCGTCCAGCAACAGGATGGGAGGGAAGCGCTTATGCGCGCGGATCGCCTCGTATTGCGCCAGCTTGAGAGCAAACAAAAAGCTCTTGCGCTGGCCTTGCGAGGCGCTCGTTTTCATGGGGTGTTCGTCGAGTAGGAACATCAGGTCGTCGCGGTGGATGCCCTGGGTCGTGCGCTGCACCTGTTTGTCGCGCAGCCGCGACTGGGCCAACAGCTGCGCCAGGGATTGCCCGTTGAGCTGGCTCTGGTAGCGGAAAGCCACCGTTTCGTGGCTCCCGGCCAGGTAATCGTAGCGTTCCTGCACCTGGTCGATAAAAGCAGGCAGGAAAGCTTTGCGGGCTTCATACACGGGCGTCCCGTGCTGCACCAGCTGATCGTCGAAGATATCGAGGAGCGGATCGGGGCTGTGGATCATGGAAGCCATGGTCTTGAGCAGGGAATTGCGCTGCTGGAGTACTTTATGGTATGCCAGGAGATGATCGAGGTAACCGGGCACGAGCTGCGACAGGAGGCCGTCGAGCCACTTGCGGCGGTCTTCCGAGCCGCCGAGGATGATTTCCGCATCATCCGGCGCGATCATGACGGCGGGGAAATGCCCGATATGCCGGGAAAAGCGGTCGTAGGGCTCATCGTTGAGCGCGATATCCTTTTTACCGTCCTTTACGGTACAGACGATCTTTTCGTCCTGGGCGTGGCGGCGGAGCTGCGCTTCCAGCCGGAAACCGTTCATGGTATATTGTACGTTCTGGCTTTCGGCGGTGGAGAAATAGCTTTTGGTGAAACAGAGATAATAGATGGCGTCGAGCAGGTTGGTTTTGCCCGATCCGTTGCGGCCGGTGATGCCGACGATGCGGGAATGGAACCGGAAGCTGCGGTGCGAATAATTCTTGAATTGCGTGAGTGCTATGGAGGATAATGTCAACAAGCTGTCTGATTCATTTAACTGCCGGAATGCCGTCTGCCGCAAGGGGTTAAGACATCCTTCTGCAAAATTGCTTGAATTTGCAGATTTTCCTGTTATATTTGCGAACAAATTTAGAAATAGTGCAAACTTTAACAGACGTGAAAACGAAATTCACCAAAGAGACATATCTGTACTGGTACGAATTGATGCTGTTACTGCGTCGCTTCGAGGAGAAGGCAGGGCAATTATACGGAATGCAGAAGATACGCGGTTTCTGTCACCTGTACATTGGTCAGGAGGCGATCGCGGCAGGTGCTATGACGGCTACGAAACCCGGCGATAAATTCATTACGGCATACCGCGACCACGCATTGGCGATCGCGAAAGGGATTTCTGCGAAGGCCTGCATGGCCGAGCTGTACGGTAAAGCTACCGGCTGCTCCAAAGGCAAAGGCGGATCGATGCACTTTTTCTCGAAAGAACACGGCTTTTTCGGCGGTCACGGTATCGTGGGCGCGCAGATAGGTACCGGTGCGGGTTTGGCGTTCGCCGAGCAGTACCTGGGCACCGATAACGCAGTGCTGGCATTCTTCGGCGACGGCGCCGCCCGCCAGGGTATGCTGCACGAAACGTTCAACATGGCCATGCTGTGGAAACTTCCCGTAGTATTCATCTGCGAGAACAACCACTACGCCATGGGTACTTCCGTTGAGCGTACTTCCAACGTACTCGACATTTACAAACTGGCAGACGCTTATGAAATGCCGGCCGATTCTATCGACGGCATGAGCTGCGAAGCCGTTCACGAAGGCATTGCCCGCGCGGTAACCCGTGCACGTGAAGGCGGCGGACCGACCCTGCTGGAAATCAAAACATACCGCTACCGCGGCCACTCCATGTCCGACCCGGCTAAATACCGCACCAAGGAAGAAGTGGAAGAATATAAAGGCAGGGACCCGCTGACCATCGTTGAGCAAACGCTGCTGAAAAACAAATGGGCTACGCAGGCTGATCTGGATACGATCGCGGAAAGAGTAAAGGCAGAAGTGGAAGAATCCGTGACCTTCGCGGAAGAAAGCCCCTGGCCGGCCGACGACGAGCTGCTGAAAGATGTCTATATCCAGGAAGACTATCCGTTCATCGTCGACTAATCCATTCCCTGTCTACCTATTATATTTTATGCAAACAACCATGGCAGAAAATAAAGCAAACACCAAACAGCCCGAAGCGGCGGTGAAAAAACAGGACTTTGATCTGCAGGCCACTGCAGACAGGGCTTCTGACTTCTACGGCAAGAACAAGAACATCATCAATATCGTGGTGCTGGCTTTTGTGATCGGCTTCGGCGGATATTACGCCTACAAGCATTTTGTAAAAGCACCGGCGGAAGAGAAAGCGCAGGTAGCCATCTTCCAGGCGCAGAATTTCTTCGCGGCCGATTCCCTGGCCAAAGCGCTCAACGGCGACGGCAACAACTACGGTTTCCTCCAGGTGATCGACAAATATGGCAGCACCAAAGCCGGTAACCTCGCCCGTTACTACGCAGGCGTTTGCCATGTGCGCCTCGGCGAATACCAGAAAGGCATCGACCAGCTGAAGCAGTTCTCCAGCGGCGACCTCGTTGTATCTTCCATCGCAAACGGCCTGATCGGCGACGCTTACATGGAACTGAACAACGCCGCCGACGCAGTGAGCTACTACAAAAAAGCCGGCGCTTCCGAAAACGAGATCACTTCGCCCATGTACCTCATGCGCGCAGGCCTGGCCCTTGAAAAAGCCAACAAACCTGATGAAGCGATCGCCGTTTACCAACAAATCAAACAAAAATACCCCCGCACCAACGAAGGCCGTGAAATGGAGAAATACCTGGCAAGATTGGGCGTGGTGAAATAACCCGGGAAATGTCCGTACATAATCAGACTTTACTCAACAACACTGGCACTCTTCAACTGGAAGGTGCCAGTGTTGTTATTGTATCTACAGAATGGAACGATTTCGTCACCAACGAACTGGTAGCAGGCTGCCAGCGCACGCTCGACGAATATAAGATCGACCATCGCACCCATATCGTGCCCGGCTCCTTCGAGCTGCCCTTCGCCTGCAAACAAATCTGGGAACAAACCCGCGGCACCGGGCTGCAACCCTCGGCCATCATCGCCTTCGGCTGCGTCATCCGCGGAGAAACGCCGCACTTCGACTATGTCTGCAACGCCGTTACCGACGGTATCCTTCAACTCAACCTCGAGCTCCCCGTTCCCGTCATCTTCGGCGTACTCACCGTTAACACCGTGGAACAGGCTACCGACCGCCTCGGCGGCGCACATGGCCATAAAGGAGAGGAGGGCGCGCTCACCGCACTGAAGATGATCGGATTTCAACGTCAGTTGGCAAAAAGCGCAAGATAAAAGCGAAGTTTACGGCAGTAACATTTGCTGGAAGCCCGTACATTTGACTGCTCATTACACAAACTGATACCATCAGCATGAACGTACACCTTTTCATACCGTGCTTCGTAGACCAGCTCTTTCCTGAAACCGCCTTCAATATGGTGAAAGTCCTGGAGAAACTGGGCTGCACCGTGCATTACAACCCCAACCAGACCTGCTGCGGCCAGCCCGCCTTCAACGCAGGCTACCAGGATGAGTGCCGGAGCGTAGCCACCAAATTTCTCAAAGACTTCCACGTATACGACTATATCGTGGCGCCCAGCGGCTCCTGCACCGGCTTTGTGCGCAACTATTACGGCAAGCTGTTCGATAATTCCGCCGCGCATAACGACGTGAAGCTGCTCCGCAAAAACCTGTACGAGTTCACCGAATTCCTGACAGACGTGCTGAAAGTAACCGACCTCGGCGCTACACTGGAAGGCGTTGGCACCTACCACGACGCCTGCGGCGCCCTGCGCGAATGCGGCATCAAGGAAGGCCCGCGCAAACTGCTGGCCAACGTGAAAGGACTGGAACTGCGCGAAATGAACGAATCGGAAACCTGCTGCGGATTCGGCGGCACCTTCGCCGTGAAGTTCAAACCCATCTCCCTCGGCATGGGCGAACAGAAAGTCCACAACTCGGCAGACACCGGCGCGGATTACCTCATCTCCACCGACCTCAGCTGCCTCATGCACCTCGACGGCTACATCCGCAAACACGGACAGAACATTAAAATCATGCACATCGCGGACGTACTGGCCAGTGGCTGGTAATCCCGCATCATAAAGCAATTCGGAATGCAATATTGGTTAGTGAAATCGGAACCGTTCAAATATTCCTGGGACCAATTCGTGAAAGACAAGCAGACGTTCTGGGACGGTGTCCGCAACTACGCCGCCCGCAACAACCTCCGCTCCATGAAGAAAGGGGACCAGGTATTGTGGTACCACAGCAACGAAGGCCTCGAAATCGTAGGCATCGCCAAGG
>NZ_CALNBI010000369.1 GCF_937874145.1 uncultured Chitinophaga sp. | reverse complement strand
AGTTCCTGGCCGCCAAACCCAATGCCCGCTTCGTGATGCTGGACAACTGCCTCACCGGCTCCTTCCACCTCGATGAATACATCGCAGGGTACTATCCCTTCGGCGGCGGCAACAATATCGTGGCAGTGGCCAACAGCATCGGCGTATTGCAGGACCTCTGGGCCACCGAGCTCCTGGGCCTGCTGCAGCACGGCGTGCGCGTGGGCAACTGGTTTAAGCACACCGCTTACCTCGAAACCCACATCATGGGCGATCCCACCTTCGCCTTCACCGGCAAAGGCCCCAAAGACCTGAACGACGCCATCACCGGAAATTACAACGCCGCTTACTGGAAATCGCTCCTCCAAACGCCCGACGCCGATATCCAGGCGCTGGCGCTCGTGCACCTCGACGGCAAGATGGACAAAGCGGCTTATTCCGCCCTGCTGAAGGAAACCTACTTCAATTCAGGCTACGAGTCCACCCGCATGCAGGCCTTCCAGCAGCTGAAGAAACTCAATAACGCGGATTTCGTCACCGTTCTCAAAGCGGCCACAGGCGATTCTTTCGAGTTCATCCGCCGCCGTTCCCTCTACGAAATGGGCGAAAGCGGCAGCGATGAGTTTGTGCCCCACATCGTCAAAATGATCCTCAACGACTACCATTCCGAGCGGATCAACTTCAAGATCAAATCCACCCTGGCGCTCATGAACCCGCAGCCCATCGTGAGCGAGATCAACAAGCAGGTAACGCCCGAAACCATGGTGCACTTCGAGTCCAGCAAGGAAGAACTGCTGAAAGCCGCGGCTTACAACGAGAAGAAGCTGAAGCAGCTGAACGATACCATCCTGGCCAAAAACAAGACCGACAAGAGCCGCATTTCCGAAATCACCATGATGCGCGCTTACCGCTATCACCAGACGGTGCCCGCGATGGTAGCCATCGTGCGGGACGCGGACAACAGCGAAGCCGTGAAAATGGCCGCCCTGGAAGCCCTCAGCTGGTTCCCCCGCTCCTGGAAGCGCGACGAGATCGTGGCGCTCTGTAAAGAAGTGTCTGCCTCCGATAAATATCCGGCGGCGCTGAGAACGCAGGCCCGCAAGAACCTGAATATTTTTCTCTGATAACGATATATACCGACGATGAAAAAGTTACTGAATGTTATAGCCTGCACGCTCCTGGCCGTTTCGGCCTCGGCGCAGGCAAAGAAGCCCAAACCCATCCTGCCCGCGGACGTACAGATCCGCGTGGCGGTGATGGCAGCCCCGAAGGAATTCCGCGACAGCGCCACCGTACTGGGCTATACGCCCGACGGGAAGCTGACCGTCCTTCGCCAGGGCACCAACGACATGATCTGCCTGGCCCCGAACCCCAAACAGTTCGGCGTGTACGTGTACGCTTACCCCAAAAGCCTGGAACCGTTCATGGCCCGCGGCCGCGAACTGACCGCACAGGGCAAGCTGCGCCAGAAGGATTCCACCCGCGAAGCGGAAATCAAATCCGGCAAGCTGTTCATGCCTAAAGAAGCCACCATCATGTATGGTTACTGGGGGAAAGACGAAGCGCTCGTGCCGGAGACCGGCGAGATCAAAGACGGCCAGCGCCGGTATGTGGTGTATATGCCATATGCCACCGGCGCCAGCACCGGATTGCCGACAGAACCCGCCGAACCGGGCATGCCCTGGCTGATGGGAGCAGGCACTTACAAAGCACATATCATGATCAATCCGCCGGATATGGGCGGGCATAGTCATAGTCACTAAAGACGAATCAACAACTTATGGCATTAAAATTTTCTTTTACACGATGTGTAAATGCGGGGAGCCTATTGATGTTACTTTTCCCGGTAACGGCCCTCGCACAGCAGGATAAAAAGGCATACAGGATAGGAGGGACCGTCTACGAAACGCGCGCCGCCAAAAGCCGGCCGCTGCATTACGCTTCGGTTTCCATCCCCGCATACGGCATCATCGCGCAGACCGACGGGAGCGGCCGCTTCGAACTGCCCAACGTGCCCGCAGGCGCCGCCAGCCTGCAGGTGAGGTTCCTGGGCAAGGTGACGATCGATACCGTTTTGCAGATCCAGGGAGATAAAGACCTGCAGTTTACCATGCAGCAGTCCGACTTCCGGCTGGTGGAAGTAAACGTAACGGCGAAAACCACCACCGGCAGCAACGGCACCGCTTCCCGCATCTCCCGCGCGGCCATCGACCACCTGCAGGCCAACAGCCTGGCGGATGTAATGGCGCTCATTCCCGGCGGCGTGACCGTCAACCCCGACCTTACCAATGCCAAGCAGCTGAACATCCGCAACGCCGGTTCCAATACGGAGAACATGAACGCATTCGGTACCACGATCATGATGAACGGGGCGCCGATGTCGAACAACGCGAACCTCCAGTCGCTGGCGCCCGGCATCACCGGCGGGTCAGCGTCCATCGGCGGGGGCGCTTCGCCCAACGCGGGCTTCGACGTGCGGAATATCTCCATGAACAACGTGGAATCCGTGGAAGTGATCCGCGGCGTTCCCGGCGTGGAGTACGGGGATGTGACGGCGGGCGTGGTGATCGTTAATACCAAGGCCGGCGCACAGCCGCTCACTATCCAGGGCAGGACGAACCCGAACGTTTACCAGTTGTCGGCCGACAAGGGCTTCAACCTCGGCAAGCGCAACGGTGCGCTGAACCTCGGGATGGATTACGCCTACAACACCAACGATCCCGTGCAGCAATACCTGAAATACCGCCGGTTTACGGGCAGGGCGATGTATTCAAACACCTTCTTTAAGCAGCTGTCCACCACCACTTCGCTCGACCTGTTGTACGGTAAAGATACGCGCAATGCCAACCCCGACGACCAGGTGACCAAAACCGCGTCCAGCGGCGAAGACCTCGGGTTTATCTTCAATACCCGCGGTACTTACCGGGTCAACAAGAAATTGTGGCTGCGCAACATCAACTACGTGGCCAGGGTAGGGTATACGGTGAAGAACAGCTTTTACGAAACGCAGAACACTTCCGCCAATGCGCCGTATTCCATGACTACGAACAACGGCAGCATCCTCACCAACAAACCCGGAACAGATATTTTCGATGTGGACGGCAATAAGCTGAACACATCCAATCCCCTCGACCAGGGCTACTTCGCTACCTATCTGCCCAGCACCTATATGGGCCGCTATGATATCAATGGTAAAGAACTGAACACCTTCTTCAAGGCGTCGGCAACGTTCTTCAACAAGATCGGCGCTACCAACCACCGCTGGATCCTCGGGGCGGATTTCAAATCCGACAAGAACTTCGGTGATGGTAAAACCTTCTCCGACACGATGCCCCCGATGCGCAGCTTCTCTTCCGTTAATTCGACCTTCCGGAAACGCGCCTTCAGCGATATCCCCGCATTGACGCAGGTGGGCCTGTATGCAGAAGAAAACTTCAACACCCGGATAGCAGGCCGCCGTTTCGAGCTATCTGCCGGTTTGCGCTTCGATAACTTCTCGGGTGGGCAGAACGCATTGTCGCCCCGCCTGAACGCCAGCCTGGAGATCGTTCCGCAGGTATTCAGCATCAACGGTGCTTACGGTAAACTGGCCAAAGCGCCTTCGGTGATGTACCTCCATCCAGAGAACGCTTATTTCGAATACGTGAACATCAACGAGATCGGGGTGAGCAATATCCCTGTCGGCCAGCAGGTGCTCATGACCACCACCCGCGTGTTCAATACCGAAAATCCCCACCTGGAAATCGCGAAGAACGAAAAGGCCGAGATTGGCTTCCGCCTGAACGTAAACCAGGCTACGTTGCGCGTAACGGGTTATAAGGAGAATATGGATAACGGATATTCCATGAACCGCTCGATTTACGGCTACAAACCCGTTGTGTTCAACGAATACCGCCGTACGGGCGACGGGTCGCAGCCCATCTACGAGCTCGCGGCCAGCAACAACGTGCTTGCCGGGTTCTACATGCCCACCAACAACCTGGTCTCCCGCACCAAAGGAATCGAGATGGACCTCGACCTGGGGCGCTTCAAAGCCATCCGCACCGCCTTCTCGCTGAACGGTGCGCTGCTCACCACCGAAAGCTACAACAAGGATTACACGTACTTCGACGACTTCAGTGGCAACGCGGGTTCCGACAGAACGCATATCGGGCTGTACGAAGCGGGGATGGTGAAAAGATATGACCAGTCGGCCGTAACGATGTTGCGCGCCACGCATAACATTCCGCGCCTCGGTTTCGTGGTTACGCTCACCACGCAGGTGATCTGGAACGAAAGCAATTACCAGCGTTTCGGCAACGACAGCATCCCGGTGAAATACATTTCGAAAGAAGACGGGCAGGTGTATGATTACGACGTGAAGCGCAAAGACGAGCCCGAGTTCAAGGACCTGCTCCGCAACGTGAACCGCATCACGGAAGTGAAGGAATCCTGGCCGCCGCTCGTGACCTTCAATATCAACGTTTCCAAGGAGATCGCCGATTACATGCGGGTTTCGTTCTTCGCCAACAATATGTTCAGGACCTACCAGCGTGCCGAATCCAAAAGGATTCCGGGCACTTACGAGAAACGGGGCAACCGTTTCTTCTACGGGCTGGAATTATCGTTAAAACTTTAACAGCAAGCACATGAAAAATGCAACATGGCTCATGGCGGCCGCGGTACTGGTAACGGTGTTGACGGGCAGCTGCAAAAAAATAAATGAAGGGTTGGATGCGGAGAAAGCAGGCAACTATACCATCCGGGTGAAAGCCAAATCCACCATGTCCAACATCACCAACACCGAAGGCCTGAAAGTGGTGTTCGAGAACTTCACGGAAGGTTTCCGGAAAGAAGATGCGCTGGGCGCGGATGTGACGGCGGTGGACGGGCTGATTCCCGGCCTGTACAGCATCAACGTCAGCGGCAGGGTGGAAGACGCCAATGGCGACGTGTATTACCTCAACGGCGCGAAGATCAACTTCCCGGTAACGAAAAACGACATGCTCGTGGAAATCGATGTGGCCGGCCTCAAAGTGAGCCCGCTCGTGTTTTCAGAGATCTTCTTCGCGGGTACTACGCCGTTCTATTTCCGGAACCAGTTCTACGAAGTATACAACAACTCCACAGACACCATCTACCTCGACGGCCTCTGCTTCGCGAACCTCACGCCTACAACGGCCACTACTACGCTGCCCCGCTGGCCGGAGGAAGATGGCAATAATTTCGCTTACGCGGAACGCATCTGGAAGGTGCCCGGCAACGGCACGCAATACCCGCTGGCGCCCGGGGAATCCTTCTCCATGGCGCAGTTCGCGGCCAACCACCAGCTGCCGCAGTACAGCCCAACGTCGCCGATCGACTGTTCTGCCTCGGAGTTCGAGTTCAACATGAACAATCCCAACTTCCCGGATCAGCCTGCCTTCGATATGGAGCACGTTTTCTACAACGGCAACGCCGGCAAGGGAACGCTGCCGCAATACCTGGTGTCTGTTTTCGGCGGGGCGTATGTCATCTTCCGCGTACCGGAAGGCGAAACCTACGATCCGGTGAACAACCCGGCGCTGAAGACGCGTAACCTCGCATCCGCTTCCACTACGGTGTTCGCCAAAATACCCATCCGCTATGTGCTGGATGCGGTGGAAGCAGGGCATAACGAAAACATGATCGCCGCCAAGCGCGTGCCCTCGGTACTGGATGCCGGGATGACGTACGTGGGCGCCACTTACAACTCGCTGGGCGTAGCCCGCAAAGTGTCGGATCAAAAGAACGACGACGGCACCCCGATCTATTTGGATACCAACAACAGTACCGAAGACTTCGAGCGCGGCGTGGTGCCGCAGTTCCGCCGCCACGGCTCCAAAATGCCCGCCTGGAATCATACGAAGTAAGTACCCGTAACAGCTAATAATGATGAAGAAATTATATATCA
>NZ_CALNBI010000368.1 GCF_937874145.1 uncultured Chitinophaga sp. | reverse complement strand
AAGCACCTGCTATCTCCTGATCGATGAAGCGGGCCAGCCGCACGCCATCTTCACGGGGGATACGCTCTTTGTAGGTGATGTGGGCCGTCCGGACCTCTTTAGCGGCAACCTCACCAAGGAAGAACTGGCGGGCATGCTGTTCGAATCGCTGAATACGAAGATCAAGACCCTGCCGGACAGCGTGATTGTTTATCCGGCGCACGGCCCCGGATCCTCCTGCGGCAAGAACCTCGGTCCCAATACCACCTCCACCATCGGTGAGCAGAAACGCGACAACTACGCGCTCCTCGCTACCGACAAGGCCGATTTCATCAGCCAGGTAACCGATGGGTTGAGCACGCCTCCGCAGTATTTCCCCATCAACGCACAAATTAACCGGGAAGGTTACGACACCATGAACAAAATCATGGAACGCAGCCTGCAACCCTTATCCATAGCGGCTTTTAAAGAGAAAACCGACCTCGGCGCCGTGATCCTCGATACCCGTAACGCCACTACCTTCACCGAAGGTTTTGTGCCCGGTTCCATCAGCATCGGGCTGGAAGGCCGCTTCGCGGAATGGGCCGGCAGCCTGCTCCCCTTCGATAAAGCCATGATCCTCGTGACCGCTCCCGGCCAGGAAGAAGAAACGATCGTCCGCCTCGCGCGCGTGGGTTTCGACAAGGTGGAAGGTTACCTGGAAGGCGGTTTCGGCGCCTGGAAAGCAGCCGGTGAAAAGATCGACATGATCATTTCCGTGGACCCCGACGAGCTGGCGATGGACATCCCGCACGACGAGCACCTGCTCATCGTGGACGTCCGCAAGCCCGCCGAATTCGCCGACGGCCATCTGAAAGATGCCATGAACCTCACGCTCAGTGAGCTCACCGATCCCGGCACCATGGCCGATCTCGACGAGCACCTGAACCTCTACGTTCATTGCCAGGGCGGCTACCGCAGCGTGATCGCCTGCTCCCTCATGAAACGGGAAGGCATCCACAACCTCCGCAACGTAACCGGCGGTTATGCCAAAATGAAGGATGAAAAAGGCATCGAGATCGAGAAAGAGAAAAACGTACTGAACTAACGGAAACGTTAAAGTTTATATGAGCCGGGGCCCTATAGCCCCGGCTTTTTCATGAATGGCAGGGGATTTGCTGCCATCCGGCATAACATCCCGTATGCCCATTACTTTCCAGATGCCCCGGGAAATCATTTCCCTCTTCGACCATACGCGCTGCCGCCCTGCGCGCCTTCTGTTGGAAGATTTCTTCCGCGGCGGCGGTCTTACCCTCCCGCAGATCCTTTTCCGGCAGAATGTATTAAAAACGTTTATCCGCCACTGGAAGCACTTGCAGCATTTTGCGTATTCCCGCTATGATTTCGAAGAAGTACAGACCTTCACCACACAGGCCGATTATTTTGCCTACGAGTTCCCGGGAGTATGGGCGAGGATGTTCCCTTCCACCAACCGGAAGCTCGTACGCGGCAAAAGCGTGCAGGTGATGTTCTTTTTCGAGCGGTTGGAAGCATTTTACTTTCCATTGCCCGAAGGCATCGAATTCCCGGAAGATTTCCAGGAAAAAGTGGACCGGATACAGCGGGTGTTATCGCGGCTCAAAATTAAAAGAGGGGTGGAGGCCGTGCATAAAGACCGGTTTGGCGACTTTCATGCTTCCATGCTGTTGAAAGAACTGCAGGACATGAAGCATCGCAAGCACCTGGAGCAGTTTTGGGAGGCATTTTACGAATTCGAGATGTATTGGTCGCTGGCGAAAGGGATCGTTGCCCAGGGGCTCCGTTTCCCGGAGTTCCGGGAAGGGCCCGTTAGCCTGGAGGGTTTTTATCATCCGCTGGTGGCCGGGGCGGTGAGAAATGATTTTACCAGCGGCCCGAATATTGTGTTGTTGACGGGGCCGAATATGGGTGGGAAATCGACCGCCATGAAAAGTATCGGTTTGTGCGTGATGCTGGGGCACCTCGGGCTGGGGGTGCCTGCGGAAAAGTGCAGGCTCCCGGTTTTTGATGCATTTCTGGCGGCCGTCAACGTCACCGATGATATCTCTTCCGGGCTCAGCCACTATATGCAGGAGATCGTCCACCTCAAAAACGTGGTGGAAGATGCCGTGACGGGCAAGCGCTGCTTCGCGCTGTTCGACGAACTTTTCAGCGGCACCAATACCGAAGAAGCCGTGGCCCTGATTTTGCAGACAATTCAGGGGTTGCAGCGGTTTCCGTCCAGCCTGTTCATTATTTCCACCCATCTGCACGAAATCCGGCCAGGACTGGCAAACATCCGGTACGAAGCGTTGCATATGGAAGCAGATATAGAAAACGAAGCGCCGAGGCACACCTTCCGGCTCAAACCGGGATGGTCTGAAGTGAAGTTCGGGCGGTTGCTTTTTGAGAAGTCTGGATTATTTGATCTGCTGGGCAGAAGCCCATCATTTTAATTTCCCCAATCTAAACATCTCCGCACCCGCGTTGTTAAAATAAATACCCTGTTTATCCCCGCCGTAGCCAGGCACGTCAGCAGTAAGGGCGATCCGCCGGTACATTGGGCGGCACCGCATCGGGCGAAAGTTACCTATCATATTGGTTATCAAATTTTTAACTGAGGATAATGTCCGGGTTACGGACAGGAATTCTTCACATTCCTTTTAAATTTTAATCGTATGAAAAAACGCAATTCCTGGTTAGCCGCCTGCCTCCTTGGTTTGGGCGTATTCCTGTACGCTTGCAAACCAAGCGATGCCAAACTTCAGAAAGAAGTTAATGACAAACTGGCCACCACCACGCCCGGCGTGATCGCCGAAGTGAAAGGCGGCGTTGCCACACTCAGCGGCGAAGTGATGGACGATGCCACCAAATCCGCCGCCGAAACCACCGCCAAAGAAGTGAAAGGCATCAAGTCGGTTGTCAACAATGTGATGACGACACCTCCTCCTCCGCCACCTCCCCCGGTAGTGATCAGTCCGGACGATATGCTGAAAACCAGCGTGGATTCCGCATTGAACGCGCATAGCATTTCCGGTGTTACGGCCACCATCGCCAACGGAGAAGTAACCTTAACCGGCACCATCAAGAAAGCGGACCTGAAAAAGGTAATGCAGGCCGCAGCGGAAGCGAAGCCGAAGAAGATCAACAATAAGCTGACGATTCAATAAGCGGCAGTTCATCCATTTATCACTCAAAAAATTTGCAATATGGCATTACAGGAAAAATATGCGGAACTGGTCCAGGCGGCCAACAGCGGCGGCGTATCCGGGTTGCAGGTAGCCGAACAAAACGGTGTGCTGTATGTAACGGGTACCGCACCGTCGGGCGCGGTGAAGGATCAGCTTTGGGGTATTTATGAAAAGCTCGATCCCGAGATGCGGGCGGGTGATCTCGTGCTGAACATCTCCCTGGCCGAAGGCGCGGAGCAGGAGTATGAAGTACAATCCGGCGACAACCTCAGCAAAATCGCAAAGAAATATCCGGGTATGACCTGGCAGAAGATTTTTGAAGCGAACAAAGACCAGATCTCGGACCCGGACAAGATCCAGCCGGGCTGGAAGCTGAAGATCCCTTCGGCATAGGCGCTTCCGGAAAACAAAAGGGCGCTTCCGATACTGGGAGCGCCCTTTTTAATGTCTTTATTCCACATGTCCTTCTGCATACTCCGGTTTCCACTCGTGCTTCCAGCGGCGGTGGCTCCAGACCCATACTTCGGGCTGTTCGCGGATGTTTTTTTCCAGGTATTGGACGAATGCTTCGGTGATCTCGCCTTCCTTCGTTTGCGCCGGATGCTCGAATGCGAGGGTGAGCTTGGCTTCATAGTATCCGCGTTTCTTTTTGCGGATATCAACGAATACCACGGGGATATCGTTCCGCCGGGCGCTCATTTCGGGCCCTTTGTAAAACGCCGTCATTTTATTGAGGAACGGATACCAGTAACAGCGGCGCGGGTTGCCGGGATTCTGGTCGGCCACCAGCGCCAGGAGGTATTGCTTGCCCATCCAGGGCGCCATGCCGTTGCGCATGTCGTTGGCTGGTATGAGGATCGTGCCGAATTTTTCGCGGAAGTGCCGGAACATCCGGTTCACGGCTTTGTTGGTGATAGGCATGAACACGACCAGGAAAGGATAATCCACGCCCTGCATACAAAACAGGTTCGCCCACTCCCAATTGAAGTTATGCCCCAAATGCAGCTGGCAGCTCCGGCCCTGCGCATGCAGTTTATGCAGCGGCGACAGATCGCAGATGAAACGTTTTTGCAGCGAAGCTTTGCTCATCGTCAGCAGTTTGATCGTTTCCACGATCATATCCGTCAGGTTGCGGTAATACCTGCGGGCCATCCGGCGGATCTCCTGCTCCGTTTTGTCCGGGAACGCCTGCCGTAAATTGCCCAGCACCACTTTACGGCGGTACCCGAGGATATGATAGACAAAAAGGTACAGCAGGTCGCTGATGGGGTAAAGCACCCACAACGGCAAGATGGAAACGCTATAACAGAATGCCAGTAAAAAATAATACATATCCTCGCTCGCTTTTACCTACAATATGATATTCTGAACCAGTTCGCTTTTAGCCGGGTAATCGGTGTTGAAATGCAGGCCGCGGCTTTCTTTGCGGAAAGCGGCACCTTTCACGATGAGATA
>NZ_CALNBI010000367.1 GCF_937874145.1 uncultured Chitinophaga sp. | reverse complement strand
GAGTACGCGGAAATGTTCGCCACCATGTGGCCCAAAGCCCTCGAAGCTGTGAAAGGCCTCGCGGAAAAAAACTGATCTGCATACTTTTTTCACTCAAAACAGCTTTTTAATGGGTCAAGTCGCGATTGGGTAGCAGCCTTCCAGAAGGAGGCGTATGTTTGCCATGCATAAACATATGGACCAATATGCATAAAAGATCCATCCTTACCCCACTGCTGATCCTGATCGCCACACTGGCGGCAGGGCAGCAGCAGGACGGCAACAGGGTTTCCCGGCTCGCGGATACCGCTTTCATGTCCTCCTTCCCGGGTTCCCCGCCCGGTACGATCCCTTGAAAAAGAACCTTAAAGACAGGGTAGATGCTTCCGGCTTCGGGCGTTTATTCCTGGAGAGCTTCGTGCGTTAGCGCCTTTGTTCCAGCGCGACAAGCTCCTGGCTTACGACGGTTTCCGCGCGCTGTTTAAGCTCCGGGTTCCCTTTGTCCATGGATTTGAGCAGTTGCCGGCACTCCCGGAGAAATACGGGGGCGAAGTCGGTATCCTGCTCCGACATACCCTGGCAGTTATCCAGTATATCCGCGTATTTGATGGTCTGCGCCTCCGGGCTGTTTTGCGTGATGCGCTTCAGCTCAGCGGCTTTGCGCTTGCGGCGGTTCCATTGAGGGTAAGCGTTCTTGACATACACATCGGTGAGCTCCACGACCAATTGCAACGTGCGCTCAGCGTCGCGGGCGGGCATGATGTGGGAAAGGAAGGCGGACAATTCGCCTTTCGTAACGGCCGTATCCTCCAGCACATCGTGCAGGATGGCGGCGGCGAGCACCGGGAGCGATTGCGTATAGGCCTGGCAGATCCGCATCACCCGCATGGGATGGACGATGTAGCGGTCCTGCGGCGCATATTTGCGCATCTGATCGCCATGCGCTTTGTCGGTGAAAGCTTCGACGGATTGGAGGATTTCATTCATCTGTCTTTCCGCAGCAAAAAAAATGCCGCAGCGTGCCGGGGATTTGTGTATTTTGAAGGGAACCCAAACAACAGTGAATCATGTCTATCTCCCGTCGCGATTTTATGCGGAACAGCCTTGGCAGCGCCGCCATGCTCACCATCCCCGCCGGTTCCGCCATTGCCGCCGCTACAGCGCCCGCAGCTCCGGCCAAACCTTTTAAACTGGCGGTTTCCACGTACAGCTACTGGCATTTCAGGACGCCGAAAGTACCCATCGAAAAAGTGATCGACGAAGCCGCAGCGCTTTCCGTGGAAGGGGTGGATATCCTGCACCGCCAGATGGAAAGCGAAGACAACGCCTACCTGCAGAAGCTGAAGCGCCATGCCTTCCTAAACGGTGTCGACCTCGTGTCGCTGTCCATCCACCAGGATTTCGTTTCTCCCGACGCGGCCGAGCGGCAGAAGGATATCGATCATACCATCAAATGCATCGAACTGGCGTACAAAATGGGGATTCCCTGCATCCGCCTGAACTCCGGGCGCTGGGGCACCATCAAATCGTTCGACGATCTCATGGCCGCCCGCGGTGTGGAGCCCGCAATTACCGGTTACACGGAGGATGATGCGTTCAAATGGTGTATCGACAGCATTCAGCAGTGCCTCGACAAAGCCGCGCAATGCGGCGTGGTACTGGCGCTGGAAAACCACTGGGGGCTCACGTCCACCCCGGAAGGATTGCTCCGCATCCGCAAAGCGATCGACTCGCCCTGGATGGGCGTGTTGCTCGATACGGGCAATTTCCTGGAGAACCCTTACGACAAACTGGCCACGGTAGCGCCGCACGCGAGCTTCGTACAGGCCAAAACCTATTATGGCGGCGGTGAGTGGTACACGCTCGACCTGGATTATCCCCGCATCATCCGCATCCTCCGCGAAGCCAATTACAAAGGATATATTTCCATTGAATTCGAAGGCAAGGAAGCCGCCGAAACGGGTGTCCGCAAAAGCGTGGACATGCTCCGGAAGGCAATGTCCTGACCTTACTTTTTATCTTCGGGCCGGTCGGGGACATACTCCAGTATGTCGCCCGGCTGGCAATCGAGGATTTCGCATATCATTTCCAAAGAAGAGAACCGGATGGCTTTCGCCTTTCCGGTTTTTAGAATGGACAGGTTGGAGAGTGTAATATCCATCCGTTCCGATAATTCCGTCAACTGCATCTTGCGTTTGGCAAGCATGACGTCGAGATTCACGATGATCGCCATACCTATATCGTTAACTGGTTTTCTTTATAAATTTCCACACCGCGGCGGTACACAACAGCCAGCGCCAGCAGCAGCAATCCCATCCACAAGCTGTTCCCTACCTCCATATATTGTTCGAAGTAAGGCGTGAAATACGGGTTTGTCATCCTGTTGAAGATATAATACCCGATCAGCCGCACCACGTCTGCCGCAATGAGCAACAACCCGATATTGCGGATGCGCATGGCGTTGATGGCACGGAAAGGTTCCTTCAGCGACGAATCCTGGAAGATTTTCCGCAGCCATCCCATCCCGGTTACCACTGCAATTGCGCCAAGCAGCGTCATCACGTAACTGTAAATGCCCAGCGGCGACCTGCTGGTCGTGCGAAGGGTGTACATATCTTCCTTCTTTTCCAGCGCCGCGTTTTTTAAACTGCCATAAATGAGTTGGGGAGGAAGGGTGTCTTTCTTCGGGAATGCCTTCACGTCGAAATTGACGGTCAGCTGCCGGGAAGTATCCGTCAGTTCCTGCGTACCCATCACCAGCGCCATGGATTTTAATATCACCACCAGCAGCGCCAGCAGCGCCACTACATAGTAAACGACATTGACCAGTACCCGCACGATGTCAAAAGTTCTTTGTCCTTGCATGGGGAATTTGTTTTTGTTGGGACAAAACTAGGGCGAGTTTTTCGATTATCAAAATAAATTTATCGAAAAACAATAAATAATAGCTGTAAAAGGATGATCATTCGGTTACGATGCCGCGGTGTTGCTGCATGTATTGGCTGGGGCTGACGCCGAACTGTTTGATGAAATTCTTGCCGAAATGGGTCTGTGATTTATAGCCGACCATCATGGCCACCTCGTAGATTTTCAGGTTGCGGCTGGCCAGCAGTTCGGCGGCTTTCTTGAGGCGGGTTACATTGATGAGCTCATGCGGCGTGAGGTCGGAAATGGCTTTGATCTTGCGGTAAAGGCTCACCCGGCTCATGTTCACATGGCGCGAAAGGTGTTCTACGTCGAGCTCGGTGTTTTCCAGTTCCTGCAGGATGAAGTGGTGGATGGAATTGAGGAAGGATTCGTCTTCGCTCGTATGCGCCATCGCCTGGATGGGGGCTTGCGGCGTGCTGGCGAAGTATTGCCGGATTTTATTGCGGTTGCTGAGCAGGTTGGCGATCTGGACTTTGAGGAAAGCGGGGGAGAAGGGCTTTTCGATATAGGCGTCCGCGCCGGTTTCCAGGCCTTCGATTTTAGAGCGCAGCGTGTTTTTGGCGGTGAGCAGCACCACGGGGATGTGGCTGATGGCGAAGGTGGTTTTGACGGTTTTGCACAATTCGAATCCGTCCATCAGCGGCATCATCACATCGGAAATGATGAGGTCCACATTCTCCTGGTGCAGGAGCGCGATGGCGTCCCGGCCGTTCTCGGTGCGGAGGATCTGGTATTCGGGCTCAAGGATGGAGGAAACGAAATCCAGGATTTCTTCATTATCGTCGGCCAGCAAAATAACAGGTTGCATAGGTTTTAATTTTCCAGGTTGATGAATGTCCCTACGGGGATGCTCCAGGTGAATATGTTGAGTCCGTTTTCGGTGGTGGCGGAAAGTTCGCCTTTGTGCAACGCGGTGAGCGAGCGGCAGATGCTCAGGCCGATGCCGGTGCCTTTTTGCTTTTCATTTTCCCGCAGCCGCACGAAGGGGGCGAATATCCGTTCCCGCATGTCTTCGGGGATCAGGGGGCCGTCGTTGGCAACGGTCAGGCGCACCTGGCCGCCGGCTGTTTCCAGTTTCGCTTCGACTTTCGTCTGCCCGTATTTGATCGCATTGCTGAAAAGGTTGCTGAAGATTTTGTTGACGCTTTCCTCATCGGCCCAGGCCGGCACTTCCTCATCCGGCAACTGCACGTCGAATTGCAGTTTTCGCTGCTGCGCGGGAAGGCGGAAGTTGTCGTACGTCTCCAGCAGGATCTTGCGCAGGTCTACCAGCTCGAAGTCCAGCCGGAAACCCGAAGATTCCGTCTGCCGGAAATCCAGCAGCTGGTTGGTGAGCTGCACGAGCCGGTTGGTATTCCGTTCCATGATGGCCAGGTGGTGCTTGTTTTCCTGCAGCGCGCCGGGGTGTTCCATGATCTCCTCCAGCGGCCCTTTGATAAGCGTCAGCGGCGTATTGATCTCGTGGGCCACATTAGTGAGGAAATCTACTTTCGCCTGGTACAATTCCTTTTCTTTTTTGAGCTGCAGGGCTTCCATCCGACGCTTCTGTTTCATCGTCTGCTGCCGGTGGTACCGCGCGATGGCGTAATACCCGGTGGATATGATCGCCAGGGCATACAACAAATAGGCCCACGACGTTGCCCAGAACGGCGGGGTAATCTCGATCTGCAGCATGGCCGCCCCGGGCCGGCGGTTCCCGTTGGCGTCTGTGGTAGCTACGTGGAAGGTGTAATGCCCCGGCTTCAGGTCGGTAAAATAGACGGTCCGGTTGCTTTTCATCCAGATCCAGTCGTTGTCGAGCCCTTCCATCCGGTAAGCATACGAAATCATATCCGGCGCCGTGAAGCTGAGGGCGGCGAAGGCGATGCTGAAATTAGCCTTATGGTAGGGAAGGGTGATCTTTTTCGAATAGTGGATATCGCGTTTTTCCTGCGGCCCCATGGTCATGTTGCGAACCTCCATACCGGTGATGTATACGGGCGCGGCGGAAGTATCCGGCAGGAAGTGATCCGGGTTGAAGCGTATCATACCTTTTACGGAGCCGATGTACATGTTGCCGTCTTTATCCTGGAACCCGGAATTGTAGTTGAACTGGTTGTTCAGCAGGCCGTGGCTCGTAGTATAAATCTTCACCGCGCCGGATTCCGGCTCCAGGCACACGAGCCCCCGCGAGGTAGTGGCCCAGATCATCCCCCGGCGGTCTTCCAGCAACCGGAAAATGTAATCGCTGGGCAGCCCCTGTTCCGTGGTGTACCGCCGCCAGCGGCCGGAACCATCGAGCCGGCAGATCCCGCGCCCTTCCGTACCCGCCCAGATCCGCTGCGCCCTGTCGATCAGCACCGTATTCACATTGTTCCCCGACAGCGAAAAAGAATCCCGCGGATCGTGCGTGTACATGCCATGCTCGCCGGAATGCTTGCGGTACCATTGCACGCCGTTGTCCGACGTGGCCATCCATAACGTGCCCTCCGCTGGCTGGCGTGCGGCACTTCCTCCACCCGGCGGAACCTTCGTGCCGCGGAGTCGTACCGCGCCAGTTCGCTGCCGGTGCCCACCAGCATATCTCCATCGCGGGTGCGGTAAAAATATAAGATGAAGTTGCTGCCAAAAGATTCAGGCCCGGCGGAATAATGCGCGACGGTTTGCCCGGTCCGGATGTCCATCACATCCACGCCCTTGTCCAGCGTGCCGATCCAGAGCTGGTTGCCGTCGGCATACAATCCATGGATGTTGGTGTGGGAGAGGGCTTTACTGCTGTTATTACGGGGCGTGTATTGCCGGATGCGCCCGGTGCGGACGTCCACCCGGTTCACGCCGTTATCCTCCGTGCCCGCCCAGATATTCCCGTATTTATCCTGGCAGATCTCGCGCACGGCGTTGCCGCTGAGCGTTTGCCCGCTGTTATCGGGCCAGTATTTCTCGAAATAGGTGTACTGCTTGGGGTAGTAATTCAGCCCGCCGAAGTAGCTGCTGGCCCACATACCGCCTTCGCGGTCCTGGTGCAGGCAGTAAATGGCGTTATCCGTGAGGGAATACGGGTTATTATATTGTTTGCGGAGGTTAATATGCGTTTTGGTGGCGATGTTGACGATATAGATCCCTGATTCCGTGGCGATCCAGTATTCGCTGCCGCTGTGATGGGCGATAAAGCGGACGTAGACGCCCACGTCGCCGTCGGACCAGGTCACCAGGTCTTCGTATGTGTTTTTCTCCGGATCGAGCAGTTTAAGGCCCTGGTTGGCGGTGCCAACGAGCAGCCGGCCGTCGGGCACGGAGAGCAGGTGTGTGATGTGTCGGGTGTGGGGTCTGGGGGATTGCCGCCAGACGTCCCATTTGCGCAGGGAATCGCCCAGCCGGCGGATTTCTCCCTGGGCATTGGCGATCCAGACGCTGCCTTTTTTGCTGACATGCAGGGCGCTCAGGTTGCCGGGGATGTAGCCGGCGGTAATGGGCTCGCTGATGTTTTTGGTGGGGTTGAAGCGGTAAAGGTGGCCCCAGCTGAGGTACCAGAGGTTCCCCTGCCGGTCGGCCCGCAACGCATTGGCATCCTGCCCGGCGGGCGAGGGCGCGCGTTCGAAGCTTTCCGTGGCTGCATGGTAACGGTACAGGCCGTTGCCGGTGCCTGCGTATAACTGCCCGTTATCATCTACACACAAAGAAAAAATGAAATTATTGCCGATGGCGGAAGAATCGCCGGGTTTTTCGCGGAAGACGCGGAACTCGCGCCCGTCGAACCGGTTGAGCCCGTCTTTGGTGCCCGCCCAGATAAATCCCTGTTTGTCCTGCGCTACGCAGAAAACCGTGTTGTGCGAGAGGCCGTCTTCCACCTGGTAATCGCGGAAATAGTATTGCTGCGCCCGGGAAGGCGTGGCCGGGAGAAGGCATAGCAAGGCCAGTATGGTACCGATGAACTGCAACGTAGTGGAATTATAAGGCTACGTAAATATAAAAATATCCTGGAGGAAGAAGACGGATTGAAACGAAATGGCGAAAAATTGAAATGAATCGGCCAATGCTTGCCGAATGTTTTTTCAATCTTTGGATCGCGTTGAAGAAAAACTGATATCAGCCAGCAATAGTATTACCCACCGCGAAAACCGGTCCCACGGCCGGACAGGGCTCCTATTGCGCTTGCGGAGGTATGCACATCACACGTCTAAATGGTTAAGTCGAAAAACACGGTATGAAAAACCGGCAATGCCGGAGGATCGAAACAGCATCCTTTAATCACCCAAAATCCATTTCACGTATGAACGACATTGCACTACAAAAAGTGGCAACGGTTCGTCGCAGTAAACTGATGTTACTGCTGTTGCTCTGCCTTTCATGGGCAGGGGCCTACGCCCAGACGGCGGGCCCGCAGAAAGTTTCGGGCTTCGTGCGCGACAGTGCCGGTTCCCCGCTTCCCCAGGTTACCGTTTATGAAAAAGGCACCCGCAACGGTACGCTCTCACAGCCCGACGGCCAGTTCACCATCAATGTAAAACCCGGCGCCATCCTCGTGTTTACCATGGTGGGCTTCCGTACCCAGGAGCTCGCCGCCACACCAGGGGCCGCTATGAATGTGGCGCTGCTGTCGTCCGCTACGGAGCTCACCGACGTGGTGATCGTAGGGTACGGCGCCGCGCGTAAAAAATCCCTTACCAACGCGATCTCCAGCGTTTCCGCGCAGGATATCGGCAATGTGCGCGGAGGGGCCACGGTTTCCACGACGCTCGCGGGCAAAGTGCCCGGCGTATCGTTCCGCATGCCCGACGGCCGCCCCGGCGCTTCCGCTTCCATCCAGATCCGTAACCTCGGCCGCCCGCTGTATGTGATCGACGGGGTGCAGCAGGACGAAGGTCAATTCAACAACATTTCACCTAACGACATCGAAAGTATTTCCTTCCTGAAAGACGCTTCGGCGGCTATTTACGGCGTTCGCGCGGCCAATGGCGTGGTAGTGGTGCAAACCAAAAGAGGCCGCATCGGCAGCCGCAGCTCCATCAACCTCGACGCCAACTGGGGCTGGCAGAGCTGGACGCGCTTCATCGACGTACTCGATAATTCGCATCAATATATGAGCCTCAAGGCGGAAGCGGAAATGAACCGTTTTCCCAACATCGGCGACAATCCCATCACCACCAACATCACCCCCGAAGAGCTGGAAAAATACCGCCAGGGAACGGAATATGGTTATAAAAGTTTCAAATGGCGCGATTACATCGTGAAAGAAAATACACCGCTGAACCAGTATAACCTCAACTTCACCGGCGGCACCGATAAAGTGACGTACTACGTTTCCGCCACGCGCACTTTCCAGAATTCAGTGCTGGGACGTGAATACAAATTTACGCGTACCAACATCCAAAGCAACGTTTCGGCCCGCGTGGCCAACGGCCTGCGCGTGGGTACGAGCATCAACGGCCGCGTCGAAACCCGCGACAACCCCGGCGTTCCCGGTGTGGACGACTACTGGCAGGCGCGCTTCGCCATTTTGCGGAACACGCCCATGGAGCGCCCCTTCGCCAACGACAACCCCGCTTACCTGAACGACATCAAGCATAACGAAACCAACTGGGGTTACCTGAACACGCAATACGCCGGCAAGTTCAAAAGCGACTGGCGCCAGCTGCAGATGAACCTCGACGCGGAGTGGGATGTGCCTTTTGTGGAAGGCCTGAAAATTTCCGGGCTGTATTCGTATTACATGGCGGACAACGTGCTGAACAACCACGAGTACACCTACGATACGTATACATACAATCCTTCCAACGACACCTACACCCGCACCGGCGGTTCCACCAACCCCTGGCGCGAGCGCAACCAGGAGAAGCAGATTAACCAGAGCTCCCAGATCCGGATCGGTTATGAAAGGAAGTTCGGCGACCACAAGATCAACGCCATGGTGGTGAGCGAGCGCATCAACAACCACCGCCTCCGCAACTGGATCCATGCCGTTCCCATTTCGAACCAGCTGCCGCTGATCTACTTCAATACGTCTGATACTTACACCGACCAGGACAACCGCCAGACGCGTACCGGTATCGCCGGCCGTCTGAACTACGAATACGGCAACAAGTACTTCATCGAAGGCCTTATGCGCCGCGATGCTTCGTACCTGTTCGCGCCCGGCAAGCGCGTGGGTTATTTCCCCAGCGTGTCCGGTGCATGGCGCCTCACGGAAGAAAACTTCATGAAGAAAGTGGTGGGCACCGGCAAGATACTTTCCGACTTTAAAATCCGCGGTTCGTACGGTATCCTGGGCGACGACGGCGAAGCCCTCGGCCTGGCGGAATTCGCTTACTACGAAGGATATAACTACAACGACGGTATCGCGATCCTCGACGGCGTAGCCGTGGTAGGCGCCCGCGACAGGGGCGTTCCCATCACCAACATCAGCTGGCTGGAAAGCTCCATCACCAACGTAGGCTTCGACTTCAGCATGCTCGGCGGAAGGTTGAATGGTGCGTTCGATTACTTCGTCCGCAAACGTAACGGCCTGCGCGGCCGCAAGCAGGACATCCTGCTGCCCTCTGAGCTGGGTTATGCGCTGCCGGATGAAAACATCAATAAAGACAAGCGTTTCGGGCAGGATTTCTCCATCAGCTACAACGACAAGGCCGGCAAGCTGAGCTATCGCATCGGCGGTAATATTTCCTATTCAAGAGGCCAGTTCATATCGTCTTACAACCCGCTTTTCTTCAACTCCGTTGACCGCTACTTCAATTCCGCCGAAGGCCGTTTGCAGGGCTTTACCTGGGGATGGGAAGCGATCGGGCAGTTCAAGACCCAGGAAGAGATCAACAGCTACCCCGTGAATATCGACGGCAAGGGTAACAGGAGCCTCCTTCCGGGAGACATCATCTATAAAGACGTGGACGGCGACGGCAGGATTACCGACAACGACCGCCGCCCGATGGGATGGGCCTCCGGCCAGCAGCCCAACATGAACTTCGGCCTGCAGCTCGGGCTGGGATATGAAGGCTTCGATTTCGTGGCCGACTTCTCCGGCGCATCGCACTACACCTGGATCCAGGAGTGGGAGATGAAAGTGCCTTTCATCAACGACGGGAATCTGAACAAGGTTTTCACCGACCGCTGGCACCGTTCCGATATTTATGACCGCAACAGCCAGTGGAATGCCGGGAAGTATCCCGCGCTGCGTTACAACGACCAGGGGCATAGCAACAACCGCGCATCCACCTTCTGGAACCACAACGTGACCTATTTCCGCGCCCGTACCATCGAGCTGGGGTATACGCTGCCCACGCCGCTGGTGAACCGCGCCAGGATCCAGAAAGCGCGCTTCTACGTGAACGCCTACAACCTTTTTATCCTGGACAACATGAAAGAATACAGCACCGATCCGGAAATCACGGACACGAACGGGTTGCAATACCCGCAGAGCAAGGTGTTTAATGTAGGCTGCAGTCTTTCATTCTAATCCAAACAATCATCCGTTTATGAAAAAGTTACTTTCCATCATATTACTGGCGTCCATGGTTGCGGGAGGATGTAAGCCCGAGAGCGAGTTCCTCACCGTAGACCCTACGGCCATTCTGAATAACGAACAGGCATTCAACGACCCCGCGCTGGTGTTGTCGATGCTGGCGAATTTCTATAACCGGCAGACGGATTTCTCCACCGTGAAGAACTGGGAGTCGATGGCGGATTTCAGCGAGAGCTTCCCTTCGCAGAATGGCGGCCCGAAGTCGATCATCGAGCGCAACCAGTGGGATTTCGGCTTCTGGAGCACCTGGGACTACACCCTCATCCGCGAGCTGAACCTCTTCCTGCAAAGGCTGGAAGCGGCTACCAAGCTCAAAGACGATGAGAAGAAACGCTTCCGCGCCGAGGGCCGTTTCCTCCGCGCTTACTACTATTTCGAAATGGTGAAAAGGATGGGCGGCGTTCCGCTGATCCTGGAGCCCATGGTATGGGATTACAAGGGCGACCCCACCTATCTCCGCCATGCGCGTGCCACGGAATCGGCCATGTATGATTTCGTGATCGCAGAAATGCAGGCCATCCGCCCCGACCTCCCGGCCGACGTGAACGTGAAATCCCGCGCCAGCCGCGGCGCAGCGCTGGCCATGGAGTGCCGCGCGGCGCTATATGCCGGTTCCATCGCCAAATACGGCAACGTGACGCCCTCCGTGTCGCTGCCGAACGGCGAAGTGGGTATTCCTGCGAACAAAGCCAACGACTATTACACGAAAGCCCTCACCGCCGCGGAGCTCATCATCAGCGGGTCCGCCGGCACCTACGCGCTGTACCAGCGCAACGCCGATCTCTCCGAGAATTTCGCGGCGCTGTTTTATGACAAAGTAGGAAACCCGGAAAGCATCTTCATCGAAGACTTCAAGCTGAAAAGCGGCAAGGTGCACGGCTTCACGCAGGTAAACCAGCCCCGTTTCGGCGCGGAAGAGGAAGAAGGCGGCCGGATCAATCCTTCGCTGAACCTCGTGCAATCCTTCGAGAAGCTCGACAATACCTTTGAGCCCCTGCCCGTGAAAGACGGCGCCGGCAATCCCATCTACTACGATAACCAGACCGATATCTTCGCCGGCCGCGATGCGCGCCTCGGCGGCACCGTGATGCTCCCCGGCACCTTCTTCAAGCGCCGCCAGGTGGATATCTGGGCCGGCTACGTGCTGGCAGACGGTTCGGTAGTGACCGGCGACGACCGCGGTTCCCAGAAAACCCTTCCCGGCCAGACGCAGCCGGTGCAGGTGGTAGGGTACGACGGGCCCATCCATGGCAAGGAGCACACCGCGCAATCCGGTTTTTACCTCCGCAAATACCTCGATCCTGTGTCCGGCTCCGGCTCGCGCGGTACGGGCAGCGAAATTCCCTTTATCCGTTACCGCTACGCAGAAGTGTTGCTGAACGCGGCCGAAGCCGCTTTCGAGCTGAACCAGCCGGGCGTTGCCGCGGGATATATGAACCAGGTGCGCGCGCGCGCCGGGCTTACCACTGCGCTGGGCGCGGGAGATATCAACCTGGGCAGGATCATGCATGAACGGAGGGCGGAGCTTTCGTTCGAAGGGCACATCGTGTTCGACCAGAAAAGATGGCGCAACGCGCATGTGGTGTGGGATGGCGTTTCCATGAACGAGGCCGACCTGCTGAGCAATATCGGTTCGCCCAATAAGCACAATACACAGCCGTTCTCGCTTTGGCCGTATAAAGTGCACAATCCCGGCAGCCCCACCCATGGCAAATGGATTTATCGCATCATCAAATCGCCGTTGGTGACGGGTACCAACCGCTTCCGGCTCGGCAACTACTATTCGTTCATCAATAACGACATCCGGTCCAACAACCCGAAAATCGTTCCCAACCCGAATCAGGACTAAACTTAAAATTCTCCGATCATGAAAAAACTTTGTTCATATATCCTTCCCCTGGTGGCCCTGCTGGGCGCGTCGTGCAAGAAAGACAACTTCGATCCGCCCCAGGCGCGCCTGCACGGCAGGCTGGTGTACCAGGGCGAGGGGATCCCCGGGGAGTTCAACCAGGTGCCGTTCCAGCTGTACCAGTTCGGCTTCGGGAAGGTGGGCCCCGTGTCCAACACAACTTTCACGCAGGAGGGCAGTTTTTCGGTGCTCCTGTTCGAAGGCGAGTACAAACTCACCATACCCAACGGGCAAGGGCCTTTCCTCTGGAAAAAGCAACCCAACGGCCAGCCTGATTCCATTACCGTGCAGATGAAAGGCGATCAGCAGCTCGACCTGGAAGTGACGCCCTTCTACATGATCCGCAACGTGCAGATGGCGGCGGCGGCCAACAAGGTGACCGCTACATTCGGACTTGAAAAGATCGTGACCGGTGCAGACGGGAAGAACGTAGAGCGCGTGAACCTGTACATCAACAAAACCGCTTTCGTATCCGCCGGCGGCGATTACAGTATCGCTTCCTCGCAACGCGGCGGCGGCGCCATCACCGATCCCGCGAATATTTCGATGGAAGTGACCGTTCCGGCGCTGGTGCCCGCGCAGTCCTACATCTACGCCAGGGTAGGGTTGAAGCTGCAGGGGGTGGAAGACATGATATTTTCTCCTGTCACCAGGATCAACCTTTGATATTTTTTTAAACGAGTATTATGAAAAGACAGATTGTGCATGTTTGGCTGATATGCCTGGCAGCATTTGCGATGCCGGCGAAGGCGCAACAGGAAAGGCCCGTGTGGTCGAAAGAACAGGCCTGGAAATGGCATAAGCAGACGCCCTGGATGGCGGGCGCCAATTTTTACCCGGCAACGGCCATCAACCAGCTGGAAATGTGGCAGGCGGAATCGTTCGACACGGCTACCATCTCGCGGGACCTTGGCTACGCCGCCGGTATCGGGATGCGGGTGATGCGCGTATATCTCCATCACCTCGCCTGGAAAGAGGACAAGGAAGGCTTCAAGCAACGCATGAAGACCTACCTGTCCATCGCAGACCGCTACAACATACGCACGATCTTCGTGATTTTCGACGACTGCTGGAACAACACATACGCCGCGGGGCCACAGCCTGCGCCCAAACCGGGTATCCATAACTCGGGCTGGGTGCAGGACCCGGGGAAGCTCCTTCACGACGATCCCTCGCTGATGGCCACGCTGGAAGCGTACACGAAAGACGTGCTGAAGACTTTTGCCAAAGACAAGCGCATCCTCCTGTGGGACCTCTACAATGAGCCCGGCAACTCCGGCTGGGGAGATAAGTCGATGCCCCTGCTGCAGAACGTTTTCCGCTGGGGCCGCACCGTTAACCCGAGCCAGCCGCTGAGCGTGGGCGTATGGAATTTCAGCCTGAAGAACCTTACCAAATTCCAGTTGGAAAACTCCGACGTTATCACATACCACGACTACACAGACAGGCACCTCATCGTGGCCGACTCGCTGCTCAAGGCAACGGGCAAGCCGCTGGTGTGCACAGAGTACATGGCCCGCACCCGCAACAGCCATTTCGCCAATTCCCTTCCGGGACTAAAGGAACGCGGTATCATCGCCGTAAACTGGGGCCTGGTGCAGGGCAAATCGAACACCATTTACGCCTGGGACACGCCCATGAAAGACGGCTCCGAGCCGAAGGTGTGGTTCCATGACATCTTCCGCCCGGACGGGCGCCCTTACGATCCTTCGGAAACGGCGCTCATCCGGCGGTTGACGCTGGGCAAATAGCAGGCAGACACTAAAAAACTTCAAGTATGGATATGATTTCAACCGCCCCGCCGCAGCCCTCACCGGTTGCGGCGGACCTGGGCGGCAGGGACCGCCGTTTGCTCTTTTGGGGCTGTTTTACGGTGCTGGTAGCCTCCGCTTTCGGGTTCGTTTTCCGCTCCTTCCTCATGGACGGATGGGGCATGCAGTTCGGCCTTAGTAAAACCCAGCAGGGAGAGATTTTCGGTGTGAGCTTCTGGCCTTTCGGCATCAGCATCGTGCTGTTCAGTCTCGTAATCGACAAAGTAGGATACAAATCCGCGATGCTCTTCGCATTCGCCTGCCATTGTGCGTCGGTGGTGCTCACCATCATGGCCACAGGCTACTGGATGCTGTATTTCGGGACGCTGCTCTTCGCGCTGGGCAACGGCGCGGCGGAAGCGGTGGTGAACCCCGTGGTAGCTACCATGTACCCGCGGGAAAAAACCAAGTGGCTCAATATCCTGCATGCCGGATGGCCGGCCGGGATGGTGCTGGCCGGGTTGCTGGGGATCGCGCTGATCCATTTCCAGGTTCGCTGGGAAATCATGATCGGCTGCATTTTGTTGCCGGTAGTGGCGTATGGATGGATGATCGCGGGGAAGAAGTTCCCGGTGAGCGAAAGGGTGCAGGCCGGCGTGTCGTACCTGGATATGGTGAAGGAAGTGGGGATCCTCGGAATATTGCTCATCGTGTCGCTGTGCGTTTTCCAGGCAGGCAGTTTGCTGAACTGGTCGCTGACGGGGAAGATCGCCGTGACGGCCGGTATCACCATCGCGGCGGGGTTCGTGGTGCGCTCGTGGGGCAGGCCGATGTTCATTCTCTTATTGCTGGTGATGGTACTGCTGGCCACTACGGAACTCGGTACCGACAGCTGGATCACCGACCTCATGACGCCTGAAATGGCCAAAATGGGCCTGCAGGGCGGATGGGTGCTCATTTATACTTCGGTGATCATGGCCGTGCTGCGCTTTTACGCCGGCCCGATCTGCCATCGTTTTTCGCCGCTGTCGCTGCTGGCGGTAAGCGCGGCCATCGCGTTTGCGGGGCTGAACTTCCTTTCGTGGTCGTCCGGCATAATGATCCTCGTGGCGGCAACGGTGTACGCGCTCGGAAAGACATTTTTATGGGGGACGATGCTCGGCGTGGTCGCTGAACAGTTTCCCAAAGGCGGCGTGCTCGCCCTGAACTTCACAGGGGCCGTGGGGCAGGTGGGCGTAGGCGTGATAGGCGCCGTGATCCTGGGATTTGTACAGGACAAACAGCTGGACCATAACCTCGTGCGTTACGACGCTGAGAACCAGACCGCGCTGCATGCCACTTATCTCACCCAGGAAAGGAAAAGCCTTTTCGGCGAATACCGCGTGCTCGACAACGCCCGGCTCGAAACCGCGCCGGAAGAAGCGAAAGAAACCATCCAGGGCGTCCGCGAAGGCGCCAAGAAAGACGCCCTCCGTACCGTATCCGTTTTTCCCGTCATCATGCTGATCTGCTATGTGGGGATGATTTTGTGGTTCAGGAGGAGGGGAGGATACAGGCCGGTATTGCTACCACCGGCGGAAGGCAATCAATCAACAAACACATGACGTCATGAAAAGAATTCTGATAATACTACTGACAGGAATTATCTCCGCCTGGGCCCCAGCGCCCGGCGATGAGGAAGGGAGAAGGGCGGAAGCCCTGTTCGTCGGGAGCAGCGGTAACGTGCAGGCCACCTGGCTGGCCACGAAGCTGTTCAAAAGCGGCGTCAATATTACGTACACCGAGCGGCCGGACGATCTCCAGCCATCCAGGCTCGCGGCATTCGACGCGGTGATCTACTGCACGGCCAAAACGCCGTCGGCTACATCCCAGGCGGCGCTGCGCGCATTTGTGGAAGGAGGGAAAGGGCTGCTCGTATTGCACCAGGGCGCTGAAGGCCTCCGCACGGCGGCTTTCGCGAAACAATCCGGGAGCCTGGGCAAAGGGCGCGTGATCGTTTTGTCAGACGGTAAATCCGACGACGCCTGGAAACAGGTCGCTTTCCTCGATAAAGTCCGCAACAACGTAATGGAAGCCATCGGGGAAGAAGCCAGGGGCCGCATCGCCGCGGCGAAGATCCCCGACGTCGATATCTATAATTCCGACACCATCGCGGATTATACCAAACGCTACAACGTCCCTAAATTCCAGGATGCCCTGCCGCCCGCGGAGTCCAACAAGCTCACGCAGGTGCCCCCGGGATTCGAGATCCGGCTGTTCGCGCAGGAACCCGATATCACCAAACCCATCGCCATGGCCTGGGACGAAAGAGGCCGCCTCTGGATCGTGGAAACCATCGACTACCCGAATGATTTCGTGGAAACCGACTCCACCGCCAACGACCGCATCAAGATATGCGAAGATACCGACGGCGACGGCAGGGCCGATAAGTTCACCATCTTCGCCGACAGCCTCAACATCCCCACCAGCATCGCTTTCGCCAATGGCGGGGTGATCGTGTCGATGGCGCCGTATTTCCTGTTCCTGCAGGATACCGACGGCGACGATAAGGCCGATAAACGGGAGACCATTTTTACCGGATGGGGCAAACAGGATACGCACGCCGGTCCTTCCAACCTCCAGTACGGCTTCGATAATAAGATCTGGGGTGTGACCGGTTACTCCGGTTTCGACGGCACCATCAACGGCGAGCGGCAGAAATTCCCGCAGGGCGTGTATCACTTCAAACCCGACGGTTCCGATTTCAAATTCCTCGGCCGCACGTCCAATAACACCTGGGGGCTGGGCTTCACGGAAGACAACCACGTCTTCATTTCCACCGCCAACAACACCCACAGCGCCTGGTATTCCATGCCGTTCTGGTACATGCAGCGCAAGATAGACGTGGGCAATGCCGATCCCGTGCAGAAGATCGACGGCCACTACGACGTACATGCCATGACGCCGAACCTGCGCCAGGTGGACGTGATGGGCGGTTTCACTTCCGCCACCGGCCACCATTTTTATACCGCGCGCAGCTTCCCGAAGGAATACTGGAACCGCGTGGCGTTCATCAACGAACCTACCGTGCGCCTCGTGCATAACGCGGTGATCGAGAAAGACGGCGCCGGGTTTAAAGAAAAGGACGGCTGGAACCTCATGGCCAGTTCAGACGAGTGGTTTGGCCCCGTTCATGCCGAAACCGGCCCCGATGGCGCGGTTTGGGTAGCCGACTGGTATAACTTCATCATCCAGCATAATGTGTTCGTGAAGGAACAGGCCCCCCGGGAAACCATCCTTCCCTTCACCGAACAGCCCCACGGAAAAGGCAATGCATTCGAAAGCGAGCACCGCGACGTATCCCATGGCCGCATCTACCGCGTGGTGTACAAAAATGCGAAACCCTACGTGCCGGTAAACCTCAGCAGGCAAGACACGGCCTCGCTGCGCAAAGGCCTGCAGCACGAAAATATGTTCTGGCGGATGACGGCCCAGCGCCTCATCGTGGAGGAGCAACTGACGGCCATGGCGCCCTCGCTGCGCAAGATCGCGGCGAACAGGAGCGTGGATGCGGTTGGGTTGAACAGTCCTGCCGTACACGCCCTCTGGACGCTGCACGGCCTCGGCCTCGCAGAAGACCCCGTTACTTTCCAGGCGTTCGTGACGGCGCTGAAGCACCCTGCTGCCGGCGTCCGGAAAGCGGCGGTGGAAGTGCTGCCGAAAACTGCGAAGGGACAGGCGGCCTTGCTGAGCAGCGGGATTCTCAATGATAAAGATCTCCAGGTACGCCTGGCGGCCATCAAGGAACTGGTGGAATACCCGGCCTCTTCGGCCGCCGGTGCCGCGGTATACCGCATGAGCGCCGTGGCGCAGAACGGGAAAGACCCCTTCCTCGCCAAAGCCCTGCTGGCGGCGGCGGTGCAACATGAAAAAGGATTTCTGTCCGCCGCAGGCGCGGCTACCGCTCCCGGCGCGTTCACGAAGAAGCTGACGGAAGCTTTATATCACGAAGACTATGCTTTAGACCCCCGCGGATTCATGCCCGCCGCTCCCGACGTAAATGGTAAGGAAATAACGATCAGGGCTGCGGTGGGTGCTTCCCGGGATAATAAAAATCCCTCCGGCACCATCCTGTCGCAGGGCGACGCCACCAACGGCTACACCCTCGCCGTGCGCGGCGGCAAGCTGCAAATGGACGTGGTGCAGGCCGGCAAGACCTACAGCGCGGTTTCCAGCGAAGCATTGCCTGAAAGAGCGGATGTAGAAGCGCAATTGCTGAAAAGCGGCGCCATCCGCCTCCGCGTAAACGGCGAAGCGGCAGGTTCCGGCAAGGCGCCGGGGCTGTTTGCCGCCAGAACGGAAGGCTGGGGAACGGAAGAGCGCTTCAATGGGTTCCTGCGCAACGTGACCATTACGCTCGACAAGTCCGCTCCCAAACCTGCTGCCGTAGCAGCGCCTGCGCTGGTGATCGATCTGAAAGTGGTGAAAGACATCATGCAGTACGACAAGAAAAAGCTCAGCGTGAAAGCGGGCCAGAAGGTGACGATCCGCCTGGAGAACCCCGACGGGATGCAGCACAACTTGCTCATCATCAAACCGGGCACGCTGGAAAAAGTAGGCGCCGCGGCCGATGCGATGGTCCGCGACCCGAACGCCTCGAAGCTGCAATATGTGCCCAAAGTGCCGGAAGTGCTGCATGCCACAAGGCTGCTCAATCCCGGCGAAACGGTGAGCCTGACTTTCACGGCGCCCGCCACGCCCGGCGATTATCCTTTCGTATGCACCTTTCCCGGCCACTGGCGCGGGATGAACGGAATTCTTCAAGTAGTTAAATAAAACGGTATGAACAGCAAACAATTCTTTCGTCAACTTTTAGCCTTTGCGCTGATACTGGCCGCTCTGCCGCTGGCCGCGCAGAAAGCCCCGGTCCGCGTGCTCGTTGTAGGCGGCGGCGGTTCCCATGACTTCAATCGCTGGTATAAAGGGGAAGATGCCGCCACGCTGGAGCGCGACGGTTTCGCCAAGGTCACCTACACCGATGATCCCTCCACCATCACGGCCCGGCTTCCCGAAACGGACGTGCTGCTTCTGGCCAACAACCAGCCTATCAAAGACCCCGCGGCCCGCAACGCCATCTTCGCCCATGCGGACGCCGGCAAGGGGCTCGTGCTCGCGCATGCGGCCATCTGGTACAACTGGAAAGACTGGCCGGAATACAATGCCCGCCTCGTAGGCGGCGGCAGCCGCTCGCACGAGAAGTACGGTCCGTTTACCGTAACCCTCAAAGGCAAGCACCCCGTTACGCGGAAAGTGCCGAAAAGCTTCACGCTCGACGATGAGTTGTATCACTACAACGCCGACCCCGCCGCCGCCAAAATCACCGTGCTGGCGGAAAGCAGCAATGGCAAAGGGGTTACGCACCCGGCGGTGTTCATCGTGGAACATCCGAAATCGCGCATCGTGGGCCTGGCGCTGGGGCACGACGATAAATCGCATGAGCTGGCAGCGTACCAGACACTGTTGCGGAACGCCGTAAAATGGGCGGCCCGCCGTTAATTCATCACCTTAAAAATTCAGGATATTATGAAACAGATCACGGTTGTAATTGTAGGGATGGGATTCGGAAAGGAATTTATTCCCATTTATCAAAAGCACCCCGCCATTAAACGGGTGGGCATTTGCACGAGGAATCCGGAAACGCTGAAAGAACTGAAGGAACGTTTCAACCTCGACGACGATCTCATCTTCACCAATTACGAAGACGTGCCGAAGCGTGCAGACGTAGACGCCATCCACATCGTAACCCCCGTTCCCGAGCACGCACGCATGACGCTGGCAAGCCTGAACGCGGGTAAACACACCGCCTGCACCATCCCCATGGCAATGACCGTGGAGGATTGCAAAGCCATCGTGGAAGCGCGCAAGAAATCGGGTAAAGTATACATGATGATGGAAACCGCCCTTTACACCCGCGAGTTCCTGTACGGCCTGAAGCTGGCTGAATCCGGCGAACTGGGACGCATCCAGTTTGTGCGGGGTTCGCATATCCAGGATATGAGCATGCCGGGATGGGACGAATATTGGAAAGGTTATCCGCCCATGCTCAACGGCACGCACGCTATCTCGCCGCTGCTGCGGATCAACAATACCAAAGCAGAATCCGTGGTATGCCATGGCTCCGGCCGCCTGAGCGAAGATCTCGCTTCGCGGTATGGCAGCCCCTTTGCCGTGGAGACCGCCACCTTCACCCTGAAGAATTCCGACGTGGTGGCCGAGGCTACCCGCTCGCTGTTCGACGTGGTGCGCCAGTACAGGGAGAGCTATGACGTATATGGCACGAAGATGTCGTTTGAATGGGAGCAGCTGCAGGACGAAGGCCATTCCGTATTCGACGGCGGCGAGAATGCCCGCAGGATGGAATGCCCCGATACCGACGACATGCTCATCCCCGAGATCGCGCATTTCACCAAACGCGAGAAGATCGACGACCCCAACCACGTATCGTTCCTCCAGGGAGCGGGCCACGGCGGGTCGCACCCGCACCTGGTGCAGGAGTTCCTCGCCGCGATCGTGGAAGGCCGCGAATCCGCGGTAGACGCACACATGGCGGCCAACTACACCTGCGCCGGCATCTGCGCGCACGAATCGGCCATGAACGGCGGCAAACGCATCCAAATTCCTGATTTCGAATGATGACAAGCAAACCCGTAATCCAGACCGGCATCAGCACGTTTGTGTATGCTTCCCCGTTTAAAACGGCGGACTTCCACCTGTTGCCGAAGATAAAAGCCGCGGGCTACGATATCGTGGAAGTGGCGGTGGAACAGGCGGACCTCATCGACTGGGACCTCCTCGTTTCCATGACGCGCGACCTCGGCCTGCAGATCACGCTGAGCGGCGCTTTCGGCCCCCGGCGCGACATCTCGTCCGACAACGCCGCCTTCCGCAAGGAAGGGTTGGACTACATCCTGGAATGTATCCGGCTGGCGGAGAAAACGGGCAGTCCGCTGTTCGGCGGGCCGCTGTATTCGGCCGTAGGAAAAACGCGCATCGTGCCGGCGGAGCAGAAGCGGCAGGAGCGGGCCTGGTGCCTGGAGAACCTGCGCATCGCCGGCAAAGCCGCCGCCGACCATGGGATTCTCCTGGGCGTGGAAGCGCTGAACCGTTTCGAAACGGATATGATCAACACGACAGATCAGGCCCTGGCGCTCATCGCCGAAGCGGATCATCCCGCACTGCGCCTTTCGTTCGACACTTTCCACGCCAATATCGAGGAAAAGGATATCCCCGCCGCGATCCGTAAAGCCGGCTCGTTGCTGTTGCACGTGCAGGCCAACGAAAGCGACCGGGGCACCCCGGGCACGGGGCACCTCCCCTGGACCGCCATCCGGCAGGCGCTGGATGAGATCGGGTACCAGGGCGCCGTGGTGCTGGAAACGTTCGGCGAGCCTTCCGAAGAACTGGCCCGCGCCGCCTGCATCTGGCGGCCGCTGGCGGGAAACGCGGACGAAATGGCCACCGAAGGCGCAGCGTTTTATAAGCGAATTTTTACATAAGAAGCTGTCAAATCATACCTTTGACTGTAACGTAAAGACGTGTGGAAAAGGCCGTCCGGTTTCCCGGACGGCTATTTTTATGGGGATCATGCTTCGCTCATCCTTCGCTCTTCCTTCACTCTTCCTTTGATCTCCATTCGTCATTTTCTCCTTTCCTGCAAGTTTTTTGTCCTTTTCTGCAAGTCTTTTCGGCCGCGGATAGCCGACATTCGGGTCATTATGGCGATTGTACATGATAATATCCTGCTGCAGGGCGCGCGCGGCGCGATCGGGAAGCAGGTGGTGGTCAGGCAGTTTGGGGGAAAGACGTTGCTGTGCAAATACCCTGATTTCTCCGGGCACAAGCCTACCCCTGCCCAGCAGGCGGCCCGCGACCGCTTCCGGATGGCTGCCCGGTACGCGAAGGCGGCGCAGGCGATGGAGGGGCTGGGGGAAGCGTATGCAATTGAGGCCCGGCGGCGGGGCATCGCCGGATATACCGTGGCATTGGGGGATGCCATGAAAGCCCCGGTAGTAAGAAGTGTAGCATGGGTTGGGAACGTGAGACGGGAGGGTTGTAAGCTGTTGATCCGTGCGGAGGATGATTTTAGGGTGAAGGCAGTGTTTGTCAGGATCAGTGACGCCAGCGGCAGGGTGTGGGAGGAAGGCTTTGCCGGAGAAGGCGCCTATAACAGCGAATGGGCGTATGTTTTTCAACGGCGGTATGTGGCGCCGGAGGGGATGGTGTTACAAGTGACGGCGCAGGACTTCCCCGGTAACGAAGCGGTTTGGCGGCAGGAAGTGTGCGCGGGAAAGCGGGTTGCTAAACTTTTAGCGGATATTTCCCGGGTTTGGCAGATATTTGCGCCGGGAAACAGACAAATTCCCGCTGAAGATGATACGCTTTACGAAGATCGACCATGTAGCCGTTATGATCCCGACAGGCCAGCAAGCCACCGCCAGGCGATTCTACGGAGCATTGCTCCAGCTCACCGAAATACCCGGTCAACACCCCCGCAACGCCATCTGGTACCAGATCGCCGACATCCAGTTGCACCTCGTGGAGGAAGACAAGACGACCGAGCTCCTCAGTGGCCGCCACCCCGCGTTCGAAGTGGAAAGCCTCGAAGCCGCGAAATCTTATTTGCAATCCCAGGGGGTAGCCATCGCCTATACATCGAAGATCGAAGGCCGGGAGCGCGCTTTCTTTCGCGATCCTTTTGGGAACAGGGTGGAGATGATTGAGTTTGATAAATAAGCGAATTATCAATTTTTGCACTTTATACTCCTAATTATTCCTAATTTTATAAAAATTAGGAATAAATATGAGATTTCCTGAACCTACTCCTTTGATAACCAAAGACTTCGATTTTGGAAAAGTGTTAGAAGATCTGGTTGGGATTGCCAAATCCGATGTTTTTAACGATATAGTAAGCAACAAATATTACTATTAC